>NZ_LSFI01000005.1 GCF_001642325.1 Thermodesulfatator autotrophicus | reverse complement strand
TTTCGGACACAATTACTGAAATACTACCAAACTATTTCAGTTATAACTCTAGTATTGTAACTATTATGGAGTTTTTACAAATTTTGATATTGTTTTCGTAAGCAGAACGCAAGAAAAGAATTTTTAGAGGTTCCCTTTAGTTTCATTTGGAACATCATAAGGGACAAAAAGCAATCCAAAAAGCAGATCCGTTAATATTGTAAAGGCCTAATTTTTAATGTCTTACAAATATTTTATTTCACCAGAAAATAGCTTTATTTGGCGGCCTGAAGAGGATTCAATTAAAAGACGCCCTCTATCATCTATATCAATTACCACCCCCCTACCCTCTTCTCTTTCTGTCAGGTCTTCACCAAAAGCTACGTAACGACCAATAGTATCTGAGAAAATTTTAAAAATCCCTGGCAAAGGATTTTTGAGCTTCTTATCCTGAAGGAGATGGGCTTCGCAAGCCCTTAGCAAGCCTAAATACTTTCGTAAATTAAATAAAAACTTGGCTGAAACTTCGGGGAAATTAACTTCGTGACCAAGTATTTCTTTTAAAGAAGTGGCTGGAAGCCCCACAGGCAAAGAATTATTGACGTTAAGCCCTACCCCCACGAGGTACCAGGCGTCTTCATAATTAGAACTTCTTTCTATCAGTACGCCGGCTAACTTTTTTTCATTTATCCAGAGGTCATTTATCCATTTTTGCCTGGCAGGTACTCCAAAGGCCTGAACAGTCTCTGTTAAGGCAAAGCCTATGATAATGGATACCCAGCCTTTGAATTCTGGAGTTATGTCGTCGTATAAAGCTATAGTCAGCCATAGCCCTCCTTTTGAAGCAACCCAGGTGCGTGAAAAACGTCCTTTAGCTTCGGTCATTTCAAGTGCTAAGACGGTAAGGCCGTTTTTTATGAGGGGATCTTTTTTTATTTTTTGACGTAAAAAATCTGTAGCCCTGGGTAAACGCTCAAAAACAAAGATTTCCTGGCCAACTTCTCTTCCACGCCGTAAAACCTCTTCCCCAGAAAATCCATAAAAATAATTATCCCTAAATTTTAGGGTTTCAGCTTCTATTAAAGCCAAAATGTCTTTTTCTAGTTTAACTAAACGTTTCATCTATTTTAGTTGGCTGTTTCGCCTGTCTCTGACATAGTGACACAGGGCCACAAAATGGCGAAGTAATCCTTGCGCCAGGCGGCATAGCCGCTGTGGCGATCTAAATCTAATACTTTGGAAATTTTACCTTGGTCTCGTTTCAAGAAACGTTTTATAAAATTTTATCTATATGGGACATTTTACATGACTCATCCATATTGTCACTGCGAGGAGATAATGAGTACAATGAGAAAGCTAAAGTTTAGCGTTTTTTTAAATTGAAACCAAACAAAACCTTGAGGAGTGACACATGAGATTAGTTTACGCGCGCGAGATGCAGACCTTGGATCGTTTTACCATTGAAGAGTTCGGTATTCCGGGCTTAATCCTTATGGAAAACGCCGGCCGAGGGACGGCCGAATTAATAGTTGAACGCTTTAGTCATGTTCTTCCTCAAGGTGCTCTAATTATTTGTGGGCCTGGCAATAACGGTGGAGACGGGTTCGTTATTGCCAGACATCTTTTTCAAAAAGGCTTTCCGGTAAAGATATTTTGCCTTGCCCCTACGGAAAAGTTTAAAGGAGACGCCCTGATCAATCTCCAGATCGTAAAAAAGATGAAACTCCCTTTATTTTTCGTAGATAGCGATATTTCTACTCTGAGACAGGAAATAAAGGCCTGTGGTCTGATAGTTGATGCCATTTTTGGCACCGGCCTGACAAGGGAAGTAGGCGGGCATTTTGCGGCCGCTATTGAAGCTATAAACCAAAGTGAAAAGCCTGTGATAGCTGTAGATATTCCCTCAGGGCTTTCGGCTGACTCTGGAAAACCGTTAGGTATAGCGGTAAAAGCTACCCTTACCGCTACCATGGCCCTTCCCAAAATAGGCCAGGTAATTTATCCCGGCCGTTATTACGTGGGAGAATTGAAAGTAGTTGATATTTCCATGCCCAAAACCGTGATTGAAGAGCTTGCTCCCAAGCGTTTTTTACTGGACGAAAGCTGGGCAAGCAAGAACATAAAGCCAAGGGAACCTGAAAGCCATAAAGGAACTTACGGCCACGTAGCCGTACTTGCCGGTTCCAGAGGCAAAACCGGAGCAGCTATCCTTACCTGCCGGGGAGCTTTAAGGGGGGGAGCCGGGCTGGTAACTCTGGTATGTCCCAAAAGCCTTAACCACATTTACGAAATAGCCCTCACCGAAGCCATGACCTATCCCCTTGAACACGAAACAGAGATAAATAGCCTCTCTTACCGGGCCTTTGATGAAATTATTAGCTTTTGTCAGGGTAAAAAGGCCGCAAGTATAGGGCCAGGCCTTGGCCTTCACCAGGAAACTTTTGAGCTGGTTCATCGGCTGGTAGCTCGTCTTGATATCCCTATGGTAATAGATGCTGATGCTATTTCTGCCCTGGCTGGCGAGCTATTTCATTTACGGCGAGCCCAGGCTCCTCGCATTCTAACCCCTCATCCTGGCGAACTCGCCCGCCTCCTTGACATTTCCATAGAAGAAATAAAGAAAAACCGACTTGAAATAGCCCGCCTGGCTGCTAAAGAAACCGAAAGTATCATTGTACTCAAAGGGGCAGCCACAGTAGTTGTAAGTCCGGATGGCCGGGAAGCTGTTAACTATTCTGGGAACCCCGGCCTTGCCACTGGAGGCACAGGTGACGTTTTAACCGGCCTGATAACGGCTTTATTAGCTCAGGGCTATGAGCCTTTTATTGCCGCCTGCCTGGGAGTCTATTTACATGGTCTTTCAGGTGATATACTGGCAAAACGTAAAGGGCCTTTTGGTTTTGTGGCCGAAGAAGTGGCCGAGGCCTTACCAAACGCTATAAAAGAAACAATAATGAGGAAAAAACTTGGAAGTCTTTAAAACCAAAAGCCCAGAAGAAACAGAACAGTTAGCCGAAAAACTGGGGAAAAGATTGGCCTGTGGAGATATTATTCTCCTTTTCGGAGATCTCGGGGCAGGAAAAACCACCTTCGTTAAAGGCCTGGCTCGCGGCCTCGGTGTCCCTGAAGACTACTATGTCCAAAGCCCTACCTTTGCTATTATAAACGAATACCCGGGGCGAATCCCTCTTTATCATGTGGACCTTTATCGCCTTGAGCCGGAAGATGTTTACGATTTGGGCCTGGAAGAGCTGGCTGAACAGGGCGTTCTGGTTATAGAATGGAGTGAAAGGCTCCCTTTTTCCTTTGATAAAGCCATCAAAGTTTATTTTGAAATACTGGATGCGCAGGAAAGAAAAATAATTATAGATATAGATATATAACCTCACTTAGAATCTGTTTGCCGATTCTCGGTTTCAATGCAGATTTTTCAACCAGATCAACCTTAACTCCAGGCAAATCGCTGAGATAATTCTCCATTTCAACAAAGCCTATAAGGCTAATTTTTGTATCTGGATTAAATTCCACTAAAATATCAGCATCGCTTTCTTCTTTAGCTTCTCCTCTTAAATAAGAGCCAAATATACCTATTTCTTTTACTCCATACTTTTCTTTGAGTTATTTTTTTGAGGATTTCTTTTATCTCATCAAGCGATTTTTTCATTTTCTCCACCTAATATTTATTCTCTTCTTATTTTAAAATTTTCCAAAGCGACGGCGGGCATTTCACTTAACGTTTTGAGTGTATCTGAAGTCCAGCCGTAAGGCTGGATTTTGGCAAAGGTGCGAAGCACCGAAGCCAGATACGCTCTGTTATGCGTAGTGCCCCGTCAAACCCCCTCAACAAGATGTCCCTGTTTGGCGAATCGCTTCTGCAATTAAAGATAGTGCACGTGTAAGGTCTGTTACCAACTTCTTTACCTTTTCACGATTTGATAAGTTATCTAGTTGAAAACGTTGCAATGCCTTGTTGAAGTTTGAGCCTTTACGGTGAGCGGCACCAGTTGATCGGATTGTCTGTATAGCATGCATAGCATACATAATTTGTTTCCTAATGTCTTCCGTAACTCCTATCTCTTTCAGATAGATTTCGAGTAGATCAATAGATCCCCTAATCGAACTTCCATCAATCTTTTGACTACTCTCACGGGAGAGAAGATTAACGTTTAGTGAATCTACTATAACTTTTGCTAGTGCTTGCATTTGTTCATCGAACTCTTTCCATTCCTCGGTTAAGGGTAAATGTAGTGTTTCATAAGCATGTCTGTCCTTTTCATCAAGCCCCTGGAATAAATCCTCACAGTATCTTGCTCTTGCTTCTCTTTGAACTTCCTCAAAGGCCACACGGAAATAGTAAATAGGGTCATCTGTTGGGTCAGCAAATTCGGCCATAAAATCACGAAGCCAACGGTGTCTAGTGATCGTCCCCCTTGGAGGGACATTGAATTGACGCCAATGTAATTGCTCTTTATATGGAATGCGACCTAAATCTCCAAGCCAAACTTGGACAAGTTCCTCCTCCGTAATATCTATAGGAAGATGCCAAAGGTCAAGACAACCTACGCCTGAATCACTGACCCTATAGCGACTTGGTTCTTGGTAGTATTTAACTAGGACTTTTCGCTTAAAGAATACCGGTGTAAGAAAATGAGGGGTTCCACGATCAGTAAAATAGTTGCTAAGTACCTCCTCATTACAAGTTGACTCAATATCTTTACCCTGTTCATTACGACCTATGATAAAAGTAGCGAACTTCTTTTCTCTCTCTCCCGTAGCAAACCATGTATGGCGCTTGTCTGGTTCAGAATAGGGAAACACCACATCTTTGCCAAGAAGACGTGATACACTCTTATAATTATTCCAAGGAATGTCAGTACGAAGCCAAAGTTCAAAGCTCGATGATTTATCACCTAAGGGGTAGCTTGCAAATTGTCCCCCGATATGTTCACTGATGTCTTCCAAAGCTCGTCTACGATGATCATGATAGCGGACTAGATAGCATTGATTTGCCGCTAAGTAATCTTTCAGATGATGAACGTCGACTAAAATTAAACGGTTATCATTCTCTTGCCTAATCCGGACTATTGGTTGTATGTCTCCATCATCGTCAATACGATGATATTCACCTTTTTCAGGTACAAAGAACGCTTCATGGTATAGAATAAAATTCTGCACCAATTCAAAAGTACTCGGAACAAAGCCGTGAAAATAACGATAAATTATGAAGGGCCTAAATTCGATGCCGTCAATTTCGGTACTCATTCCTGGATCATAATGGGCTACCTTTTCACCCCCACGACTATAAAAGTAAGGTTTTCCGAATTCTAGGTCGATATCCCAATCGGACTTTGACAATAGTCTCTCAAGGTTACCTTTAGCCGCAGAGGCAAGTGCACTGAAGGTAAATAAGTCCGTAGTTCTTTCTCGCCATGAACGAGCAACAACAATCCAATCTTTAGATTCGTTTTCTTTCTTTGCTAACCAGTCTTCAAAAGCCAAAAAGGATAAGACGTTCCGCATTGCTGGCTGACCGGTAAACTCGCGGATGACACTCGGAATTCTATTATCCATATTCATGATTTTTTCCCTCCTATTATTGAGGGCATTACGCCTAACTCGTTCATATCCGAACTGTTCGGATATACTACTAATTTTGTGGTATATGCGAACTGTTCGCATATATTTCTCTCTGAATGGCCATTACTTTTTATTACCTTGGTCATATCCCTCTTCCTGCTAAAAGATCATCAAGTGGGTTTTTTATTGCTGAAAGATTCTTCTTACTTACATGGGTGTAAATTTCTGTTGTTTTTGTACTTTTATGACCTAAAAGCTCCTGAATATACCTCAGGTCAATTCCACTTTCCAGCAAGTGCGTGGCAAAGGAATGTCTTAAAAGGAGCCTCACAACCTCTCCGACACGCAAACCACCAGAATAAATAAGCATTAAAATGGCTTTGTGTTTTATATTTTTAATTTTTGGGACTCCTTAATTTTGCCTAGAAACTGTCAAACTTTGCCATTTTAAATAGTAGATTTTTGAGGTTTTTCTATTTTTAAATATTTTGCGGTCTCCTCAAGGAGCATTATTTCAGAGAAAACTTCCATCATAGTTTTAACTCCTTTTGCAGAGTTTTTTAGCACCACTCAATGAATCTTCATTACAAATGGTCCAACTACAGTTTATTGATTACCCGATTCTTTCCATGTATCCGTCAAAATCCGAATCGAAACTCACTATCTTCTTTATCCTTTCCTCTCTCGCCCCTACCACGATGAGGGCATCGTTGAAGTTCAATCTCCCCTCCGTATCCTCCACCAGCCTTATTATATCGTCAAATTCTTCCAGAAGATACACCGCAAATCTGGCCGGACGAGGACAGATGGCCCTCAATTCCCTTAACGCCTGTCCGAACTCGAATCCCCATTCCCTCGACCGCCGGGCCAGAACTGAAACTGCTTCCCCATAGATCACATCCGGCACTATCGGATGTAAATCTCTCAAGGTTTCCCTGAAAATTTCTCTGGCCCTCCGATGATGCACATCCCTCTCGCAAAGACAGGCCACCAGAAAGCTGGTATCGAGAACCGCTCTCTCCTTCATAAATAAAGATCCTCTGAGTCTTTCAAGGCGTCTCCCCCTGCCGGTATGCTTCCTATGGCTTTTTCCAGCGCTTCCAGATCTACGGAACCGTCCCCGAACTCTTCCTTCAATCCTATTTCCGTAAGTCTCACGATGGTCTGGCTCAGAGGCTCCCCCTTGACGGAAGCTACCATCCTGACCTTTTTCAAAAGATCCACCGGGAAAAGGACTGAAACCTTATGACGCTTCTCCACTCTGGCTCGTGGCATATCCCTTACACCTTTGTCGGATTTTCCTCTTTTAGGATAAGAGTAATTTTCTTCTAGTCAAGATTGCTCCAAAGTGGACACGATACGGGAGGGCCGGGATTTCAAAATAGTAAAGATATTTTACGCAACGCGGCAGAAAAGTTAGCCCCTGGAGGATATAAAAACATAAGGATCTACCAACTACAGTTTTCTCTCTGAGCTTGGAATTCCAGAAGATGATTAAATTCCTGAAGATGATCACTCTGTATCAAAAGATGAAAAAGGAGCAGTAACATCTCTGGCCGCTGGCAGGATGGTTTCTGTTGACTATGACGACGGGCATCTCCAGATCAAAGAGGGAACTCACCTAAGAGTAGGAAATCAGTACGTCCTGTATTATAATTACGCAGGAAGAAAAATATCTACAAAGAACTGGATCAGGGGAGAGTTGACGATTTTATATTCGTATGGACTTAGATCGAAACGGAAGAAGAGAAGTTTATCGCCTCGATGGTAGATATACCCTTGAGCGGGGAATTATGCACTTCCAGGGAGATGTGTATCAGGTGGTTCCAGACGGCTCCGAGGTTAAGATTAATCCCCGTGGGGGAATAACCGAAATTAGAGGACTTAAGATGGGAGAAATAACCCGCGGTAAGAGGGAGGCTGAGGATGTTTTTAATGTGCCTACCGTAAAACTTTCTATGTTATTGGTGGGTGCAGAAGGCAGAATGCCCATAGAAGGGGTACGTGAAATACTTAACCGATGAATCCCTTGATCCTGAAACCAGAAAAGCGGCTATGACAAGGGGAGAATTCTACCTGCATCTCCTTGAAAACGACGAGACCCCCGGGCCGGGTTCGTGAAAAGCATGACCGATCTCGTTCATACCTATATCCGGGAAACTCACGATGTCAATGTGGCTCGCCATGACGGGAAGAGACCTCGCCATAACAACCTATTTGCTCACTGCGGGGGGGCTCCCAACTTGTCACTGCGAGGAGGCCAAAGGCCGACAAAGCAGTCCCGGAGATTCCTCGCTTCGCTCGGGACAAGCGAAGCAGGCTCAGGGAGAGATAAAATAACCAATTAAATTCAAAAATCTTTATAGAGGACAAAAAATGATATTTAGCCCTTTTGCTATCTTATTTTTCTTTCTTTTTCTCTTTTTGTTGCTTTTTTTATTTATTTTCGTCCACATTGGATTAATAACTATTGCCGCCAGCAAACTTGGACTGTCCGCAGGCCAGATTTTTGTCTTTCTTTTCGGCTCCTTGATAGGGAGCAGTATCAATATTCCCGTAAAAAAAATCAGGAGAGACCGTGAGCTTTACCCTGAAGAAGTAACGGTTACTTTTTTTGGCATACGTTACGTAATCCCCCAAGTCAGAGAACCAAGTTATACCGTAATAGCCGTAAACGTTGGTGGCTGTATAATTCCTGTTTTTGTCTCTTTATATCTAATGTTAACTAACGGCCTTTTTATAAGCCCTCTTATAGCCACCACCATAGTGGCTTTCATCTGTTATAAACTGGCCCGGCCTGTACCAGGTATAGGGATTGCCATTCCCATGTTTATTCCCCCTCTGGCCGCAGCTCTTATAGCCCTTCTCATCTCTCCAGAAAAGGCCCCGGTAGTGGCCTACATTTCAGGAACACTCGGTACCCTTATCGGCGCAGACATTTTGCACCTGAGAGACATAAACCGGCTTAAAGCCCCCGTAGCTTCAATTGGTGGTGCAGGTACTTTTGACGGCATATTTCTTACAGGAATTATAGCTGTAATTCTGGCTTAATTCCATCGACACTATTGTCGAATTCTTCTTTTTGTCGAATTAAAGCAAGCTAATTTCTTGAAAATACTGATTTCCCCGGCCATACAAACTGGCACACGCATTGCACTTAAAAACTGATAAAAACAAAGAAGGAGGTACAAAAGATGAGGAATTTAATTTTGGCTATGGTATTCAGTCTGTTTGTGGCAGGGGGAGTATGGGCCCAAAATCCTAATCCCCCAGCGGTACCTTACATCCTTTCAGGAACTCCGGTAACAATTACGGGAGTGGTTAAGGCTGTCCCCTGGCCTGCCAGCCAGGGTTTGCAGGTTGAAACAGATCAGGGGGTAGTCACCGTGTATGGCATTGGCCCTAGGTGGTACTGGCAACAAATGGGAGTCCCCTACCCTACGGTTGGAGAGGACATCACTGTAGAAGGCTATGAAGTTACTTTTCCCAATGGCACTACTAGAATCGTAGCTACTAAAATGACTGTTTCCGGACAGACCATCGTACTAAGAGGGGAAGATGGAAGGCCTCTCTGGCGCGGAGGGCCCTGGAAAAATAGAGGTCGTCAACAGATGCAAATGAATCAGGGAAGTGGTAACCAATATTTTGCCCCTGGCCAGGGTTATGGTAGAGGTCAATGCTGGCGGTATTCAAATTAATGAGTAATTAAAAAACCCCGCCTAAAAAGGCGGGGTTTTTTAGAAGAGATTATGAGAATCCTAATTTTTAGTTTGTTATTAATGAGAGCCTTTTTTATATTACAGGGCGTCATCACGAGGCGACCTAGTTGCCGTGGCAATCTTAAACCTTTTCGGTATAACTCGGGGAAGAGATTGCTTCGCCACTTCGTGGCTCGCAATGACGAGGTGGGAAATGTGGCTCGCAATGACAAAGGGAAAACTCGCAATGACAGCCCTAAAATTGTTACCTGTTTTGTGCTCTCATTATTAATTTTTCTAACCATTATTAGTCCTCTCAAAGCTCAAGGCCTTGAAGAGGGAGTTAAAATTGAAGGAAAAGTATTGATGACTTTTCCCTGCCCTAAAAGTGCTATTGTCCTTTTTTTTGACGAAAATAACAGGTCTAAAAGAATCAAAATTTTTTTTAATGAGAATCACCTTAGGCTTTATCCAGGAGATGTAATAAAGTTTCGCCTTTTTAAAACATTTGACGGCCAATTTTTAGCTAGAGACTTAATCATTAAAGAGCGCAAAGATTTTACCGGTATCAGGAAGAGATTACAAAAAAGCATTCGCCAAAAATGGCCAAGATGTTACCGAAAAGAATTTTACAAACGGGAACAACGGCAACAAAAGGAAAGAGGCGGTGGACACGGCGGTGGATATGGTAGATAGGCTCTCTTTATGGAAAATAAATCTGGTTTTTTTTCTTGTTTTATTTGGTCTTTTAAATCTATCTTTTTATTTTCATCATAAGGAAATAGAAAAATTTTTTGTTGAACATGTACAGCAGGATTCTTACACACTTACAGAAGTAATCCGTCTAAATATGGAAACAGGTTCATTAGCAGAAAAAATAATAAAAAATATTCTTTATCATTTTCTTTCTAATACATCATCTTTTATTGATTATTTAGACTCTATAGAGCCTTTTTCTCCAGATGAGTTGTTAGGTTTTATCCAGGAAAATGGTCTTGCTGGAATTTTTATTGAAAGGTCAAACGGAGAAATTATTTCTGTACCTGAAGGATGGTTGCCAGAAATTGATATTTGCCAGAATAGTTTAACTTATATCAAAGAATACAACCTATTTGTATTTTGCAGGGAAAACTTAACCTTTCTAAAGAAAGTTATAATAGGCTCAAGAGTTGAAAATATTAAACCATTTTATGAAAAAATATCAATTGAAAGCATTATCAACCGTATTTCTAAACTTCCTAATGTACGTTCAGTGGAAATAGTTCCACAAAAAATAAAACAACCAAAAGTTTCTCTTTTCAATAAAAACTTTAAGATAGAAATGCCTTTTCAAAACAAGACTCTAATTGTTTACTTAAAGGCTAAAAATTTAGAACTTTTAGAAAAAAAACTCAAAGAGCGCTACTTAATCTTATCTTCTAGTCTTTCCTTGATTGGTTTGATATTGACTGTTATTTTCTATTTTTTCCAAAAAAAATACTTGGAAAATATTAGAAATTATGAAAGAAGTCTCGCTCAACAAAAAGAAGAAGTAGCTCTTGGAAGGGCAGCAGCAACTATCGCTCATGAAATTAAAAATCCAATTAACAATATATCTTTAGCCTTACAAAGATTAATCAAAGAGGCTAAAAGTTTGTCTCAAGAGGAGCTTAAATTGCTGGAATTATTAAATAAATCACTATTACAATCAACTAAAACTATAGATTCTTTGTTAAACTACGTACGAATCGGAAAAAATTTTAATAAAGAAAAAGTAGAACTATCATCCATTGTTTTAGAAATGCTTGAACGCTATCAACTCTTATTGAAAGACAAAAAAATAAATGTTTCTACAGAATTAGAAAAATTGTTTATCATTGGAAATAGAGAACTTTTATTACAGGCTCTGGAAAATCTGATTTTAAACGCCCTGGAAGCCTCAAAAGAAAATGGCACTCTGGCAATTTCTCTTAAAAAACAAGGTAAATATGCAGTTCTGACTATTAAGAACTCAGGAGAACTGCCACCTAAGGATAAACTTGAGGAAATATTTAATCCTTACGTCACCTTTAAAACAAAAGGAACCGGGCTGGGGCTTGCCCTGGTGAAAAAAATTATAGAAGCTCATAATGGAGAAGTTTACGCTGAAATCACCAATGACAATCTTTTTAAAATAGAAATTCGTTTACCGAGGCTTAAAAATGAAAATACTCATAGTTGATGACGAAGAAATTCAATGTGAGCTTTTAAAAGGCTTTCTGGAAAAAGAGGGTTACGAAGTCAGTTATACCACCAGGCCCAAAGAAGCTATTGAAATATTTGAAAAAGAACTCATCTGGCTGGTTTTAGTTGACCAAAAAATGCCTGAAATGTCCGGAGATGAACTCCTGGCCAGGCTTAAAGGCATTAATCCTAAAGTAAGGGCTATAATGATAACCGCCTACGGAGCAGTAGATACGGCTGTCAAGGTAATGAAGCTTGGAGCTGACGATTTCCTTGAAAAACCTATCAATTTAGATGACCTGCTATCTCGTATAAAGCGCCTGGAACAGGAGACTTTTACCCAACAGGAAGCTGAAGAAGTTATCCAAAAATTAGAAGAAAAAAAAGAACTTCCCCTCAAGATTATTGCTGAAAGCAAACAGATGAAGGAAGTCCTTTCCATGGTAGCCAGGGTGGCGAGAACTCCGTGGCCTGTTCTCATTTCTGGAGAAACAGGGACAGGCAAAGAACTCATTGCTCGTTTGATACACCTGCTAAGTGACAGGGCTCAAGGGCCTTTCATAGAAGTAAACTGTGCAGCTATTCCCGAAACTTTATTTGAATCCGAACTTTTTGGACATGAAAAAGGGGCCTTTACCGGAGCTATACAATCAAAACGAGGGCGCTTTGAACTGGCTCACAAGGGAAGCATATTCCTTGACGAAATAGGCGAAATGCCCCTTTCCATTCAACCTAAGCTCTTAAGGGTGCTCCAAGAATCAAAAATAATGCGCTTAGGAAGTGAACGAGAAAAAGAAGTGGATGTGAGGGTCATTGCTGCCACCAACCGGGATTTAAAAGCCATGTGTGAAGAAGGTCGTTTCAGAGAAGATCTATATTATCGCCTCAATGTCTTTGAAATAAAGATCCCACCCCTTCGTCACAGAAAAGAAGACATACCGGCCTTGATTGATTTCTTTGTGAAAAAATACGCTTTTAGACCGGTTAAGTTTTCAGCTGAAGCCTTAGACATATTGATAAAGTATCCCTACCCCGGAAACGTTAGAGAACTTGAACACATTATCCAGCGCACGGTTACCTTGGCGCGCGGTTCTCTGGTGACTCCTGAAGACCTTCCTGAAGAAGTTAAGCGCTTTAAAACTACCAAGCTGGGCCCCCTTGAAGAGCGTCTGGCCCAGATAGAAAAGGAAATGATCCTTGAAGCCTTAAAAAAAGCCAACTGGGTTCAAACCAAAGCAGCGGAGTTTCTGGGAATAAGTGAACGGGTCCTGCGTTATAAAATGGCCAAACATGGCCTTAAGAAACCTTCTAAAGGAGGAGAAAAGTAATGCGTAAATACGTAAGCTTATTTTTGTTCTGGTCACTGATAGCAATGTTGGTAACTGGGGTGGTGCTTTTTATCATGCCTCATGGTCGGGTAGCCTACTGGACAGGCTGGACTTTGCTTGGCTTTGACAAAGACCAATGGCAATCTTTACACCTTGTTTTTGGCATATTGATGTTAATCTTTGGCTTCTGGCATCTCTATTTAAACTGGCGTCCTTTTGTTAGATATCTGCAAGAAAAGCTTTCTATCACAAGCCCAGCGGCAATTACTACCCTTATTTCTTTGATATTATTGGTAATGGCTGTAAAGTATATACCACCTATAAACTATCTCCTAGAATTTCAGGAAAAAATTAAAAACTCCTGGGTTAAATCTTCCACTCCACCGCCTGTACCACACGCTGAGCTCATGCCCCTAAGAGACATTGCTATGCGTCTGGGGATGCGCCCTCGCGACGCCGTAGAGCTTCTTAGAAAACAGGGATTAGAAGTACCTTCTGGCCAAATAACATTAAAAGAAGTGGCCAAACTTAACGGCAAAAGACCTTCGGAAGTATATCAAATACTGATTCAAGCAGCTCAAAAGTAGAGTAAAAGTAGTGCTTAGTAAGAACTAAAATAAAAAAAGGGGACACACAAAAGTCCCCTTACATTTTTAATTACTATAAATGCGAGGGCCTGACTTTCTTTTCTGTCATTGTCAGGCACTCGTTTTTTTTCCTAATTATTGTGAGGGGCAAACCCCGAAGTAATCTCAGGCGAAGCAATCTTTCATATCAAATTAATCGCTATGTTTCTTCAAAAAGGCCTTAAAAAAATCTATGGGAATAGGAAAAAGGGTTACCGAATTATTTTCCGCTGCTACTTCTCTTAATGTCTGCAGGTAGCGTAGCTGAATAGTAATGGGAGATTCTTCCATCATCTTAGCGGCCTGAAGCAGCTTTTCCGCAGCCTGAAGTTCACCTTCAGCGTTAATAATCTTGGAGCGCCTTTCTCGTTCAGCCTCGGCCTGTTTTGCCATAGCCCGCTTCATCTCATCAGGAAGGTCTATTTCTTTTATCTCCACTTTAGAAACTTTGACTCCCCAGGGTTCGGTATCAGCATCAAGAATTTCCTGTATCTTCAGGTTAAGCTTTTCACGCTCTGCCAGAAGTTCATCTAGTTCAGCCTGGCCACAAATGCTACGAAGGGTAGTCTGGGCAAGCTGGCTGGTGGCAAAATAATAGTTTTCAACCTGAACTACAGCCTTGGCGGCATCAACCACCCGAAAATACACCACTGCACTTACCGAAACTGAGACGTTATCTCTGGTAATTACTTCCTGTGGAGGCACATCAAGGGTTACAGTCCGCAAATCAACCTTTACCATCTTATCAATGAAGGGAATCAGGATAATGATACCCGGCCCTTTAACACCAATTAAACGACCCAGACGAAAGACAACAGCCCTTTCATATTCCTTTAAAACTTTTACCGCTGAGGCCAAAAATAAAATGGCAAAAATTACTACAAATGAAATCGGGATATTCATGCTACCCTCCAAGTTGTCTGGATTTTGAACTTATTTTATACCCTGTTCCACTAACAAAAGCTAATATAAAAAATCGCTGACAATAAAATAAAGGCCTCCAAAGTCCAGATATAGATTGAGATCGCCAAGATGCCTGTGTTGCCTCGCAGAGGTGTGGAGGTTGGATCACATCGATAAAGGAGTATTATCATCTAGAAATTTCAAAAATAGGGGAAAAGAAATATGTCCCTTTATCTTTTAGTATCTATGGCAGTATTTTTTATCGCTTTTATTTTCTCTATGTTGGGTTTAGGAGGGGCCCTACTCTATATACCAATATTTAAATGGTTCGGTTTTGACTTTAAAAGTGTAGCTATTCCTACTGGACTTTTTTTAAACGGGATAACCGCCCTTTCGGCCTCCATATATTACCTCAGGGCAGGACTTGTTGATATACGAGGGAGCCTTCCCATGGTGGTAGCTTCTCTTATAGGAGCACCTATAGGGGCTTATTTTACTGGTTTTATTGACACCCAGGTATTAATAATCCTTTTTTCCATAGCTATGATAATGGCTGGTTTGCGTATGCTCTCTACTAGCAACCAGGTTGAATCTACTTACCTTATGCCCTTTCCTCAAAGGGCCTTTATCACCGCTATAGCCAGTTTTTTTATTGGTTTAATTGCTGGTCTTTTAGGCATTGGGGGAGGGTTTCTCTTTGTACCCCTATTAATAGCCGTGGGTTTCCCTACTAAAAAGGCCGCTGCTACCTGTTCTTTTATTGTGGTTTTCTCGTCATTTGCCGGGTTTTTAGGGCATGTGGCCGAGGGGAGGTTTGATCCCAAGCTCCTTTTAACTAGCACGGTGGCTGTAATTCTAGGGGCTCAACTAGGAGCTCGCTTTATGCGCCACAAAATGAAACCTAGATGGATAAAGCGTCTTTTTGGAGTGCTTCTTATTGCTGTAGCTTTAAAACTTATTTCAAGGGCCTTAGGCCTGTTGTAATTCCACATCATTAGTTTATGCTTTAGCGCCATGGGTATAGAAATCAAAAAAGAGGTCTTTCCCTCTGGTTTGAGGCTGGTAACTGAAAATATAACGGACTTTCCCACTGTTTCTTTAGGCCTGTGGTTAAATGTTGGTAGCCGGGACGAAACCCATTCTCAAAATGGCCTGGCTCACTTTATAGAACACCTGTTTTTTAAGGGAACTCATAGGCGCACGGCTATAGAAATTGCCAAAGAGCTAGACCGCCTGGGAGGTTATTCCAACGCTTTCACTTCTAAGGAATATACCTGCCTTCACGGAAAAGTATTGCCTGAAGATTTACCACGCTTTTTAGATATTTTGGCAGACATCTTTTTAAACCCTCTTTTCTCCCCTGAAGACATTGAGCGCGAAAAACAAATTATTCTTCAGGAAATAAAAATGCTTGAAGATTCTCCAGAGGAACTGGTACATGAACTGTTCAGCTCCCTTCTCTGGGGAGAGCACCCTCTGGCCCGACCTATTCTTGGCGAATGGGAAGTTATTTCTCGTGTCTCAAGTGAAGACGTTATTTCATTTTATAAAAAACACTATAAGGCTTCTAATCTCGTAATAGCCGCCGCGGGAAAGGTAGAACACGAAGAACTGCTAACCCTTGTCCAAAATTACTTTGACAAACTTATAGCCGGGGAACCCCAAAAACGCACCTCACCTAAACCCTTTTCCACCTGTGGAGTTCAGCACCGAAACCTTGAGCAGGTGCATCTGGCTCTGGGAATGGCCACTCCTGGGACAAAAGACGAAAGGCGCTACGGTCTTCTTTTTTTGAATACCCTTTTAGGTGGCAACATGAGTTCGCGTCTTTTTCAGGAAGTGCGTGAAAAACGTGGCCTGGCTTATGCCATCTATTCGTATCTCTCTCTTTATGAAGACGTAGGCCAGCTTGGCATTTATGTTGCTGTGGAAAAAGAAAAGCTAAAAGAGACTTTATTGGTCATCAAAGACGAACTTAATTCTCTCATGGAAGATAAAATTAGTACCGAAGAGTTTGAAGCCGCCTTTGACAACCTGAAAAGCGCCCTTCTTCTTTCAGCCGATAGTCCTGACAGTCGAATGACCCGCCTGGCCAGGAATGAATTTATCTTTGGCCGTTACATTCCCTACGAAGAAACCGTCCAAAAAATAAAGACCCTTACCCCTCAAGATATTACCACCCTTGCCCGAGAAGTTTTTGCGGTAAAACCAACCCTTGCCCTTTTAGGGCCAATAAGTGAAGAAGAAGGCCTTTCTCTTTACCAGGAACTTTTTGAGGAAAAGTAAGCCCCCAGAGATTTGGGGGCCTTACTTGTTATTTCTTAATCACGCCGGCTATCAAGTCCTGCACGGCCATGTCAGACTTCATCTTGGGCGGAATATTTTCAATTACATGGACACCCATACTGGTAAGACTTTCTTTTAATTTTTTAGAAATCTGAGGGGTTAAAAGGTGGGTAATAACCTGTTCTTTAAGCCAGAGGTCCATGGGGGCATCACCAGGTTTGGGGACTACGTCTTTCACCTTAACAGCGCCCTTTTCCACGTCGTAGATGGCAAACATGGAGGCCTCATCGGCTTTTTCCATAACCAGGGGACCTTCAACTGGAATAGCCACCCGCATAAAGCGGCCTTCTTCAATATCTTTCAAGAGCTCTTCGGTGGCTGCTACCACGTTTCTCACGAGCTCTTCAAAGGCTTCCGCTGTTTTTGACTCTGGAAAGGCGGCAATCAAGGGTTTGCCCGAGTCACCAGCAGCCACCACCCTGGGGTCCACAGGAATGCGCCCTAAAAATTTGATACCAAGCTCTTCAGCCAAACGTTCACCACCACCGCGTTTAAAAAGATCTACCTCTTTGCCACAGTGAGGGCAAATAAAACCACTCATGTTTTCCACCAGCCCGAGGATACGCATCTTCACCTTTTTGCAGAAGTTATAAGACTTTTTCACGTCAATGAGAGAAACTTCCTGGGGTGTAGTTACTAAAAGGGCGTAGGCGTCAGGGATGGTCTGGGCAATGGTCATGGGTTCATCACCTGTGCCAGGAGGGGCGTCTATCACCAGGTAATCAAGCTTTCCCCAGTCAATATCGCCGATGAATTGTTTGATGGCTGAAATCTTAAGAGGCCCGCGCCAGATGATGGCGGAATCTTCTTCTGGAAGCAAGGGTTCAATAGATAGAAACTTGAGATTTGGTGAATAAACCACCGGGCCGATACGGCCGTCAGGACGGCGAGGGAGATGGGCCCGTCTTAATCCAAGCATTTTAGGGACGTTTGGACCGTGAAGATCAACATCTAAGAGCCCCACCATAAAGTCCTGTAAAGAAAGCCCTACAGCTAGGTTAACAGCCACAGAGCTTTTCCCCACCCCGCCTTTGCCAGACATGACCATTATCTTATGGCGAATTTTGGTAAGCTGCTCTTTGACGCGGCGATCTTGCTGTTCAATAATGGCACTTTTATTCATTCCAGGCATACCTTTGGCTACATTTTCCATATTGCTTCCTCCTGAAAACTTTCCGCTAAAACTAACAGGAATGGCTTACTTAAGCAAATTTAATTAAGCCCTTACGTAACGAAAACCTTCATCCTGCCATTCCACCAGTGCCCTGATTCCTGCTGGAACCACCTGGCACTTAGGCGGAACTTTTTCTTCGGGCACGTTAAAGGCCTTCATGGCGTTACGACAGAAGTGAACCTCTCCTCCGAAAGAGATAAATTCTTCCATAAGTTTCTGACTTTCTTCATCAAGCTCAAGAAGCACCATGATACCCTGAGCGTTTACCAGGATGCGGGCGAGAAGTTCCTCCCCTTCGGCTTTAGTTTTTAAGAAATTTATACCCATCTTTAAAGCTATTTTGTATCGGGTCGAATCGGGAACATGGATTACCAGTTTCAAGGCCATAAATATTCCTCCTCTTTTGGTTTTATCGCCAGCGATATAGTGGCAAGATTTAGATCGCCACCACACGGTAGCACTTAGCCCCAAGCTTTTTCGCTGCAATACATCTGTTTGATTTGCCTGATAAAATACCAGTGATTTTCATAGACAAAAAGTTGGGTTAATTTAGCAACCATGCCTATATTTAAACGCCAACACTTTGAAAGGTTACTCAAACTGGCGCAAGAAGGCCGTATTGCTCCGATTTATCTTTTCCTGGGCAATCCCAAAATTGCTGAAGAGCTCTCCCTTCGCTTATTCAATTTTTTGAAAAAACAGGGCCATCATACGGAAAAAGTCAAAATAGCAGAAATAGACCAGCTCAAAGAAAAAGTTTTTAGCCCCTTTCTTTTCGGACGAAAGGTAGTTTATCTAGAAGAAGCAGCTAAGGCCTTAAGCCTCTTTGACCAGGAAACCCTCTCCAAAATAGAAGAAAACAAATCCCGGTTAAGCCTTATTTTTTTCTTAGAATCTCTTGAAGAAAAACACCCTCTTTATAAATATGCCCTAGAAAGGGCGGTGATAATTCCTCTTCCCCGTAAAAAAGCTAAAGACCTCCTTTCTTATGAGATTCCCGAACTTTTGGCCTCTTTTGGCAAAAAAATGGAACGCCAGGCAGCCGAAGCCCTTTTACTTCTGGTAGGAGAAGACTTAAATCTCCTTACCAAGGAACTTGAAAAGCTGGCTCTTTATACTGGGGAAAAACCGATTATTACCGTAGCAGACGTAAAAGAGGTAGTCTCTCCTCCTCCTGAACAGGCTTCTTATCTTTTATCCCAGGCCTTATTTCAGTCAGGGCCCGAAGCAGCCCTTAAAATTTTAAAAAATCTCATAGTTCAAGGGATTCATCCCCTGGTAATACTGGCCACTTTGGTAAATTTTTTTAAAAAACTTTACCTTTTGAGAGAAGTTTTAAACACTTACCCTGATTTGGCTTCTATAAAAAAATATCAACTTTTCCAGGAAAGATATAAAAAAATCTTTAAAGAACTTTTTCCCGATAAAGAGCCCAAAGAACTTAAAGGCCATCCTTATGGTATTTTTGTAGCTTTAAAGCAGGCCAAAGTCTTTTCTCTGGAAGACTTTCCTTTCATCTTTGCCGAACTGGCCAAAATTGATATGGCCCTAAAGACCGGCTCCCCACCAGAGGAGATTTTTTATTCTTTTTTTCTGAAAATACAGCATAAAGTTAAACCACCTAAAAATAAAGCTAAAGCTGTTTCGCAAGGGTCTCTTTAATCTGAAACCATTTTTTTTCTAATTCTTCTAGAGACTTAAAGGCTATCTCAAGACGCATTAAATCTTTTTCACCAGAAGGGTCAATTTCTATCTTAGCTCCCAATTTATGCAAACTCCTGGAAAGAACTTTTGCCTTTTCTTCCCTGGCAGCAATTACAGGTCTGAGCTTATGGGCTAGCCATTTAAATAATTTTTCGGTTTTTTGTTGAAATGAAATATTCTTTTCGTTTAAAAGAGAAGTTATAAAATCTTCTTCAAGTATTAGTTCAAAGCTTTTCCCTGATTTACGGCTTAAATCTTCCAGCATTTCCCACAACAAGCGCTGGCGGCTAATTGAAAGTTTAAGCTCTTTTAAAAGCAGCAGGAATCTCTTTCGGCTTCTTTCATCAAGCTTGGCCAGCCTGGTAGCTACTTTTGGGTTTAATTTTTCAGCTACCACAAGTTCCCAGGTTTCTTCTCCCAGAGAACTTATGGCTCTCAAAGTTTCAAAGTGGTAGTAATGGGGAGGTAAACCAAGGCGCGGGAGTATTTCTTTTATAATTTCTTCATCGCTTATATAGTTCCGATATTTTTCAACCGCTAGGGCCTTTTCTACCAGGTTAAGGCCGCGGGAGGTCAGGTTTTCTTCTACAACTAAGTTCAAACAAAATAATTCGTCGGCCTCTGGCGGAAGAAGATGGCAGATGATTTTTTCAAAATTTAGTTCCCTGGCCGCTTCAAGACGCCCCCAACCAGAGATAATCTGAAAACCCTTTGAACATAATTTTAAAAGGGGAGGAACAATAACGCCTACGCGTTTTACAGACTCTTTTAGATGGGTAGCCCGGGAAGGATATGAAATAAAGTAAGTTTTATCTTCAAAGTTAATCTTTTCTATGTAGATCAGTTTACATTCAGGCGTCAAAGACCAGTTCCTTTCCAGTAATTCTACGGTAGGCTTCAAGATAACGTTCCTGGGTTTTTTTGATTATATCAGGAGGAAGTTCAGGAGCCGGAGGTTCTTTATTCCAGCCAATTTTTTCAAGCCAGTCCCGTAAAAATTGTTTATCAAAACTTTTCTGGGGCCGACCAGGCTGATAATCTTCTTTAGGCCAGAAGCGAGAAGAATCAGGGGTCAACACTTCATCTATAAGAAGAAGTTCTCCATTTAAAAGGCCAAATTCAAATTTGGTATCAGCAATAATAATTCCTTTTTCCTCGGCATAAGGTGCAGCTTTTTGGTATATGGCAAGAGAAAGCCCCTTTACCTTTTCGGCCAGGTCCTTGCCTATTAGTTCTGCGCATTGCTCAAAAGTTATGTTTACATCGTGCCCCTCTTCAGCCTTGGTGGAAGGAGTAAAAATAGGTTCAGGCAATTTATCTGCTTCCCTTAGGCCTGGGGGGAGCTTTATCCCGCATACCTGGCCTGTTTTTAAGTATTCTTTAAGACCTGAACCCGTTAAGTACCCTCTAACGATACATTCCACCGGCAGGGGCTTTGTCTTTTTGACCAGCATGGAACGGCCACGGAGTTCTTCAGCGTAAGGCTGGCATTCTTCTGGAAACTCTTCAACCTTGGCGGTGATAAGATGATTAGGAAGGAGATCTGCTAAAAAATCAAACCAAAAAAGCGAAATTTGAGTAAGAATTATGCCCTTTCCTGGAATCGGATTAGGCATAATTACGTCAAAAGCAGAGATGCGGTCAGTAGCTACCAGAAGAAGCTTATCTCCCAGGTCATAAATATCGCGCACTTTCCCTCTCTTCAGCAGGTTAAGACCCGGGAGATTAGTTTGGTAAAGGACTTTCACTAGGCCGCCGCCTTTTTCGCCAGTTTACGGGTACGCTTCTTAAAACGAGAAGCTAGCTTGCGGTAACGCTCATACTTTTTCAGATCACCAGCCTCTTTGGCCTTGGCCGCAAGTTCTTTAAACTTAGCCACCTTGGCCTTGAGTTCCCGCATGCTTCCACCTACTTTGCGGGGCTCTTCTTTAATACCGTAAACCTTTTTGAGCGCCGAAATAAGCTCTTCTTTATTCATGCCGTGAACGCCCTGAATCTCTGGAATCTGAAGGGCAATTTCACGAAGTTCTTTAACGGTCATTTTTTCAAGTTTCTTTTCTAATTTAGGTAATTCGGACATATTTGACCTCCCTTCTTAAAAGTCATGGCTAATGTAACAAAAAATTTATTTTAATCAACGGTTTATTTCTCTAAGAGCATAAGCAAAAACATAAAAATGGTTATGACATCCCTCTAAAACCTTCCTATATGGGGGAACAATTCCCTCCTCTCGCAGGGGAGGGCTAGAATGAGTTACAGATGCGTATAGGGGGGCTTTAGCCTCCCGTCCCGCATGCTCCCGTATGATGTGCCCTCATGATACGGCGCTCTAAATCTTGCCCTAACTTGTAAGCCCTGGCACAAGGGTGTAATTTTCTTAACATGTTGCGTAAAGGTTTATTTTTAGGATTATTGGGGTTATTTTTGCTTAGTGCCTGCGGCGGCCCTGAATATATAATAAAAAACCACTATATTCTGCCTGCAGACACTAGCTCCAGCCCCTGTATTAAGGATTGCCAGGAAAAATTTGAAAATTGCCAAAAGGCGTGTGAGGCCCAATATCACGCCTGTCTTTCTGACGTCCGTCAAAAAGCAACCA
This sequence comes from Thermodesulfatator autotrophicus, assembly GCF_001642325.1. Classification (GTDB taxonomy): domain Bacteria; phylum Desulfobacterota; class Thermodesulfobacteria; order Thermodesulfobacteriales; family Thermodesulfatatoraceae; genus Thermodesulfatator; species Thermodesulfatator autotrophicus. The sequence goes on along the minus strand of NZ_LSFI01000005.1, from coordinate 44,778 downwards.
GCCTTTACGAAAAAGAACTCAAAAAATATCGTGAAGAACTTAATATATACCAAGATGAAACAAATCTTTTTCAGCAAAAACTGGCCCTTTACCTAGAAAAACTAAAAGAATTAAGTGACGATTACCATTTTTTTGAAAAAATTTGCCAGGAAAAGCAGGATAAATACGCCTGTTCGCGCCAGGAGGAATTAAAAAAGAAGATATCTCGCCTTAAACAGGAAAAACCCAGCCATCCCCTTAAGCCAGTTGAACCAGATTTAGAAGATATAATTAAAAAGCTCACAGCCACCTGTAGCCGAGACTGTGGTTGTCAGAAAATATACGACCATTGCTTCATAAGCTGTGGTGGTACCATAATCCCTGAAAAATTTTGCGTGGAGAATTGCCAATGAAAACCTGGGACAAAAAAAAGATTCTTGAGATAGACCGCAATCATATATGGCATCCCTACACCCAGATGAAAGATTACGAAAACCGTGATCCTATGGTTATAGTATCTGCCAGAGGCTTAAAACTAAAAACCATAGACGGCCAAGAAATTTACGATTCCATATCTTCCTGGTGGACCAATGTCCACGGTCACCTGCACCCGGCTCTTAATCAGGCCATAATTGAGCAGTTAAACCTTCTTGACCACATAAATTTCTCAGGCTACACCCACCCTTACGCCGTTGAGGTAGTAGAGCGCCTTAAAGACTTTCTGCCACCTGAACTTTCACGCTTTTTCTTTTCAGATAACGGCTCAACCGCTGTAGAAGTGGCCCTTAAGATGGCCTTTCAATTCTGGCAAAATAAAGGGCAAAAAGAAAAAACCCGTTTTGTTTGTCTTGAAAATGCCTATCACGGAGATACCCTGGGGGCGGTAAGCGTTGGCGGAGTTGATCTTTTTTTTGAGCTTTATAAGCCTTTGCTTTTTAAGTCCTTTAAGGCCCCAAGCCCTTATTGCTATCGTTGCCCGGAAAAAGAGGGTTTTACCCTTGATGCCTCTCACCAGTGTAGCCTCAAGTGTTTAAAAGGAATGGAAGAAATCCTTAAAGAACACCATGGAGAAATTTGTGCTGTTATCGTTGAGCCGCTTATGCAGGGAGCTGGGGGGATTCTCATTTATCCAGCAGCTTATTTAAAAAAGTTAAGGGAAATTACCAGGCGCTATAAAGTTTTTCTTATATTTGACGAGGTGGCCACGGGCTTTGGGCGCACGGGTACCATGTTTGCTTTTGAACAGGCCGAAGTGGTTCCTGACATTATTTGCCTGGCCAAAGGCCTAACTGGCGGCTACCTACCTATGGCTTTAACCATAACCACTGAAGAAATTTATCAGGCCTTTTACGCTGATTACCTGGAGGGAAAGACTTTTTACCACGGCCACACCTATACGGCTAATCCCATTTGCTGTGCGGTGGCAGCAGCTAACCTTAAACTCTTTGCCGAAGAAAATCCTCTCGTCAAAACCAGAGAAGCCCGGGAATATTTTCACCAGCTATTGCTTAAAACTTTTGCGGACAAGCCCTACGTAGGCGACATTCGCTATCTTGGTTACGTAGGCGCTATTGAACTGGTGAAGGATAAGCAAACAAAAGAGCCTTTCCCTGAAGAATTAAGAGTCAGTTTTCAGATTTACATGAAATCCCTTGAAAAGGGTGTGGTTTTAAGGCCTCTTGGAGATGTTATCTACTGGTTTTTGCCCTTATGCGTTACGAAATATGAAGTAGAAGAAATATTAAATCTAAGCGTGGAAGCCATTGAAGAAGTATTGGCCAGCTTATGATAGATTTTGCCTCAGAGCTAGCCAGGCTCAAAAAAGAAAAGCGCTTTCGTCGCCTACCTTTGATTGAAGCCCGCCGGGGTCCTTACATAAAAATAGCAGGAAGATGGCTTCTTAATCTTTCTTCAAATGATTACATGGGATTGAGTGAAAGGCTTTCTTTAAAAGAAATTTTAAACGGCCTAGAAAATTTACCTTCAGGAGCCGGAGCGGCGCGGCTCCTTTCTGGCAACCACGAGCTTTATCAGCTATTAGAAGAAAAACTCGGGCATCTTTACGGAAAAAAGGCCCTTATTTTTTCTTCTGGTTATCATGCCAACATAGGAATAATTTCAGCCTTAGCCGGCCGAAAAGACATAATCTTTGCGGACAAACTCGTCCACGCAAGTATTATAGACGGCATACGCCTTTCATCATCCAGGTTTTTTCGTTACCCCCATAATGACCTTAAGGCCCTTTCAAAACTTTTAGAAGACCATCGCTTTAACCATAAACGGGCTTTTATAGTCACGGAAAGCCTTTTTAGCATGGATGGTGATTTATGTCCTCTCAAAGAGCTTGTTGAACTAAAAAAGAAATTTGAGGCCTTTTTGATACTTGATGAAGCTCACGCTATAGGGGTTTATGGCCAAAAAGGCCTGGGGCTTGCAGAAGAATACAGCCTGCTAAAAGAGGTTGACTTAATCATTGGTACCTTTGGTAAAGCCCTTGGAAGCTACGGAGCCTTTGCCGTAGCTGAAGAAGAAGTAATAGATGTGCTGATAAATAAGGCGCGTTCTTTTATCTTCACTACTGCCCTTCCTCCCGTTATTGTGGCGGCTAATTTAAAGGCCGTTTCACTTTTACCAGAGCTTGAAAATGAACGCCAAAAACTTAGAGCCCTTGCCTTCTGGTTTCGTGAGAGCCTGGGGCTTTCAGGAGATAGCCCCATTGTGCCTATTATTTTGGGTGAAAATGAAAGGGCTTTAGCAGCTTCAGAAAAATTATTTGAAACAGGTTTCTTTGTCCCGGCCATAAGGCCCCCTACTGTCCCTCAAGGTACTGCTCGCCTGCGAGTCTCCTTAACCGCTCAGATGGAAAAAGATGCGCTTTTTCCGCTGGTTGATTTTGTAGGAGACCTTTGCAAAACACTTTAATTAACTGATTCACCTGCTCCGGGTGAAACGAGGATTTTTGAGATTACTTCGTCGTGTTTAGGCGCTCCTCACATGATAAAAGGGGCCATCATTACCAGTTCTTACTAATATGTCAATATGTCATTAGCAATTGCTCACAACGAAAATACAAAAAGCGTCGCAGGTGCAGGCAAACATTTTGACCCAGCAGTAGTAAAAGCTTTTGTAAGGGCATTTGAACACGGAGAAATGGATTTACCTAATATTATGGTCTAATTATCCTGGAATAATTCTTTCCTGAGGTATAACCGGCAAGTTCTGGTAAGCTCATAGTAGGTATGGTTCATGTGTTTGGGCTTTCTAAGGCCCTTTTTCTTTAAAAATCTCCCTTCTACTCTTTCTAAAAAACCAAGGTTTTCAAGTCTCCGTAGTCTTTCCATAGTTTCGGCAAGGTCAAGTCTCAGTCGTCTTGATAAAAATTTGGCACAATCTGGAGCATTGGCATATAAATCTTTTAGTATTATAAAATCTTCTTCCTCTATAAGGCCCCATGGTAAGGCTCTCATAATTTAAAAAGCTTATAACTTGTTTTAGGGACAGGCAACGGTGATTAATCCCGTAAAGCCTTAACCCTCTGGCTGAGTGGCTGTGCCAGGCACTTTAAAAGGCCTGCTTTGATTTACGTTTGTACATGGAGCTATAAGATTATATGGAAGCGAAAGTGAAAATTAAGTTTGTTCATAATAAAGTTAAAATTCTGATTTCAAAAGTCGCCACACAGGAGCATTTAAACAACGATGAAGATCACGGGCAAAATTGACCATACCTTTATAACCAGCGTAAGGGCCGCGTTCCTTTGGTTGAGGGAAAGAAAGAACAGGAATACCAAATTTAATTGGACGCCATTGATCCCGAGCGTTGGTAAGCACAATATCAGGCTTTAAGAGAGTTAAAGCCTTCTCCACTTCATAATCACCGGGGTTGTCAGTCACCCTTGACGTTATAGAATAGGCCTCAACATGGTCATCTATTCGCCCAAAAATAGAAGCCGCTGCTACAACTTCCAAACCAAGCTCTTTAAGCATCTTACCCTGAGGACCTAAGCGATAGGTGCCAAGTACTATCAGGGCCTTCTTACCGTAAAAAACCTTACGCCAAGGGAAAATATTAGATAAAGCCCATTTTTCGCCTTCTTCAATAACTTTTTCTACCCTGTACTCCGGTATTTCAAAAAAATCTCCTATCTTTCTTAAAGAAGCAGCAGTTGATTTAAGTCCATAAAAAGAAACCTTCATGAAGGGAATGCTAAAGGACTCCTTCATTTTACGACAGAAGTTTTCAGCCGTAGCTCCACAAAACATGAGGTTAAGATGAGCCCTGCTCATGGTTTCTATTTGAGACCAGGTAGCCTCACCAGTAAGAGAAACATGCACTTTTATCCCCAGCTTTTCCAGAAGCTCTTTAATAACCTGTGTCTCTCCCCCTACATTGTATTCTCCTACCAGATTAACCACAGGTTCTTTAGGCTTTTTTACAGGCTTTATAAGCTCAAAAATGAGGTTGTAAGAAAGATCATGCCCTTTTGATTGGGAAAAACCAGAAAACCCTGGACAAGAAACTACTTTAATAGTTTTTCCTGTAATTTGAGTTACTTCTTCAGCCACGGTGGTAACATCTTCTCCAATAAGACCTGACACACAGGTGATATAAACAAAGGCGCCTTTAGCCTCAGGTTTTAAGCGAAAGGCCTCAATTAAAGCTTTTTTTAGTTTTTCCCGACCACCAAAAATAACATCATCTTCTTCCATATCTGTAGTCCAGACAGGGGCTGGTGTGCCGCGAACCATCTTCCCGTAATAGCTACAGCCCACCGCCCCGTGAACCAGATGTATAGCTTCGCGAATAGGTCCGAGTACATACCTTGCGCCAAAGTACACACAGCTTCGCTGGCTCATAGATCCAGGCTCAGTGGCAAGTCCACAAGACTTTGGCGGGAGGACTTCAGTTTTTAGGATAGAAAGCATAGAGGCCTCCTTTTTAGTTCCTGACTACCACTTTTTAAAAGGTAAAAATTTACCGTTAAGAGTTATCACCACCCGATCTCCTTTGGGATCCTCCTGCTTTTGAATATCCATACTAAAATCAATGGCACTCATAATCCCATCACCAAACATTTCGTTAATAACCGATTTTATAGCTGGTCCCTAAACCCTTTACCCATACCTTATCTCGTCCAATAGACCTGCCTATCTCTTCAAAACTGAGACCACTTTTTCCTTAGCCTGCAAAAGTTTTCTTACAATAGGGCAAAACTTGTATTCCATAACTCCCTCCTATGAAAGGGGGAGGGAAACCTCCCCTTTTACTGTTGTGTCCGGTCGTCCGGGAAGTACTGGTCTAATATGGCGTTTATAATCCGGGCCAAAAACCTTTCGCCTCCCCGATAGCCTACAATGGGTTCGCGCTGGTAGCCCACCCGGTCATACACCGGAAAACCAAAACGCACCAGAGGCACCTGAAGTTCTCTTGAAATATTTAAGCATCGGGAATGCCCGAGAATAACATCAGGTTTATCTTGTTTAAGGGCGTATTCCCATTCAAACTGATCGCTATCAACAAATACCGTGGGTTCAATATCGTATTCGGCACAGGCGTCTTTAATTGTTTGGACTGCTGTCTTGGTCTTGCTTCCAGGCAAAATATAAGTGGGTATCATGCCCAATTCACAGACAAAACCTGTAGCCGCAGCCACGAAGTCTGGGTCACCACAAATAGCTACCCTTTTACCCATAGTGTAGTGAATGGTATCTGCTATGGCATCAAGGAGTATGCCTCTCTCCCAGCGTAGGCTGTCTGGAATGCCGCGGCCAGAAATTTCAGAAACGGTTTTAACCAGCTTGTCAGTATTACGAACCCCAATGGGCATAGTCATTATCAGGCCCGGCATTTTAAAACGCTTTTCCATCCACATAGCCCCGGCTCCACCAGCGTCAGGGGAAAGGGCAAATATGGCTTTGGCGTTTCCTGCCCGCACAAAGTCTTCCACCCTGGTGCCTCCTGGTGGATAATAAGGCACCATCTGGGGCATACCTGTAAGCGGACAATCAAGGGTATCACTTATGTCAAAAAGAATCTTGTAAGGCACATCCATAAGTTCAAATATGTGTTTGAGTTCCCGGATATCTCCTGGCATCATCATGCCAGGAATAAAGTAAAGCTCTTCACTCTGGCCAGTTTTTTTGGCAAGGGTCTTTAAAAATTCACGGGCTGCCCGGTTGTAACCTTCAACATGGGAGCCGGCAAAGCTTGGCGTGTTTACAATGACGAACTTTACGGCGTCGTAAATATCAGGGTCCATTTCCTCTTCCATAACTTCCAGGGCTTCGTCTAAAAAACTCTGGATGTCATCACCAATAACTTCACTTGAACAGGTGGTAACGATAGAAATTAACTCTGGCTGGTAACGGCAAACCAGGTTTCTAAGTCCCTTTATCAAGTTTTTGCGTCCGCCGAAAACCGCTGCGTCTTCGTGGAAGCTGGCGTTGGCAATGAGAGTGGGCTCACGGAAGACCCGGGCAAAGGTGTAGCGCACATAGGTGGTGCAACCTTGAGCTCCCTGTACAAAGGGAATAGCCCGATGAACACCTAAAGTGGCCCACATAGCCCCAAAAGGCATACAGGTGCGAGATGGATCAATACAAACAGCCCGGTTAGCCGCTGGCACCAACTCTTCTGGGGGAGGCACATATTCTGGACTGAGGGGCTTCTTTTCTATGTTAAGTTCTTTATATGTTATCCCTTCGATGGGTATTTCTTTTGTGTTATTTATCATGGCTTCCTCCTGGTTTTTAAATTTCTTCTTGAGCAATTTTCCAGACTGGAGCATAAAGGGCCTGATATATATCCCTGGCAAAGTTGATAAAGCCTCTGAAACCCGCGTAAGGACCTTTTTCGTAAGAGTGAGAGTTAAGCGTAGGCACTCCAAACTTACGCACCAGATATTTTTCTTTGAGTCCAGTGAGGAATAGATCTGGCTTACAGCGCTCTATCATTTCTTCAACTTCAAACTCATTGGGATTATCAATAACCAGAGCTCCTGGTTTTAGACGCGCCACGATTTTTTCGTAGTCATCTTTATGGCCAAAGGTAGTCATACAGGCTACAACTTCCATGCCCAACTCTTCCATGGCTTTAATCCAGTGCCAGACACGTGGTGCCCCTACATATATGGCTATTCTTTTTCCAGCTAACTTGTTGCGATACCATTCAAGGGCTTTTTTAATAGCTTCTTTTTCCTCTTCTATGACTTCTTCAGCCCGCTTCATTAACTTGTCGTCCCCAAACCAGGCCGCTGTATCCCTTAAAGCTTTGGCTGTTTGTTCCAGCCCAAAGAAACTGGCTCTTATATATGGCACTTCAAACCCTTGCTTTATAAGCTCAGCAATGTAGGTAGCCGAACGCTGACAGTGCACAATACTAAGCTTGGCATCTGGCATCTTAAATAGATCCTCAAAACGACCGTTGCCTGTGAAAATTGAAAGGACTCGCATGCCCATTTTTTCAAAAAGGGGTACGATGGTGATGGTATCCCAGTCAATGTTATACTCACCGATGAGGTTAATATCATAAAGTGTCTTTTCTTCCTCTTTTAAGCACACTTCAGGGTGTTCCTCTCGGTATTTGAGCAGCCATTTGTAAAACTGGAAGTTAAACTCATGATGTCCCTTTGATTGGGAAACCCCACAAAACCCTGGAGAAGAACAAGCAAACACAGGTTTGCCTGTCTCCTTCATTACTTCTTTGGCCACGTTATCAATATCATCGCCGATAAGGGCGGTAGAGCAGGTAAGGTAAATGATAGCCCCTTTAGCACCAGGGTTAATACGAAAGGCCTCAAGCAGGGCTTGCTTAAGTTTATCCATACCGCCAAAGACGATATCGTTTTCAGTCATATCGGTGGTGTAGCAATGACGGCGGTGATTAGCTTCGTTCTCAAGCACACCAGGTAAAGCCCAGCCATAAACATCTCCCAGGTGCCGCCTGGTACCCCAGGTGTAATAACCACAGCCTACCGGCGCATGAACCATGTGGATTATGTCCACTATTGGTCCGCCCACGACCCCGCGGGCTCCAGCATAAGATCACCCTCGTTCCGTCATGTCTCCCGGGACAGTAGGAGCATTACAACGGGGAAGTGTGCTTTTATCTTCATCAACGATAATGGTGTGAGGATTTCTTTCAGGAATACATAGATTACATTTAAGTTGAACTACTGGCATGGTCTTCCTCCTTATTGGGTTTTAAGCACAAAGGGCCTTAGAATTAAAAACGTTTAAGTCTCCTAAGGCCGGGATACCCGCAGCGTCAGCTCGGCAGCGCTTACAGGCTAAAAATTGCGGTAGGTAATGAGCAGCTTTAGACCGAGCCTTATTCAGCTCTTTTCGCGTAGGCGCCCGATAACCCCTGAATTCTCCTAAAGGAATTAGAGGAATAATATTCATTAAACTGGCTCCAGCCTTGGCCACTTCTCTGGCAATAGCTGTTACTTCGTCATCGTTTACCCCCGGCACTAACACCGTATTCACCTTCACCCTGAGTCCAGCTTGAGAGGCAAGGTTTATTCCTTCAAGTTGTTTGCTAACAAGAAAAGAAGCGGCGTCTTTACCTTCCAGTTTGTGTTCAGCCTTGACCCAGCGGAGAAGCTTGGCCCCAACTTCGGGAGAAATAAAGTTCACTGTTACCGAAACAAATTCCACTCCTACTCCAAGCATTTTCGGGAGGCTTTCCGGTAAAGCTAGACCATTAGTTGAAAGACAGATCTTTAGCTCCGGGAACTTAGCCTTAACCTGCTTCAAGGCTTCAAAGGTCTCTTCATTGGCCAGGGCATCACCAGGGCCGGCTACACCGATAACTTCTATCTGCGGGATAAAGGAAATGGCCTTTTCCACATAAAAACCGACCTCCTCGGGGCTGATAACTCTGCTGGCTACTCCAGGCCTTGACTCATGAACACAGCCTACCTCGCGTTCACAATAGGCACACTTTATGTTGCATTTTGGCGCCACCGGCAGGTGAAGTCTCCCAACTATCCGATGGGCTTTATGGTCAAAACAAGGATGTCTCAACATTTTGGCCTCCTTTAGAAAAGGGCTTCTAAATTTTTCTCACCTGTCCTTACCCGGTAACTCTCCTCTACTGGCAGGACAAAGATTTTCCCATCACCATGCTGACCAGTTTGATTCACTTTAATAATGGTCTGCACTACCTTTTCCACCATGGCTTCAGGCACAACCGCCAAGATAATGCGCTTTGGTATAAAAGTAGGCCCCATATCTTTGGCCTTTTCTATAACTTCAGGACTTATAGGATAAGAAATCTCTCCCACTCTGCCTGCCTGTCTGCCCCGCCCAAAGCAGGGAAAAGCTGTAAAAGAAGGCAGGCCTATTTCAGCCAGGGCCTTTTTAGTGGCAAGCATCTTATTTGGTCTTACAATGGCCATAATTTCACATAACTTGCTCATATTGCCTCCTCTTGTTTAGAGTTCAGGAGCTCCTGTACGCACGGTCCAGACCTGGTTTACCGGGAGCACAAAAATTTTCCCGTCACCAAAGCGTCCAGTGCGTGCTGACTCCATGATGATTTCACAAACTTTGGGCACCGCTTCTTCATCCACCACCAGAAGAAGCATTGACTTGGGAAGCTCGTCGTAAACAATTTCTCCCATAGTTAGACCGCCCTGTTTACCGCGCCCCACCACGTCTATACGCGTCAAGGCTAAAAAACCTTCCTTTTCAAGGGCCTCTACTACATCATCTACCTTTTCAGGTCTGATAACAGCTTTTATCATTTTCATATTTGGCTCCTCCTAAAAATGTTGTTTTAGACGATGCCGTACTTGACCACTAGATTTTCAAGTTCGTCCATAGTAAGAGGTTTAGGAATTACAAAGTGTTTGTTTTCAATGATTCTGCGGGCAAGTTCTTTATAAGCATGGGCCTGGGGATGGTCCGGATCAAACTGAACCACCGTTTGCCTATTAAACTCAGCCTTTTGAACAATGTTGTCACGCGGGATAAACATAATCATCTGGGTGCCAAGACGTTCACAAAATTCCTCCATGAGTTCCTGTTCGCGGTCAACCTTACGGCTGTTACAGATAATTCCACCAAGACGCACCCCTGTTCTTCTGGCATACTTGGCCATACCACGGCAGATGTTGTTAGCAGCGTAAATAGCCATCATTTCACCAGAGGCTACAATGTAGATTTCCTGAGCCTTACCGTCCCGCACGGGCATGGCAAAACCACCACAAACTACGTCGCCCAACACGTCGTAGAAGAGGAAATCAAGGTCCTCGGGATATCCACCAAGAGATTCCATAAGGTTTATAGCGGTAATAACACCGCGGCCGGCACAGCCCACTCCAGGCTCAGGACCACCTGATTCCACACACCTAATATCGCCAAAGCCGACTTTTACGACTTTTTCCAGGGTTACATTTTCTTCTCCCTCTTCTCTCATCACATCAAGCACTGTTTCCTGGGGTTTACCGCCGAGAATCAAGCGCGTTGAGTCAGCCTTCGGATCACAACCGTGAATCATAACTTTTTTGTTGTGATAATAAGCCAAAGCTGCGGCTAAATTTTGAGTAGTGGTGGACTTGCCTATGCCACCTTTTCCGTAAATACCAATCTTTCTTGTAGCCATAACTTAAACCTCCTACTAACTTTTTGCTTATTTATACTGAGCAAAGTATGTGCCAAACTGTATTTTCTTTTGTTTTAAATGCTTTTAAGGCAATAAAAGGTTCTGAAAAACTAACAAATAAATTGACAGTAAGTTTTTAGCAGAAAAGTTTTTGTGAGTTTTGTAATTTTTCTATTTGTTTAAAACAAAACAATTTTAAAAACTGGAACGGATTTTGCTATTAATAAAAGTATGATGAGATTACTGGATAGCACGTTAAGAGAGGGAGTACAGCGTTTCGGAGTTTATCTAAAGCCAGAAGTCAAGTTACGCCTGGCATTTTTGCTTTATGATATAGGTATAGAAGAGATAGAGTTTGGTATAGTTCGTAGAGATAAAGATTTAGAACATATCTGGCAGTCTATCAGAAGAAAAAAGATAGAAGACAGATTTAGTTTTTGGTGCCGCTTAAACGAAAAAGATTTAGAGCTGGCCTATAATTTGTTCCCAGGGCTTAAAAGAATCAATTTAAGTGCTCCTGCATCCAGACTTCATCTTAAATATAAGCTTAAAATTACTTCCGAAGAATTACTTAAAAGAATAAAAAAGTTAGTTAAGGAAGCCAGCCAATACTTTTCTTATGTTTCTCTGGGCCTAGAGGACGCCAGTCGCACTTCTCCTAATTTGCTTTTCCAAATAGCTGAAGAAGCTTTGTCCGCCGGGGTTAAACGCTTGCGCCTTTCTGACACCCTTAGTTTCTGGCAACCATTAAAAGTTATAAAACTTGTAGAAGAATTCAAAAAACGTTTTCCAGATTTAGAGCTATCCTTTCATTTCCATAATGATCTGGGGTTAGCCACAGGAAACGCCATAACAGCCCTTGAAACTGGAGCAGACTGGGTAGATGTAAGTCTTTTAGGGCTAGGAGAAAGGGCAGGTATTACTCCTCTTGAAGAAGTTCTGGTTTATCTTTGCTTTCGTCGAGGCAAGAAAAACTATCGCCTTGAACTATTGCCTTTAGCCGCTCACTTTCTTTCCTGGCACGCAGGAGAAACCATTCCTCCATTCAAGCCCGTTTTGGGAAGATACCTCTTTACCTGTGAAACTGGCCTTCACGTAGATGGCCTTTACAAAAATAAAAAACTTTACGAACCCTTCCCACCGGAAGTTCTTGGGCTTTCACATAAGCTCGTTTTGGGAGAAAAGTCAGGCCTTGGCGCTTTAAGGGGAAAATTACAAGAATTGGATTTAACTATTCCAGAAGAATATCTTCCAATTTTGTTAAATAAAATCCGACAGCTTGCCCAAGAATATGGCCGGCCTTTAAATGACGAAGAAATCAAAAAAATATACGAGCAGTTTATAATGAAAAACAAAAGTGAAGAAACTAATAAAATAAATTTTTCAACAAAACTGACAAATGCGTAAAGATGGTTTTAACAAAAAAGTTAAAATGGATAAAAATTCGTTAGAACACCGTAAGCTTGAAGTTTTACACGAGGCCTGTCGTATAATAGGTAAGGCCTTTGACCTGGATAATGCCTTAAGAGATATACTTTATGTTTTAGCTGAAAAACTTCGTATGAAAAGGGCTAGTATTACCCTTTACGATGAGGATGCGGATCGTTTATTTATCCGGGCCTCCTATGGCCTTAGCCCTGAAGAAGAGGCCCGTGGAGTTTATGCCCCTGGAGAGGGTATTACGGGCCAGGTGTTTTTAACCGGAGAGCCGTGTGTGGTTTTAAACGTTAAACAGGAACCTCTATTTTTGAACCGCACCGGTGCCAGAAAGCTTGAGCGTGAAGAAATCTCATTCCTGGCTGTACCCATTATGCTTGAAGATAAAGCTATTGGCGTTCTCTCTGTAGATCGCCTTTTTGAAGATGGAATTGATTATCACGAAGATATTAACTTTCTGGAGATAGTAGCTCTATTAGTAGCACAGTTTGTTCAATTACGCCGCAATATAGAAAAGCGAGAAATTCACTTGAAACAGGAAAACCTGCTTCTTCGCACGGAACTAAAAAAACGCTTTAGCGATTTTATGGCTAGCTCCCGTAGCCCGGAAATGCAAAAGGTGCTTACTCTGGTAAGGCAAGTTGCTCCAACCCGTGCGACAGTTCTACTGCAAGGTGAATCAGGGACAGGCAAAACTTTAACGGCACGTTTAATCCATGACCTTTCTCCCAGGGCAGGTAAACCTTTTGTTAAGATAAACTGTGCTTCTCTTCCTGAAAATCTCCTTGAGGCCGAGCTTTTTGGTTATGAAAAAGGGGCCTTTACCGGGGCTATAAAAAGCAAACCCGGCTTACTTGAAGAGGCTCACGAAGGTACGGTATTCCTTGATGAAATATCTGAACTTTCTCTGGAATTACAAGCAAAACTATTGCGGTTTATTCAGGAACGGGAATTTGAACGCCTTGGTAGTACCAAAACTAGAAGAGTTGATGTAAGGATTATTGCAGCTACCAACAGGGACTTAGAAAACCTAGCAAGAGAAGGGAAATTTCGGGAAGATCTATTTTTCAGGCTAAACGTATTTCCCATTTATATTCCTCCTTTAAGGGAACGATTAGAAGATTTGCCTCTCCTGATAAATTTTATTTTGCGCCGCTTATCCAAAGAATATGCCCGCAACTTACGCCTTACCCCTAAGGCTATGGAAATAATGAGTCGTTACCATTGGCCTGGCAATGTGCGTGAGCTTGAAAATTTTCTAGAAAGGCTTTTTATCCTCAGTGAAAACGATACAGTAACTGAAGGATTAATTAGCTCTTTGCTTAAAAAGGTTTTACCAGAAAAGGAATCTTCTTTAAGTTTAGAAATTCCTCCGCAGGAATTAAGTGAAGAAGAAATAATAGAGGTCCTGAAACGACATAATTTTATAATAGCTCGTGCGGCCAAAGAACTGGGGTTAACCTTTAGGCAACTTCGTTATCGTATCCAGTGTCTGGGGATTGAAGAAAAAATTCCTTTAAGGAGAGGGCGTCCCCCAAAAACTGCTTATCATGGAAAGTGAGCCTTTTTACCTTGCACAGCAAGTATCAAAAGAATAAGCAATGCAACCAACGAATTTAAGAGACCTTATCCTTTAAGGAAGAGATTGCTTCGCCACTTCGTGGCTCGCAATGACGGGGTGGTAAGTGGCTCGTAATGACAACCCAAAAATTGCCACCTGTTTTACGCTCTCATTAATATTACGGCGAGTATGTTCCTAACTGTCACTGCGAGGGAATCCCTCGCTTCGCTCGGGACAGGCAAAGCAATCTCAGAAAATGTATTGCAAAGGTTTAGAATTTAAGTAGGAAATTTATTACATTACAAAGTACCGCGAGGCGATGTAAAACACCCAGGTAATCTCGCTACTTTTATTTATACCCATGCGGGTTCGCAGTAAAAATCTAAAAATTGATTTTTCTATTACACGTAAAAATATAAAGTTATAATATTCGGATGATTAAAGGCCTGGGAATTGATTTAGTGGAAATACCAAGGATAGAGAAAGTTTTAGCCTCTTATGGAGAGAGGTTTTTACAAAGAATTCTCACCCCAGAAGAAAGAAAAGCCATTTCTCACAAAAGATATTTAGCTCCTTACGTGGCCGCCTATTTTGCCACTAAAGAAGCCTGCTCTAAGGCCCTTGGCACCGGGCTCCGAGGGATATCCTGGCGAGAAATGGAACTTTTACACGAACCTTCAGGGAAACCCTTTATGAGATTATATGGCCGGGCGCTAGAAAGATTTAAAACCCTTGGAGCAAAAAGATTACATGTATCCTTATCTCACGAAAGGCTTTATGCCACTGCTATAGTTATCATTGAAGGCTAAGCTATAAATTTAGCCAGCTTTTCATAATTGAGAGCACGGGCTGTTACTTCCAGGGCGCAGGCTAGCTTTTCAGGGTGGCGTATGCGAGCCTGAGCAGGAAGACGTTCAACGCGTCTGGCCACTGAATAGGTATCTTCTTCAGCCACCAGAATAGCCACTTTCTTCTCTTCGGCGTGCGCTAAAATTATTTCATTGGGATAAAGCCCTCCGGTTAAAATGAGACATACGGCTCCGGTCTCAATAGCAGCTAGTTGAATATCAGAACGGTCTCCACCTACAATGACACCAAAATTTGAAAGTTTACGAAAATACTGGATAGCTTTGTCCACCTGCATGCCACCTATGAGAAAACTTTCCACCAGGCGGTCTTCCGCAGTATAACCCAAAATACGAGCCCCGAGATATTCTCTTAAGTCCCTCACTGAAACAGCCGCTAACTTATTGTGATGAGGAATTTCACCTAGAATTTCTATACCCATTTTTTCTAAATAAGGCTTTACGAGATCCTGGTAGTTATAAAGATGTTCTTCGCGTAGGTCGTTTAAAATTACGCCGCATTTTTGCCCGGGAAATTCTTGAACTGCCTGGAGGATGTAATCCACCACATACTCCCCTTCATACCGCACCACCAAACATATATGTGCTTTCAGCTTTTTAGCCAGGTCAACCCCTGAAATCCCCAAAAATTTGCCTGAATAAAGGCTTCCGTAACCACCAAGTAATAAAATATCAGCGTCTTTTTGGGCCTCCTCACAAAAATTAAGGACCTGAGGCATAAGGGGTTCAATTTCTCTTTTAAAGCCTTTTACTACGGTATCTTGCGTAAGAATTATGGCTGAAAGCTTATCAAGAGGGATATCAAGTTCAAACACCTGGGCCAGAAAAGCAGCATCGTCATCAACAATGTAGCCGTTTTGGTAAACAGGGCGATTACCTATCGGCTTACGGTAAGAGAAGGCAAGCTTTTCTTTTCTTAGAAATTGACCAAGCCCCAGAAGGGCCAAAGTTTTTCCTGAAAAACCTGATGTTGAACAAACGTAAATAATACTCATTTTTCTCCCCCTAAACTTAAACGGGCATCAACAGCTATAGTTTTAAAGCCCCTGGGGCCAATTATTAAAGGATTAATTTCTCCCTCACTAAGCTCAGGGAAATCAGAAACAAGCTGCCCCATGGCCATTATAGAACGGGCCAGAGCATTCATATCAACTTCTGGTTCACCCCTTATGCCTTTTAGAACCGGGTAGGCTTTAATTTCTCTAATCATTTCAAGGGCTTCTTCTTTACTCAAAGGTGCTAAGTTAAAAGTAACGTCTTTCATTACTTCTACGTAAATTCCTCCTAAACCAAACATCACTATGGGGCCGAACTGTGGGTCCCTCAAAAAGCCCACAATAACCTCTTTACCTTTGTACACCATCTCCTGAACTATGACTCCTAAAACCGAAACACCTGGCAAACGTTTACGAACACTGATAAGCATTTCCTGAAAGGCTTTTACTAATTCTTCATCGTTCTGAATATTAAGCTTAACACCGCCAATGTCAGTTTTATGTTGCACTTGCGGAGAAACAAGCTTTAAAACCACGGGATAGCCAATAACTTTAGCGGCTAAAAGGGCCTCATCGGTGGTGCGAGCCAGCAAAGTTTTGGGAAAAGTAAAGCCGTAGGCCTCTAAAATTTGCTTGACTTCATGGTCCAGAAAATATCTCCTGCCTTCTGAACGCACCAACTGCAAAACTTCTGCTGCCCTTTTAAAATCAACTTTGAGACGCTTGGCTTTAGGCCTGGGCTTATTAAGCCAGAATTTATACCTCCAGGACTTATCAAAAACACTGACTGCTTCTTCAGGATATTCAAAGTGGGGGATATGGGCCTTTAAAAGTTTCGTTTTTGCCTTTTTAACGCTTTCTTCCCCTATGAAACAGGCTACCAGGGGTTTGGTGCCCTTTTTATCAGAAAGTGTTTCTGCCACAGCTTCTGGGTCCACCGTGGCGGTGCGCGAAAGAATGACTAATAAACCGTTTAAAGTTTTATCTTCAAGGAGAAGGGATAAGGCCTTTTTATATCGTTCAGCATCGGCGTCACCGGTAATGTCAACAGGATTATAAAATGAAGCGTAAGGAGGTAAAACCTGCCGCAACTTTTCTATGGTCTCGGCTGAAAGTGTTGGTAATTCAAGGGAAGACTTTTCACAGGCATCAGCAGCTATAATGCCAGGGCCTCCGGAATTGGTAAGGATACCAAGATAAGGCCCCTCCATGGGGGGATTACCTGCAAAATAAAGGGCAAGATTAAAAAATTCTCTGAGGGTCTCTGCCCGAATGATACCGGCTCTCTTAACTGCCGCTAAAAAGGCCTCCTGAGAACCAGCTAAAGAGCCGGTATGCGAGGAAGCCGCCCTTGCTCCAGCAGCGGTGATACCGCTTTTGAAGATTATAACGGGCTTTTGGCGAGAAACCTGAGAGGCCACTTCCGTGAAGGCTCGTCCGTCTTCTATACCCTCAAGGTAGCCCATAATAATTTCAGTATGCGGATCTTCAGCAAGAGCGCGCAAACATTCTATTTCCGAAATATCAGCTTTATTGCCCAAGCTTACAAAGCGAGAAAGCCCTATTTTTTCCGCCCGTGACCATTCAAGCACAGCCAGACACAAGGCCCCTGATTGGGAAAAGAAACCAATTTTTCCCTTTAAAGGCTTTAAAGCGGCAAAGGTAGCGTTTAAACGCGAGTAAGTATCAAGAATACCCAAGCAATTAGGCCCGATAATTCGCACCTTATGTTTTCTAGCGCTTTCAATAAGCTCAAGCTCAAGCTTAGCCCCTTCACGGCCTGTTTCTTTAAAGCCTGAAGAAAGAACTACTGCTCCCTTTATGCCCTTTTGCCCACAAAGAGAAATAACTTCAGGAACTAAAGGGGCTCTCACCGCCACTACAGCCAGGTCAACCCCCTGGGGAAGTTCATTTATAGAAGGGTAAGCCTTTAAACCTAAAATTTCCTGCGCTTTAGGGTTTACGGGATAAACAGGCCCAGGAAACTTATAATCCAGGAGGTTTTTTAAGACATCATGGCCTACTTTTCCAGGCTCTCGCGATGCCCCGATAACCGCAATCGCCTGTGGTTTGAAAAAAAAGTCAAGCAATTTACGCCTCACAAAGTTTTAATTAATGATCGGCAATTTGAAGGGACCAGTCAAGCAAAAATTAGTGGGATAATTTTTTTACCAGTATTTTGGCTGCTTCTTCATGGCGAAGAGTGATGTGATAGCCTTTTACTTCGTATTCTACAGGATCTTTTAAAGGAGCATATCTAATCACTTTTACTTTGGCACCAGGTACAAAACCAAGTTCCATTAAACGAATACGGAAAGCTCCGTTCCCTAAAATTTTTAAAACTTCTCCCTCTTCGCCAGTGCGTAAGTCGTCAAGCTTTACCTCAGACATTGCCCTTCCTAAAGGTGGACTTTTTTAAGACATTCCTGACAATAGCCTAACATTTCAAAACGGACACTGGTAATACGATAGCCATATTTTTTAACTATATCTTGTTGAATTTCTTTGATGCGGTCGTCTTCAAATTCTTCCACTTTTCGACATTCAAGGCATCTTATGTGACCATGAGGATAGGAGGAAGCCGGCTCATAGTGCATATGGCCATCTTCATGGTAAACCTCTTGAAGAAGGCCACAATCAATAAGAAGGGGAATAGTGCGGTAAATAGAAGCCTTAGAAAGTTTTTCACCTTTGTTGCGTAAACGCAGATAAAGCTCATCTACGTCAAAATGACCTTTAAGGGAAAATATTTCTCTAACGATGGTTTCACGTTCTGGAGTGTATCTAAGCCCTTTACGCCTAATATATTCCTTAAAAACCTCAAGAGGTGAAAAAATCTCTTCGTTCTTATTCTTATTTTCAAATGAAAAGGCCTGTTTTGTCATAAAAACCTCTTTTTGATTTACTTTAACAATAGGTAAAAGATTTATAGCTATTTTGTCAAGTAAAAAGCTTATGTAATCAAAAACCGGAAAACTCGGGAAAAAACATATAATAATTTGGGTGGACTATCATTAAGCGTTCCTTTCGGCCATTTGCGAGCGAAGCCATGGACAAAGCAATCTCAGGCCAATCTACCAGGAGATTACTTCGTCGCACTTCGTGCTCCTCGTAATGACCTGGTAGGGCCACTTCGTCAGCCCTTTGGACCTCCTCGTAATAACCCGGTAGGTCACTTCGTCGCACCTCGTGCTCTTCGTAATGGCCCGTTGGGCTCATTTCTCTGGCCCGCGGCCCATCGTGATGTTCCAATAGGATCAATTCGGACTTCTCGTAAGGCAAAAACAGTTTATTAAAATTTTTCTAGTAATTTGGCTCAAGTCTCGTTAAAACTTAGAAAAAAGAGGAGAGAAAGAATGGAACTTCCTGAAACCAAGCTCCCTCTTACAGAAAATGCCCTTATTGTCCTTGCTAAACGCTATCTCAAACGAGACGAAAAAGGAAACCCTGTAGAAACCCCTGAAGAAATGTTCAGACGTGTGGCCCGTACCATAGCCGCAGCTGATTTGATTTATAACCCGCAAGCCGATATTAAAGAAACCGAAGAAAAATTCTATCAACTAATGACAAGCCTTTCTTTTCTTCCCAACTCCCCTACCCTTATGAACGCTGGTCGTGAGCTTGGTCAACTCTCTGCCTGTTTTGTCCTTCCCGTAGAAGATTCCCTGGTCTCTATTTTTGAGACCCTGAAATATACTGCCCTAATTCATCAATCTGGGGGTGGCACTGGTTTTTCCTTTTCCCGCCTGCGTCCCAAAGGAGATATAGTTCGCTCCACTCACGGGGTCTCTAGCGGGCCTGTTTCTTTCATGCTGGTATATGACGCCGCCACCGAAGCTATAAAACAGGGAGGCACCCGCCGCGGAGCCAACATGGGCATTTTGCGCATAGACCACCCGGATATAGAAGAATTTATCACCGTGAAACGAGACCTTACCAAACTCACCAACTTTAACATCTCAGTGGCCATAACTGATGACTTTATGAAAGCCCTCAAAAACAAAGAGTCTTTTGCCCTAATAAACCCCAGAAACGGTAAAGTAGTCCGCCAGGTTTCAGCCGAAGAACTTTTTGACCTGCTGGTGGAAAACGCCTGGTTTAGAGGAGACCCTGGCGTAATCTTCATTGATACCATAAACGCCAAAAACCCTACTCCTCACCTGGGGCAAATAGAAGCCACCAATCCCTGCGGGGAACAGCCACTTCTTCCCTTTGAGTCCTGTAACCTCGGCTCTATCAACCTTTCTCTTTTCGTAAAAGATAATTTTGTTGACTGGGATAAACTCAAAGAAACGGTACATCTGGCCGTGCACTTTCTGGACAATGTTATTGACGTAAACCGTTTTCCCATTCCCCAGATAGAAGAAATGACCAAAAAGACCAGGAAAATTGGCCTTGGCGTCATGGGTTTTGCCGATATGCTGATAAAACTTGGCATCCCATATAATTCAGATAAAGCGATAGATATAGCCGAAGAGATTATGGCTTTTATCACCAGAGAGTCGGTAAAAAAGAGCGCTGAGCTGGCCAGGGTGCGCGGGAACTTCCCTGCCTACAAAAGGAGTATCTGGAATAGCCCAGATACACCGTTTATGCGAAACGCCACCACTACCACTATTGCCCCAACGGGGTCTATTTCTATCATTGCCGGCTGTTCTTCTGGGATTGAGCCCCTTTTTGCCGTGGCCTACACCCGCCGTGTTCTTGACGGGACAGAGTTAAAAGAACTTCATCCTCTTTTCTTGCAGGCCTTAAAAGAAAAAGGCTTTTCAGCGGAAAAAATAAAAGAAATACTTAACAAGACTTTAAGGCAGGGAAGCATTCAAAAAGTAGAAGAAATACCAGAAGACTTGAAAAGGCTTTTTGTTACAGCCTTTGACATCACGCCAGAAGAACACTTAAAAATACAGGCCGCTTTTCAGCGTCACGTACACAACGCCGTTTCCAAAACTATCAATTTTCCAGAAAGCGCCACCAAAGAGGATGTCCGCAAAGTTTATATGCTGGCTTATGAGCTGGGGCTTAAGGGAGTTACTGTTTACCGCTACGGTAGTCGTCCAAGGCAGGTCCTGGAATTAAAGCGCGAAGGCATGACCCCACGGCCCAGGCCTAAGGTTACCCGTGGATTTACCCGTCGCATTAGCACTGGCTGCGGCCATCTTTATGTAACAGTAAATTGGGATGACAAAGGCCTATGCGAGGTGTTTGCCACTATGGGCAAGGCCGGAGGCTGTGCCTCCTGCCAGATAGAAGCTGTCAGCAGGCTTATTTCTCTTGCCCTTCGTTCAGGGGTGGCGCCAGAGTCTATCATCAAGCAGCTGGCCGGGATTCGTTGTCCATCTCCTACCTGGGAAGAAGGCCGTCCAATTCTTTCCTGCCCGGATGCCATTGCCAAAGTGCTGGCAGAGGCCATAAATTACGAAATCAAGCCTGATGAAGAGAGAAACTTTGGCCCCTGCCCTGATTGTGGCGGACCCCTTGAGGTGGAATCAGGCTGTCTCCTCTGCCGCAGTTGTGGCTTTTCTAAGTGTGATTAAGAGACTTTGAGTTTTTCAAAGATAAAACGCAAGGTATCAGCCTCAAGCTGGCCAGGGGCAGCCTTCTCCGCATCAGGTAAAGCGGCATAAGTCCAAGGAGCACCTAAAATGAGGCATACAGCTCTGGAAAAACGACCAGCCTCTCCCATGGCAAAGGCTATAAGGGGAAAAGATAATTCTTTTCTGGCCCAGGGGATTAAAGACAAGGGAACCAGTGCTTCTTCAGGTTTGTGGGCATAAGTTACAATCTTTCCAATGTCGCCGCCAGTTTCTTTCATCTGCCTGATAATTTCTTTCAATTCTTCCAGGGAAGGAGTGCCCTTAAAATCATGAAAAGAAAGTAAAAGCCTGGTATTTTGACAGGAGTTTTTTAATTCACCAACAGCTTTGTGCCCGGCGGATAATTCTAAGTCAACGGCAAAGGCCCCTTTTTCAGCTGCTTTTTTTAAGTGATCTAAACGTTCTTCTAAAGGACTTTCCTTAAGCCCACCTTCGGCTTTAGCCCGATAGGTAAAAAGAAGAGGCTTACTTGCTCTTTTTAAAAAAAAGTCTATTTCAGGGGAAACAAAGGCGTCCAGGCGTATTTCTATTAAATCAGCCAATGTTTGCGCCCGGGACAAAGCCTCAAAGGCCTTATCCCGGTTGCTTTCTACCAGAGAGATACAAATCATCAGGATAAAGAAGCCGGGGCAATAGTTTTTAGATAATTGGCAATGGCGGTATCATACTTGCTGGTGGTTTCAAAGACTTTGCGCGCCAGTTCAAACCTGGTTTTAAGAGTGGTCTCACCGTTGTTTTCCCGCATTTCTTTAAGCACGTGTTCGTAGTCAGCCGGGTCCACCACCACGGTAACATCGCGGAAGTTTTTAGCCGAAGCCCTTAAAAGAGTGGGGCCACCAATATCTATGTTTTCAATGGCCTCTTCAAGGCTTGCCCCTGAGGCCACGGTTTTTTCAAAGGCGTAAAGATTTACCACTACCAGATCAATAGGTTCTATACCCTGCTCTTCTAACTGGCGCATGTGTTGAGCATTAGAGCGTATGGCCAGGATGCCACCGTGAATCTTGGGATGAAGAGTTTTTACCCGGCCGTCAAGCATTTCAGGGAAACCAGTAACCTCAGAGACATCAATTACCGGAACACCGGCCTCTCTTATCACCCTTGCGGTTCCACCTGTAGAAATGATTTCTACCCCTAACTCATGAAGGGCCTTGGCAAAGTCAGTTACCCCTGTTTTATCAGTAACACTTATAAGGGCTCTTTTTATCGGGGCCATAACTCCTCCTTTTTAGGCAATGCCTATTTCTTCGTCAGTAAGATAACAGGCCGGGTCAGGGGCCCAGAGGTCGCCAGTGGCCGCCTCAGCCCTTACCCTGAAGTTCCCGGCACAACAATCCAGAAAACGACACCTGGCACAGCGCCCTTTAACGTGCTTCCACTTTTCTTTAAGCTTGGCCATAAGAGGGTCACTGGTGTCCATCCATATTTCGCTAAAGGGGCGCTCACGCACATTGCCAAAGGAATAATGGCGCCAGAACTGGTCTGCATGAACAGAGCCATCCCAGGATACACAGCCAATCCCCACGCCTGAGTTATTGCCTCCGTTCATGCGCAGTAACTCAAGAACTTCTTCAGCCCGGGGGTTCCCCTCGCGCTTCATGCGTAAATAGAGATAAGGCCCATCAGCGTGGTTATCTACGGTCAATACCTCTACCTTATGGCCTTTGTCGTGTAGTTCTTTGGTGCGGTCAATGATGTAATCTACCCAGTAGCGGGTCTCTTCGTGGTTTAAGTCCTCCTCCATGAGTTTAGTACCACGGCCAGCGTAAACCAGGTGATAAAAACATATACGCGGAATTTTCCTCTCTTCAACCAGGTCAAATACTTTAGGAATTTCCTGAGCGTTAAGCCGATTTATGGTAAAACGCAAGCCCACTTTTATGCCTTCAGCCTGGCAGTTTTCTACCGCTTCCATGGCCTTGGCAAAGGCTCCCTTGACTCCTCTGAACTTATCGTGAACTTCTTCTAGGCCGTCAATGCTTATTCCCACGTAAGATAAACCAAGCTTTTTTAATTCCCGGGCAAGGGGCCTGTCTATAAGAACACCGTTTGTAGAAATAACCGCTCTCATTCCCAGAGAGACGGCTTTGTGAATCAAATCTAAGATGTCTTCCCGCATAAGGGGCTCACCACCTGAAAAAAGCATCACTGGAGAGCCAAACCTGGCCAGGTCTTCAATTAACGCCATTCCTTCTTTGGTGGTAAGTTCGTCTGGGTCTGCTTTAGCGGTAGCATGGGCATAACAGTGAATACAACGTAAATTACAACGTTTAGTAACATTCCACACTACTACCGGCTTTTTATCTTTAGAAAATTGGAGCAAGTGGGAGGGCAAATCTTTGGCCCTTCGGCCATAACGTAACGGGTCAGAGGCTTCAACCGTTCCACAATAAAGTTTAGATATTCCTATCACCTTGCTTCACCTCATAAAATTTATTTAGAATTTCTTTTATTTTATCACGATTTAAAGGCCGTGTAAGAAAGGCATCGCAACCGGCATCAGAGGCTTCCTCTTCCTGTTTCTCACGACATTCACACACCACTATCACCGGGATATCCTGTGTATCAGCGTCGTTCTTTAAAAGTAAAAGTGCAGAAAGGCCATCAAGAACCGGAAGTTTTTTTTCAAGAATAATGAGGTCTGGCCTTTCTTCATGGGCTAAATCAAGCAGCTCCTGGCCAGTGCCAGCTTTAATGACTTTTAATCCTTCCTCGGCTAATATTTTTTCAAAATCAAGAGCAAGAGCTTCTGCCAAACCTAAAAGAACTTTTCTTTTCATGACTTTTTACCAGAATAAGTATGCCTAATGAGGCTGTTTAAATACTGGTCAGGCTGCTCTATGGCTTCTTTAGGAATAGTGAAGAGGGTTTGCCCGGTACGCTCATTCACCAGCCTTAAACCATATTCCAGGAGATTTAAAATCCGGTCGCAATAGGCGTAAACTCCCTGGTCCATCTCAATGATATGTTTAAGTATCAAGTCCATAGCTTCATCAGAAAAGGCCACTTTAAAGCCCGTGCGCCTTTCAAAACTGCGCTCGTAGTTTTTGACCTGGCGCATCAAAATAAAAAGTTCTTCAAGGGCCTGATGAAGGTCAAAATCATCGCGGCGGTGAAGGGCTATGGCCAGTTCCATGCGCTCAGGGGTAAGCTTGATTCCCTTGCCACGCCATAATTTTTTCTGGCGTTCTTTGATAAATTTTTTGATGCGCTTGGTCTCCTCTTCAAGTGCCTTCTGGTAACGTGCTTCCCAAGAAGGATCATGAGGGTTGGCTTCAAAGGTAGCCAGCATCCCTTGAGGGTCTTCTATCAACTCTTTGGTAACCACCAGAAAACGAACCCTTAAAGAAGGTAATCTTTTTTCAAAAGGAATGAGGGCTCGCTCTATTACCCTCACCAAAGCCCTGGCCCCGGTCTTTTCTTTTTCAGCCTGTATAGCCAGAAGTTTTAGGGCTTCGTCTTCAAAAACAAGGTTTATACCATAAGCCCGGAAGTCTCTTTTTTTATTAACAATTACCGAGCTATTGGGATTACAAAGTATTTCGTAAAGTTCATCTACAGTTAGCGGATCAAAAACAGTTATTACCGGAAGCCTTCCCACAAATTCTGACTCAAATCCATATTCAATAAGGTCTTCAGTTTTTACAAAGCGCAGGTAATTAACATCTGCCTCATTTTTAGAAGAAACTTCAGCCATAAAACCTAGGCCCTGTTTATGGAGGCGTTTTTTAATTATTTCTTCAAGGCCGCTGAAAGCCCCGGAAACCACGAAAAGCACGTAACGGGTATTGATGGTGCGGCGTTTTTTCTGGCCAGTACGCCTGTAGTGCTCAAGGGCCTCAAGCTGGCTAATTGGGTCATGAGGGACTCTTAAGTCAACTTCTGTCTCTTCAAGAGGCTTTAAAAGGGCACGCTGAACACCGGTGCGGGAAACATCAGGCCCTATCAAATTACCCGAAGAGGCGATTTTGTCTATTTCATCCAGGTAAACGATACCAAATTGAGCTCGCTCAATATCACCATCTGCTTCGTGAACCAGATCTCTAATCAAGTCTTCAACATCGCCACCTACATAGCCGGTTTCACTAAATTTGGTGGCATCTCCTTTTACAAAGGGAACCCCCAGTTTTTGGGCAAGGAGCTTCACCATGTAAGTTTTTCCCACTCCAGTAGGCCCAATCATGATGACGTTATTTTTTACAAAACCGGCATCCTGGAAACGGCCACCGCGCTCTAACATGTAACGCACACGGCGGAAATGGGTGCAAATTTTGGTGGATAGAACCGCTTTGGCTTCACGCTGGCCAATAACGTATTCGTCAAGATAACTCTCAAGATCCTCAGGGGTTAAATCAAAATTAATCAAGGCCTGTTGGGGCGGAGCCCCTCCCCTTGAACGAGTCTGTTGGGTACCAAATCTGGGAACTACCATTTTTTCTCCCATAATAAATTTTGCTCGTTTTTATAATCTTGCATGATACTTTTTGCCTGGCCACTTGGCAAGAAAAGATTAGTGGTTATATAGGATTCATGTCTATCACAATTCTTAGTCTATGTTTAAATGAATTTTCAAGCTCGGCTTTAATAATACCCAGTTTTTCTCTTAAAAGATCTAAATCTTCTGTCTGAACAAGATAAGAAGCCCTTGCTTTTCCACGCGGGTGCCTCTCAAGAGGTCCCCAAAAGGATATGCCATGCCTTTCTAAAAGGCCTTCAGTCAATCCCAAGGCCTGCTTTACAGGCTCGTCCCTACCAACCAGAATTATTTCAACCAGGCGGCCAAAAGGAGGAAACTTCTGTAAATATCTAAACTCAAGCTCTTTCTGGAAAAAATTTTCATAGCCACTTTTTAATCCCTCAAAGACATGATGAGTAGGCCTAAATGTTTGCACTAAAAACAATTTTTCTTCGCTATTATCATCAATTATGGCTAATTTTTTAAGCAGTTGATAAGCTTCTTCAGCTGCCAGATAACTGGGATACGTTAAAAGTTGGTCTGCCATGATTACAGCCACGCAACCAAGGTTTGGAAGAGGTGAAAAACGTTTTACTCGAGCCGTGGCAATAAGGATATCTATTTTTTCCACGGGAGGGCTTTCTTTAGTGTGGCTTTCAAAACGGGCAATACGGGCTCCTTTAAAAAAGCGTTCGCATATTTCTTCTAAACGTTCCGTCCCCATACCTAAAGGCCTTACCGTTTCACTCCCACATTCAGGGCAAAGGGGAGGCCCTTGTACACGAAAAGTACAAATAGGACACTTGAGGTACCCTTCCCTTTTGTGAAAACGAAGAGCAGTTCGGCAACGGGGGCAGGAAAAAAAATGTCCACAGGTGTCACAAATCAGGTGTGGCGAATACCCCAAGCGATTTAAGAAGAGAAGGACCTGTTTCTTTTTGGCTAAAGCCTGTCTTACGGCATTAATGAGAGGCTGGGATAATAGGCTTCTGGTTTCTTTAAGGTCTATAATTTTGACTCGCGGAAAAACTGCTTCTCCAGCCTCAAGGGAATAACGCCTGTGCCTAGCAAAGTAAAAGCTTTTAACACTGGGGGCTGGTGAGGCCAGAAGCACTTTGGCCCCGGCTGTCTTACCCCTCATAAGGGCCAGGTCCTTAAAGTTGGCCCGAAAACCCTCTTCCTGCTTGTAGGCCAGGTTTTCTTCTTCCTCTACCACGAGGAGGGAAAGGTCAGGCACAGGCAAAAAAATGGCAAGCCTTGTGCCTATTATCAGCTGTTTTTCTTCTTTTAAAAGAGTGCGCCAGATTTTTTCGCGTTTCTTGGGAGTTAAATCTCCGTGATAAACATGAGGTTTGTGTTCCGCTAAAAAGTGGGCATAAAAATCTAAAAGCTCTCGATCTGGCACTAAAAAAATTACACTTCCCTGTTTTAAGGCCTCTTTTAACCTGTCTTTGAGCTTTTGAGTACGCTCATTAAAATTCTCAAAAAAATAGAGAAAAGCCCGGTAATCTTTCTTGCCTCTAAGAAGGATTATTTCTTCCACTGGTTCTACTTTTTTCTTTTTAGGTAATCTAAAAAAAGAAGGTGGAAGGGCGTATTTTATTATTTCACCAGCAGGGGTAAGATAATAGCCTGCCATCCACTTCAGGAAGGAAAGTAAGTTTTCAGGCAAGACCGGGGCTTTATCTATAGTTTTTTTTATTTCCCTGACATTTTCTGGGATATACGAACTTTCAGCCCATACCAACCCTATCTTTAAAGAATTTTTAAGCGGAACTAAAACCCTTGTCCCTGGAATTAAAGGTTCATATGTTAGATAAGTTAAAGGTTCAAGGCGATACGGAAATACTATATCTACAGCTTTTCTTTTTTGAGGATTCTCCATGCTTAATTAAATTTAATCCAGATGGAAGATTTAACAAAAAGACCCGCCTACTAATTTGTCAGCGAGAAGTAACTTCAGTAAATCGGGTTGAGATTGCTTCGGCCCCTGCAGGGCCTCGCAATGACTCCTCTCCCTGTCACTGCGAGCGGAGCGAAGCAGTCTCATAAGAGATTACTCCACTCGTAAAAACCATACAATGACATGTTAAAATTTTAATAACATCACAGGAAGAAACCCCGCAACGTTTGCCCACTTTGGTATTTATTTTGTGCTCACAGCGATACAGGGCAAAAGTCTAAATTTCTTTTATTTTTTCTTTTAAAAATTGTTTTACCTTTTCTCCTATTTCAGGATGTTTTAAGGCAAAAGTAATTACCGCTTGCATAAAGCCAAATTTATCTCCAGCATCATAGCGGGTGCCTTCAAATTCATAAGCGTAAACAGGATGGTCGTCTTTTAAGGCGGAAAGGGCGTCAGTTAACTGAATTTCACCGCCGACACCTGGCTTGGTCCTGGCTAGGTAGTCGTAAATCTCAGGTATCAGGATGTAGCGGCCAATAATGGCAAGGTCTGAATCTATCTCTCCAGGGGCAGGTTTTTCCTTCATCTCTCGCACCCTGATGACCCCGTCTCCTACCTTTTCACCAGCCACTATACCGTAGCGAGATATTTCTTCTCTGGGGACCCGCTGGACAGCAATTACCGGGCCTTTAAATTCTTCAAAAACTTCTATCATCTGTTTGAGACAGGGAATTTGGGCATCAACTAAATCGTCTCCCAATAAAACGGCAAAGGGCTCACGCCCAACCACATGGCGGGTTACGTAAACCGCGTGGCCAAGCCCTAAAGGCTTTTTCTGGCGCACTGAAACTATATCTTCAATAAGGCTTGTTACCCTTCTTACTTCTTCAAGGAGCTTATGTTTTCCTTTGGCTTCAAGGTAAGATTCTAGCTCATAAGAGTAGTCAAAGTGGTTTTCAATGGCGGATTTCCCTGAGGACGTGACCAGAATGACTTGTTTGACCCCGGAGTTAACAGCCTCTTCTACAATATATTGAATGGTAGGACGGTCAACCACCGTTAGCATCTCTTTGGGGATGGCCTTAGTGGCCGGTAAAAAACGAGTGCCAAGCCCTGCTACTGGAAGAACAGCCTTTCTTATAGAGTGCGACATGGAACCTCCTCCCTCTTTGCTTTTTTATGGGATAAATAAGGCCTAACCGGGCAAAAAGCAAGTTAAATTTCTTTGGCAAGAGCCTCTTCTACCTGTTTAAATGGATAGTAAAAATCTCGCCAGATTTTTTGGCCACGGGCTAAAATATCGGAAAAACGGGAAATATCACTGGTATTAACCACGATTTCTACACTGGCCAGAAAGGCCAGACGAGGGTCAAGCGTACGGGCTTTACTCGTTATCCACACTACAAAAATCTGGCGTCTTTCAGGCATGGGTAAAGAATTTAAAATATCAATATAAGGCCTTATTTTTTCTTTATCTTCAGCGGCCAGAACTATTAAGGAAGGGGTTTCAAAGCGAAGCCACTGGGTCAAAAGAGATGGCTTTTTTAAAAGTCGCACCTCGTAGCCCGCTTTCGTTAAGTCTTTAAGGAGTTGAGTTTTTTCCTCGGTAATGTCCCAGAAAACAAGAGCCAGAGACTTATCTATGAGAAGGGTAGGCTCTTCTATGCCTTCAACTCCATCTTCTTTTTCTCTCAAGTCTCTTGAAACAGGCTCAAGGGTTCCTCCACACTCTGGACAGGGGACAGAAAAAAAGTTACTTGAGGGAGATTCCCCTTTAAGCCTGAAGCGTTTACCACAGTTAAGGCATTTTACTTCACTCACCATTTCCTCCGGTTTTCTATTTCAATCTCAAGGGTTTCTTCAAGGTCACTGGTCCTTTCACCGCGTTTGGTTTTTATCAAATCAATACCACGGCCCACTACGTCTCTTCTTGAACAATATGCCAGCGCCACTTCTTCGCTAATTATTCCCTTATCGTATAAATAGAGCAGATGCTGGTCAAAGGTCTGCATGTGGTAGGGGGAGCCTTTGGTCATGATATCGTAGAAGGTTCTGTTTTCGTCTTCACCTTTGATAATAGTTTCCTTGGCCCGGATATTGTTATAAAGGATATCAAAGATGGCCACCCGACCGCCTTCTTTTTTAGGGATAAGCTTTTGTCCTACTATCCAGCGCACGGTATCAGCCAGACGCATACGAACTTGCCTTTCTTCGTCTATGTTGAAAAAGCCAAGAATGCGGTTGATAGTATTTCCTGCTCCCACGGTATGCATGGTGGAAAAAACCAGGTGGCCGGTTTCAGCCGCTGAAAGGGCCACTTCCATGGTATCACGGTCGCGGATTTCACCAACGAGAATCACGTGGGGAGCCTGGCGCAGAGCCGCCCGTAAACCGTTAGCAAAAGTGTCAAAATCTCTACCAAGCTCCCTCTGGTTAAAGGTAGATAAGACCGGGGGATGAACATATTCCACCGGGTCTTCCAGGGTTATAATGTGAAGAGGCTCCTTATGGTTAATCTCCTCAAGAATAGCCGCAAGGGTGGTGGTTTTACCCTGGCCGGTGGCACCTGTTACCAGCACAATCCCTGCTTTTTCTTTGGCGATTTTATAACAGGCCTGAGGAAGGCCTAGGTCTTTTATGCGCGGTGGCCTTGAGGCCAGCTTACGCATCACAATGGAATAGGCCCCCTGGGAAGAAAAAACGTTCACCCTGAAACGGGTGCCATCTGGCAGGTGATAGGAAAAGTCTGCCGAACCGGTGCGCAACAAGTCTCTTAAAAGACGCCTTTGCTTGCCTATAAGGCCTAAGGCTAAAACTTCGGTTTGAAAAGGCGTGAGTTTATTAAGGGAAAACGACGGAAGCTCAACAGGGAAAAGCTTGCCGTCAGCGGCCACCTGAAGTGGCCTCCCAGGGGTAAAGACCAGGTCACTTATTCTTTCCCTGGTCTCAGCCAAGCGAGAAATAAGCTCTACCAGTTCCGCTGGCCTTATCATGAGGGCACCTCGGTAAAGTCACTTAGTTCTTTGTTTTTGACCAGTGGCAAGAAACGGGCCTTATCCACCGCCTTGTTAAGGGCTTCCTCAGGAGAGATGTAGCCTTTTTGGAGTAATTCCATGATGGAGTCATCAAGGCTTCGCATGCCGAAGCGCTTTCCGGTCTGGATAACCGAAGGCAATTGATAAGTCTTGCCTTCACGAATCAAGTTCCTGGCTGCAGGGGTGGCTATAAGAATCTCAAAGGCTACCACGCGGCCGGGTTTATCTATGCGCTTAAACATGGTCTGCGAAACCACGGCCCTTAAAGCATCGGCAAGAGTTGAACGAACCTGAGGTTGTTGCTCGTGCGGAAAAATCTCAATAATACGGTCAACGGTTTTAGGGGCATTCAAAGTGTGCAGGGTAGCCAGCACCAGATGACCGGTCATAGCCGCTTCAATAGCCAGAGAAATGGTCTCAAGGTCTCTCATTTCACCCACCATGATGATGTCCGGGTCTTCACGTAGGGCAGAACGCAGGGCCGAGGCAAAACTCTTAGTGTGCACTCCTACTTCTCGCTGGTTCACCAGACAACCATAAGACTTGTGCACGAATTCAATGGGGTCTTCTATGGTCAGGATGTGGTCCTGGCGGTTTTTGTTAGCATAGTCAATAATGGCTGCCAGCGTGGTTGACTTACCTGAGCCTGTAGGCCCGGTTACCAGCACAAGCCCTTTCGGAAGCATGGCTAGCTTAGTAAGAATGGGCGGAAGCCCAAGTTCTTCGGCTGTTTTTACCTGAGAAGGAATTAGCCTGAATACGGCCCCTACTCCGTTTTTCTGTTGAAACATGTTCACACGAAAACGAGCAAGCCCTGGCAGCTCAAACCCAAAATCCACGTCACCGGTTTCTTCAAAAACTTTGATACGGTCTTCTGGAGTAATTTCGTAAAGCATGGCTTTTAGTTCGTCATTTTCAAGAACCTTGTACTTTACCCGCTGAAGGTCACCGTGAATTCGCATAAGCGGGGGGTTACCTGAGGCCATATGCAGGTCTGAAGCCCCACTTTCAACCATCAATTTTAGAAAAGCGTCAATCTTGGCCATATATCCCTCCTTCTTCAGATAAAATCGGAGAGAAGCCGATAAGTCTTAAATGAAAACATTGCATAGAAAAACGAGGTTGATATAATCGCGACCAATGGAAGATATTCTCCGTCTGGAACGGGTATCTAAGGTTTATAAACCAAACATAAGGGCCCTTGAGGACATTTCCTTCCGCGTGGCCAAGGGTGAATTTATTTTCATAACCGGCCCAAGTGGTTCGGGGAAAAGCACTTTGTTAAACTTAATTTTTAGAGCGGAAAAACCTACCTCTGGAGAAATTTTTTTTGAAGGTAGGCCTTTATCCAGCTTTTCCCGCAAAGAAATCCCCTATCTAAGGCGCAAAATAGGCTTTGTTTTTCAGGACTTTAAGCTACTTGAGAATCGGACTGTCTTTGAAAATGTAGCTATTTCTCTTGAAATTCAGGACATCCCTGAAGGAGAAATCAAATATCGGGTGTTAAAGATTCTAAAACGCCTGGGGCTTGAGGGAAAAGAAAGCCAGCTGGTAAGACAGCTTTCTGGTGGAGAAAAACAAAGAGTGGCTCTGGCCAGAGCTGTTATAAACAGGCCAAGGCTCCTTTTGGCCGATGAGCCTACGGGAAATCTTGACGCCCGCCGCACAGAAGAAGTTATGGAAATATTTGAAGATTTAAACGCTGAGGGCACGACTATTATTTTAGCTACCCATGACCAGTCTCTTTTTGTGGATAGTCATAGGCGGGTCTTAGTCCTTGATGAAGGGAGGTTACTTAACCCTTGAGAAAACTTTTCAGCCGGGCTGCAAAAGAATTTCGCACCACCCCTGGCACTTATATAGCCGCCACGCTGATCATCGCCCTGGGGCTAACGGTCTTTTCTTTTTTTGGGCTAATGTACTTTAACCTTATACATTTCACCGAACAGATTGCCAGGGAGCTGGTGCTAAACGTTTACCTGGCCCCAAAGACTGACCCTGTTATCACTCAGAAGCTCATAAACGAAATAGAAAAAAATCAGCTGGTAGCTCAAGTTTCTTTTGTGCCTTCCACCAAAGTTTTAGAGGAGCTAAAACACCTCTTTGAAGACCAGGAACTGGTAAAAGACATAAAGCCCGACTTTTTGCCCCCGGTTCTTCTGGTCTCTTTTAAAGACCCTTTTCTGGCTTTAAATAAGTTGAAAGACTTTTCCGAATATCTTTCACAAAAGAAAGGGGTATTAAAAGTCCAGTTTGCCCAGAGCTGGCTGGTCAAGCTTGCTAACATCAAAAAATTTCTTGAGATTTTTTCAGTATCAGGCCTTTTCCTGGTGGGCCTGGCCACGATCTTTGTTATCAGCCTGGTAGTAAGGCTTTCTCTGGCCCAACGGCAAAAAGAACTGGAAGTCCTTTCTCTGGTAGGGGCTACTCCTGGTTTTATCCAAAATCCCTTGATATTTCTCTCTGGCCTTCAAGGCCTTTTGGCCTCAGGAATATCTCTAACTCTGGTGTATTTTTTGAAAACCTATCTTGATAAAGCCATAAAGGGATTTTTCCCGGGGTTTACTGGAAGCCTTCTTTTCTGGGAAAAATGGCAACTTATTAGCCTAACTTTAGGGGTGGTGCTACTTTGCGTAACAGCTTCCTATGGGGCCTCGCGGCGCTACTTACGCTATTAATTGGCCAGGTGGCCGCGGTTACAGCCCCTGAAAAAATAAAGGAAAAGTCTGCCATACTTGAAGAACTTTCTCTGAAAGAGAAGAAAATTCTAAAGGAGCTTGAGCAACTCTCACAAAAAATCAATCAAAAACAAAAAGAAATTGATCTTTTAGAAGATCAGATAGCCGAACGGGATCTTATCATTTTTAATCTTTCCCAAAAAATTAAAGAACGGGAAATAAAAATTAAGGAACTTGAAAAGATTTTCAGAGAAAGACTAAAAGTACTTGCTACCATGGGAAAAGTAGGCTGGCTTAACTTGCTCCTTTCTCCAGGAGACATTTCTTCTTTTATGCGTAAGCAAGAGTACGCAAACCTGGTGCTACTGCACGATAAAGAACTGGCAAAACAGCTCAAGGAAGAAAAGGCAAAACTTGAACAGGAAAAAGAAATTGTTCTCAAAGAAAAGGCCCACCTGGAAGGGTTAAGACACCAATTTCAGGAAGAAAAAGAAGCTCTAGAAAGACTTAAGCAAGAAAAAAAGGCCCTGCTGGAAGAGGTAAGAAGAAATAAAAACTTATACGCCGAGACCCTTAAGATGTTAAAGGCTGCTTACGCGGCTATTGCTCAGATGGCTGAAGAACTTGAGAAAACAAGGCAGGAACTAAAAAGCGCCAAAACCCAGATAGAAGAAATAAAAAAGAAAAGGCCAATTACAGAAAACATTACTCCTGAGAAGAAGATGCCTCCGCCTCTTTTAGAGGTAAAAGGGCTCATTCCACCACCGGTTCCAGGCCTGGTAATCAAAGTTTACGGCACCGAAATAGACCCCATCACCGGCGAAAAACAATTCAATAAGGGTATAACTATCGCTGCTCCGCCCGGCACTCCGGTTAAGGCCCCTTATGCCGGAAAAATATTAAAAATTTCCTACATAAAGGGAGAAGGAATAGTCATTTTTATTGATCATGGCTATTATTTCTTGTCGGCTATCGGTGGTTTAGGTAATGTTAATAAAAATTTGGGTGACATGGTTTATACTGGTGAAGTAATTGGTGAAGTAGGAGAAGTCCCTTTTGGGAGGCCGCACGTTTATTACGAACTACGATATAAGGGAAAGCCGTTAAATCCTTTGGATTGGCTTGATATAAATCAACTTAAATTTAAGCCGTGAGGTGAATATGAAAAATAAAAAAGTTTTTTCTTCTGTAGTTTTGGTAGTGGTTTTGGGATTTTTTATTCTGGGGACTTTTTTAGGGCACAATCTCCTTTCAGCTCCTACCAAAAAAGAAAACGACATTTACCAGCAATTGAAGCTATTCTCTCAGGTGCTTGATCTGGTGCAAAAAAGCTACGTAAAAGAGGTTGACCCTAAAGAACTTATTTACGGTGCCATTCAGGGAATGCTCACCAACCTTGACCCCCACTCTTCTTTTCTGAAACCAGAAGACTTTAAAGAGCTTCAAATAGAAACCAAAGGTTCTTTTACCGGCATAGGTATAGAGATAACCATAAAAGACGGAGTCCTTACCGTAGTAGCGCCCATTGAAGGCACTCCTGCCTGGAAAGCAGGCCTTAAACCTGGAGACAAAATTATAAAGATTAACGGCAAGCCCACCAAGGGCATGAGCCTGATTGATGCTGTTAAACTTCTAAGAGGTCCTAAGGGAACCAAAGTAACCATTCACATTTTCCGTGAAGGTTTTAACGAACTAAAAGAAATAACCCTGGTGCGCGACGTAATTCCCATAAAAAGTGTGCGCTATTTTACCGTTGAACCCGGATACGGTTATGTCCGTATTACCAATTTTCAGGAAAAAACTCACAAAGAGCTGGTAAAAGCCCTCACTGCTTTAGAAAAAGAAAATAAACCCATGAAAGGCCTAATTATTGACTTAAGAAATAATCCTGGTGGGCTTTTAAGTGCTGCGGTGCGTGTGGCTGACGAATTTATTGATAAAGGCCTTATAGTTTACACTAAAGGCCGTATCAAACAGCAAAACATGCGCTTTGAAGCCACCCCTAATGAAAGAGAACACCCCTATCCTATCGTGGTTCTGGTAAACGAAGGCAGTGCTTCGGCTTCAGAAATTGTAGCCGGAGCCCTTCAGGACCATCGCCGGGCCGTACTGGTAGGGAATACCACTTTTGGAAAGGGCTCTGTTCAAACTATCATCCCTCTCCCTGATGGTTCAGCAGTAAGGCTTACCACCGCCCAATATTACACTCCCAGTGGCCGTTCTATCCAGGCCAAAGGTATTGAGCCGGATATAAAAGTCCCGTTTCTTGATCCTGAATGCCTGAAAAAAGCCGAAAAGAAAACCCATGTCTTAAGAGAAAAGGATCTGGCCCACCATCTTGAAAATGGTAATCCCAAGCCTAAACAAGAAAAGGCTCAACCCGAGACCAGTAAGGACAAAGAGAAAACACCCAAAGATGTCTTCAAGTGGGAAGAGCGCTTAAAATACGATAGCCAATTCCAGGAAGCGCTAAGAATCCTTAAAAGCTGGCACGTTATAACTTCGGCTAAAATCAAGTAAATGCCTCGCCGTAAAAAGCCAAAAAGGCCTGCTCCATCACGTCTGGGGTGGGCCTTTTTATTTTTACTACTGCTTACCTCTATACTGGCGGCCCTCTGGGTTCTAAGGCCTATGGTAGAAGGGCCTGAAGAAGCTTCTAAAAAGGTCTCTCCTAAATCTGACAAAATTCTTCCTTCCCAAAAGGCCATTCCAAAGCCCCCAAAGGCTCAGCCATCTCCCAAAGAAAGCCTCCCCAGGGCCTGTATCATCATTGACGATATGGGGCAAAATCCACGGCTTGAAAGAAAATTTTTTGATCTTGGCCTCAGGCTAAATTTTTCCTTTTTGCCAGATGCCCCTTTTACCAAAAGGCTTGCCACTGAAGCCCACGCCAGGGGTTTTGAAGTCCTGGTTCACCTTCCCCTTGAAGCCCACAAAGTTTACGACCATAGTCACATTCTTAGCTTGAAGTTGAAGGAGAATGAGTTAAAAAAACAGGTGCGTTTGCTGGTAAAGAAAGTACCTTACGCCATAGGAGTTAATCATCACATGGGCTCAGCTTTTACTGAAGATGCTACGCATGTTTACTGGTTACTCTCAGAAATAAAGGCCATGGGACTCTTTTATGTTGACAGCCGCACTACTCCTTACACCAAAATCCCCGAGGTAGCTGAAAAATTAAAACTTCCCTTTGCTGAAAGAAATATTTTTCTTGATGACAGCACAGACTTTAAAAGTATTTGCAGATACCTGGATAAATTTGTAAAAGAAGCGCAAAAAAGGCCGGTATTGGCCATAGGGCATCCCCATCAGAATACCCTTAGGGCCTTAAAAGCCTATGAAAACAAGTTAAAGACCCATGTAAACCTTGTGCCAATAAGTGTATTTTTGAGGGAAAAATATGATAAAGCCGTACTTGAAAGATTTTAAACCCTACCCACCTGGAAAACCTATTGAAGAATTAAGACGGGAGCTTGGAATAGGAGGTCCCATTGTCAAGCTGGCCTCAAATGAAAACCCCTTTGGCCCTTCTCCTGAAGCTATAGAGGCCATAAAAACGGCCGCTAAAGATGTCCACCGCTACCCTGATCCTTCTGGCTACGAACTAAAAAGAGTTCTGGCTTCCAAGCTTGGGGTGAGCCCTGAAGAAATAGTCCTGGGAAACGGCTCAAACGAAGTTATTGACCTCTTAGTCAAAGCCCTGCTTTCTCCTGGTGAAACAGCCCTCATGAGTGAGCCGTCATTTCTCATGTACGAAAAATTCGTTCAGGCTGCTGGCGGAAACATAAAAAAAATTCCACTTAAAAACTTAAGGCATGATTTATCTTCTCTTGCCAGCGCTATAGACAAAAAAACACGTCTTATCTTTCTTGATAATCCCCACAACCCTACGGGAAGCATTATCAAGCACCAGGAGTTTGAAGCCTGGCTTAAAGACCTTCCCCCAGATATTTTAGTTGTGCTTGATGAGGCCTACATTGAGTTTAACGATGACCCTGAAATAGTAAAAGGCCTTCTTTTTAAAGATAACAAGCCGCCGGTAGCCATTCTCAGGACTTTTTCAAAGGCCTACGGGCTTGCCGGTTTAAGAGTTGGCTACGGTATTATGAACCAGGAACTGGCCAACGTTTTAAACGCCATAAGGCAACCCTTTAACGTAAACAGTCTGGCCCTGGCAGCAGCCAAGGCCGCCCTTGAAGATGAAGTTTATCTTAAAGAGATTTTGAATACTTTTCTTGAAGAAAGAAAGCGCCTAACTCAAGCTCTCAAAAGTTTTGGTTTTAAACCCTACCCTTCGCAGGCCAATTTCATTCTGGTAGAAGTAGGCCAGGAAGGGAAAAAACTATATCAGGCCCTTCTGCGGAAAGGGGTAATCATAAGAAACACCGAGGCCTATGGTTTCCCTACCTGTGTGCGCATAAGCATAGGCACCCCTGAAGAGAATGACTTTTTCCTGACCAGGCTTAAGGAGGTTTTGAATGAGGCCTAAGGGCCTTCTCATCACCATAGACGGGCCAGCTGGCGCAGGGAAAAGCACCGTGGCCAAAAAATTAGCCCAAAAGCTTGGTTACCTTTATCTTGACACCGGGGCCATGTATAGAGTGGTGGCTTTAGCGGCTAAAAGACTTGGCCTTGATTTTCAGGACGAAGAAAGGCTTGGAGAGCTGGCTAAAACACTTGATTTTAAACTGGTTCCCCGAGAAAACGGAGTTAGCGTTTTTCTTGGCGAAGAAGATGTAAGTCAAGCCATTCGCACCCCGGAAATAGACCGCCTTTCTTCGGTGGTGGCCAGGGTTCCAGGCGTACGCGAAGCCCTCAAAACAAGACAGCAGGCCATAGGTAAAGAAGGCGGTGTAATCGCTGAGGGCCGCGACATGGGAAGCGTGGTCTTCCCTGACGCAGAAATTAAGTTTTTTATTACCGCCAGTTTAGAGGCCCGCGCCAGGAGACGTTACAAAGAACAGAAACAAAAAGGCCTTAACATCTCCTTTGAAGAAGTGCTCACAAATCTCCGCGAGCGAGACGAAAGAGACAGTAAGCGCGAAGTGGCTCCCCTGGTTATTCCTGAAGGGGCCATCATTATAGACACTTCTGAACTTAGCCCTGAGCAAGTACTGGATATGGTCCTCAAAGAAATAGAAAAGGTGAAAAAGGATGGAAAAAGTTGAAGCGCCTTATCTTTCTATCGTTATCCCGGTGTTTAATGAAGAAGAAAACATCCCACTTTTGCTGGAAAATATTGAGAAAGCCTTAAAAGACTTTGAAAAGGGTTTTGAAGTCATCATTGTAGATGACGGTTCAACGGATAATTCTTTGAAAATCCTCAAAGAACTAAAACCCAGATATCCGTGGCTAAGGATTGTAGCTTTAAGAAGAAATTTTGGGCAAAGCGCAGCTTTCACCGCCGGCATTGACCACGCCAGGGGCAAAGTCATAGTTACCATGGACGGAGATTTACAAAATGACCCCCAAGACATCCCCAAGCTTTTAAAAAAAATAGAAGAAGGTTACGACGTGGTTTCTGGGTGGCGTAAAGACCGCCAAGACCCTTTTCTTTCAAGACGCCTGCCCTCAATAATGGCCAATGCCCTTATTTCTCGTTT
This sequence comes from Thermodesulfatator autotrophicus, assembly GCF_001642325.1. GTDB lineage: Bacteria > Desulfobacterota > Thermodesulfobacteria > Thermodesulfobacteriales > Thermodesulfatatoraceae > Thermodesulfatator > Thermodesulfatator autotrophicus. The sequence goes on along the minus strand of NZ_LSFI01000005.1, from coordinate 6,057 downwards.
TACCCGCATAAAACTTCACGATTACGGTTGTTCGCTTAAGGCCTACCGGGCAGAGGTAATTAAGGGTGTCACCATTTACGGTGAACTCCATCGCTTTATACCAGCCCTGGTAGGGCTATCAGGGGCGCGAGTTGCCGAAGTTGAGGTAACTCATCATCCGCGGCGCTACGGGAGGAGTAAATACGGCCTTTCAAGAACATATAGGGTGCTTCTTGACCTGTTATTGATGATTTTTTTTAGAAAATTTGCCACAAAACCTTTACATATTTTTGGTTTAACTGGAGGCACACTTTTTTTGCTGGGCTTTGGCATAGAACTTTATTTAACCTTTTTAAAACTTTTTATGGGCGAGGATATTGGCCAAAGGCCCCTCTTAATTTTGGGTGTTCTTTTAATTCTTACGGGTATCAACCTTTTAGGGACAGGGCTTCTGGCAGAACTGGTAATAAGGACTTATTACGAATCTTCTGGCAAACGGATCTATAGCGTGCGCGAGGTAGTTGAGTGAAAAAGTATCTTTCTTTTTTTCTAAAACTGGCGGTAAGTGGAACCCTTCTTTTTTATCTCTTCAGACAAACTGATTTTAAGCTTTTATTACATACCTTCAAACAGGTCTCCTCGGGATGGCTTATCGCTTCAATCTTTGTTTTTTTTATATTTCAGCTGGTAAGTGCCTTTAGATGGTACGAGATTCTTAAAGTCCTCGGTTTTAAAAGGGACTTATCTTTTATCTGCCGCGTTTACTTTATAGGGATGTTTTTTAATGCTTTTTTGCCGGGCATCCTGGGAGGAGATTTGATTCGCGTTTTTTATGTAGTAAAAGAGGGGAGTAGTAAAACCCTTGCCAGTTTCAGTGTGGCGTATGACCGGGCCTTTGGATTTCTGGGAGCTTTATTCTTGCTCATAATCTTTGTACCACTTGAGGGAGATTTTATGCCATCCCATACCCGGCACAGTATTTTTTATTTTTCAGTAACAGTTTTAACCATTACCTTTGGAATGGCTATTTTCTCAAGATTCTGGCACGAGCGCCTGGGAAAAAACCTTGCCCACACTATGACTTTAGTTTTCAAAATCAGAAATTTTTTAAAACTTTTTTCTCTGGGGCTGGCGGTTCAAGTTTTATATAACATTCATGTATCTTTACTGGGAAAAAGTCTGGGAATATCCATACCCTGGCTCAAGTATTTTTTGATTATTCCTCTCATGGGGATTCTAGCTAGCCTTCCTATAAGCCTGGGAGGCTTTGGGGTGCGCGAAGGCACTCTGGCCTATTTTTTAAATCTTCTGGGAGAGCCTAAAGAAATGGGCATTGCCCTTGGTTTTTTAACCTACGGTGTGGCCCTCCTGGGCGGCCTAGTGGGTGGCTATTTTTACCTGAGAGGAGATTCAAAAAGGCAAAAACAAAGTGACAAGTACTGACGTTTTGTTAAATTTCAAAAATATCTGGAGACCTTGCGTTAGAAATTGCTTCGCTTTGCTCGCAATGACAAAGAGGTAGGGGCCTCGCAATGACTGGCTCACTTTGTCACTGAGAGGAGATTCCTCGCTTCGCTCGGGGACAGGCGAAGCGGTCTCTCAGGGACTGGAGAGGCGATTAGTTAAAATATTTTATAAAGGTCTTAATTATGCCTATCGTCCTTTTAACTGATTTTGGTCTAAAAGACCATTACGTTGGCGTGATGAAAGGGGTAATCAAAAGTATTACCCCTGAAGTGGATATTATTGACTTAACCCACGAGGTCCCCCCGCAGGAGGTAAAAGCTGGAGCCTTTCTCCTGGGTGTTTCTTATCACTATTTTCCTTGTAAAAGCATTTTCGTGGCCGTGGTTGACCCTGAAGTTGGCACGGGAAGAAAGGGAATACTTGTTTCAGCAGGTGATTACTTTTTTGTAGGGCCAGATAACGGAATTTTTTCTTTTGTCCTGGAAAAAGAAGAGATCTTTTCGGCCTGGGAACTAAAAAACAAGGCTTACTTTCGTTCGGAGATAAGTAGCACCTTTCATGGAAGAGATATTTTTGCCCCGGTGGCCGCCCATTTAGCCAGAGGTGTACCTCCCAAAGAGTTGGGCCCGCCTTTAAAAAATATCACCAGACTCCCCTGGCCAAAAATAATTAAGGAAGAAGACAGGCTTAAAGGGGCCGTAATTTATGCGGATCGCTTTGGTAACCTGATAACCAACATACACGAAAAAAACTTGACTGGCCGAAAAATAAAAAAAGTAATTTACCAGGGCCTTGAAATCCCCTTTCTTAAAACATACGCCCTGGCTCCACCAAAAAGCCTCCTGGCACTTATCGGCAGCGAGGGTTATCTAGAAATAGCCGTATCACAAGGGAGTGCCGCTGAAAAACTTGGCACGCAAGGCGAAGTCCATGTGGAACTTGCCTGAGCACACTGTTGAACACCTGCTTGACGGTGCCTTAAAAGTTCTTCAACCCAGGGAAGGATATCGTTTTTCTCTTGAAGTCTTTTTGCTGGCAGGATTTATCTCTCTCAAGCCCCGAGAAAAATTACTTGAACTTGGTGCTGGCTGTGGCGTTATTTCTCTTATACTTGCTCGCAAACATAATTTTAAATTTCTTATTGGCCTTGAAATACAGAAAGAACTCCTTACATTTTTCGTCCATAACGTAAAATTAAACCAACTATCTGAAAAAATTTATCCCCTTTGTGGAGACGTAAAAGCACCGCCTTTAAAGTCAGGTTCTTTTGACGTGGTTTTCAGTAATCCGCCTTATTATTCCGCTGGCACCGGGAGGCTTTCCCCTCATCCTCAGGAAAGACTGGCCCGCCATGAAATCCTTGCCTCCCTTACAGACTTCATAAGTTGTGCCGCCTATACTTTAAAAAACAAAGGGCGTTTCTACCTGGTGCACTCGGCCAGGCGACTGCCTGAAATTATAGAAACGTGTTTGAAAAAGAGGCTTATGCCCAAAACCTTACGCCTGGTTTATTCTTATCCAGGTTCAGAAGGAAAACTTGTGCTTTTAGAGGCCGTCAAAAATGGAGGGGCAGAACTCAAAGTGCTTCCCCCTCTTTTTGTATATGAAAGCCGGAACGGAGATTATACCGTAGAGATGAAACGCCTTTTTGCCCTGTGAGAGGCCTTTTTTCTCATAAGGGTAAGCCTTAACCTGAGAAAGGCCTTTCTGATTTCTTCGTCTTCAATGGTGGCCAGCTCTTTTTCAAGACGGGCCACCAGTTCTTTTGATGGTTTTATTTTTCTATAAGCTGGCTTGACTGTTTTTTTCTCGTAATAGTTGCGTTTTAAAACCAGACGAATTTTCTTAAAAACGCCCTCCCCTGCCCTTTCATTTAGGCGAGAAAGTAGCCGCTTTTCCTCAAAGCGCAGGCGCTGAAGCCATATATTATCGCTTACTTCCAGCGTTAACACTCCCCGGGCGAAGCCAAGGGGGCGTACCGCTTGAGCTATCTGTGGCCCAACTATGTTTTGCCATTCATCAAGGACCCGGGCGGCCCGGAGACTGTTACTCCAAACCGGCGCCGCCCATAAGTTTTTAATAACTCCGGCTATTTTTTCCATTAAACTTCCTGTTTAACCTGCTCAAGCCTTTCTTCTATAAAGCGCCTTATTTCCTCAAGACGCCTCTCATCTCTAGCCTCAAAACGAAGCACCAATACCGGCTGGGTATTTGAGGCCCTGACAAGCCCCCAACCGTCCTCAAAAATCACCCGGGCTCCGTCAATATCAATAACCTTTAATCCTTCGGCTTTAAGCTTTCCTGTAAGATGCTTCACAATTTCAAACTTCTTCTCATCCGGGCACTCAACCCTTATTTCAGGCGTGGAAACCATCCTGGGTAAGTCTTTTAACATCTCAGAAAGCGGGAGATCAGACCTGGCCACAATCTCTGCCAGACGTAAAGAGGCGTAAACGGCGTCATCAAAACCAAAAAACCGGTCCGCAAAAAAGATATGCCCGCTCATCTCACCGGCAAGAAGGGCCTTTTCCTCTTTCATTTTATTTTTAATGAGAGAATGGCCAGTTTTCCACATGATTGGCTTTCCACCAAGACGGGCAATTTCATCATACATGACCTGGGAACACTTAACTTCACCAATGATAACGGCTCCAGGATGTTCTTTTAAAATCTCGCGGGCAAAGATTATGAGAAGCTGGTCTCCCCAGAGGATCTGGCCTTTATCGTCTATTACCCCGATGCGGTCACCATCGCCGTCATAACCCACTCCAAAATCAGCCCCTAGTTCAAGTACTTTTTGTCTCAGGTCTTTTATGTTTTCTTCTACCGTAGGGTCAGGAAAATGGTTAGGAAAACTGCCATCTACCTCGCAGTAAAGAGAACTAACATCACAGCCCTGGTCACGAAAGGCTTGAGGCGCCGTAAGGGCGGTAACACCATTGCCACAGTCAAGCACCACTTTGAGGGGGCGGTCAACTTTGATGTTTCCCTTTAGATATTTAAGATAACTTGGCAAAATATCGTATTCTTCAAGGTTTCCACTTCCATTAACAAAGTCTTCTTTTTCTACCAATTCTCTAATTTCCTGGATTTTGGGGCCGTAAAGGGTTTCTCTGCCGAGACATATCTTAAAGCCGTTAAACTCAGGTGGGTTATGAGAACCCGTTACCTGAATACCACCGTCAACATTTTCAAGGTTAAAAAGGGAAAAATACATAACCGGTGTAGGGGTAACACCGATATTAATGACATCTACTCCCGTTGAGAGAATGCCACTAATAAGGGCTTCCTGGAGCTTTGGGCCAGAGAGACGGCCATCTCTACCAGAGACAACTTTATTCCCCCCGGCTCTCTTAACCAGAGTACCGTAAGCCTTGCCTATAGCTTCAGCCACTTCTGGGGTCAAATCTTTATCAACCCGACCGCGGATATCATATTCCCTGAACATAAGCGGATTTACCTGCATACCACCCTCCTGACTTTTAGTTATACTTTTGTTTTATCACAAAAATAGATCTTTGAGGAAAAAATTTATTATTACTCCGCCTTCCCTAATGAAGCTATATCAGCTTTTCCACCAGAACAGCTTTTTCTTGACGCGAAGTTTTTGGGGAACAAATTTTTCTGGTTCGCCGAAGTCGTAATCTATTTCAGGCCAGTCTGGAAAACACTGCGCTTTAAACCAGTAAAAACTGTGCCCACTTTGTAGAATAATGGCCATAGGCCTGGTGAAACTCCAGGTAGAAAAAGAAAGTAATCTCGCAAGGCTTTCCTGGTAAAAAAACCGGGCTTTTTTTAGAAAAAGTTCTCTTTCATCAGGGTCAGAAGAGAAATAGGCGGCCAGGTTAAACACTTCTGCCTTACGAATTTCCTGGGCTGCCCAGGTTTCAGTGGGGTATTCTAAAAGCTCAGGCTTATCCAGGTAAATGTATTCGTTTTCAGCCATCCAGCGGGCATAGTGCAATAAAGAGGCCCGACTGTAGGCAAACATGTGGTCAAGTTCATTCCATTCTTGCTTTAAAAATAGATACTTGCCTAAAACCTGTAAAAATACGGTATATGACCATCTTTCCTCTGGCTTTCGCAGTTCTCGTGCTTCAATGTCGTCTTTGGGGTGAATACAGCGGCGAATAAGTTCTTCGGCTTTGGCCAAAAATTTCTTATCTTGAGTCAAGAGATAGGCGTCAAGCAAGCAATTTATAGAATTCCCTGCTCCACGGCCAGGTCCATGATACCAGGGATCACGGGTCTGACTGGCCAGCCCACTTGGGCTCTTATCCAGCCAGGATAAAATTTTAAGAGGCTTATCCATCTCAATAACATGCTCGCCAAATTTGATTACCACCTCTCTGGCTCGTGGGTCTCCTGTTAGCAGGTGATAAAGAAGAAGTCCAGAGGAATACAGATGTTCATTGGAAGGTCCTCCGCCGGTTATTCCGGCATCGCGAGAATAACACCTATGAGTGGAACGATAAGCATCAACGTAATGGAAAGTGTGCCAGAAAAGGCCATTATTATAGGCAGGTTTATCTTCTTCGGTGTGATAAACGTCTATGTCATAAACATGTCTGGCAAGCTCTTCTGGTAGTATTTCAGTAATTGTGTCCGAAA
>NZ_LSFI01000049.1 GCF_001642325.1 Thermodesulfatator autotrophicus | reverse complement strand
CGCATGATTGGTATAGGAAGACGGAGCTATCCGGTTACGAGGGATTTTATGCGAGCATTTTTTACTGTTATTTTACGGCGTTGGGAGTAGAGGTGCGGGTGGAAGAGGCTGTAAGCCACGGGCGCCTTGACATGGCGGTAATTTTTGAAGGAAGGTGTTTTTTATTTGAATTTAAGGTGGTGGAGCTTGAGCCAGAAGGCAAGGCTTTGGAACAGATTAAAGCCAGAGGTTATCACGAAAAATATTTTGATAAGTGTCAGAATATTTACCTTATTGGCGTTGAGTTCAGCAAAAAAGAACGCAACATAGTGGGCTTTGAGTGGGAAGTGGTGGGAGATTAGTTAAAATTTGCTTGATTTAAACTTCAAGTTAGGCATACTGGTTATTAATGAGAGCATAAAACAGATGACAGGGGCTGTCATTGCAAGTTCTCTTTTTGTCATTGCGAGCGAAGCGAAGCAATCTCCGTCTCAAACAATGCAGAAGGGATCAGAGATCGCCACGGCGACTACGTCGCCTCGCGATGATGCTCTGTAATGTAAAAAATGCTCCCATTAATAAATAGTTCTTTGAAAATTGAATAGTGTTAATGGCAAGGCTTCTTATAATAGCAGTTTTATTTAATTATTAATCTTTCTCTGTCATTGCGAGCTCTTTCTCTGTCATTGCGAGCGGAGCGAAGCAATCTAAGGCGAAGCAATCTTTCCGAGTGATACCGAAGAGATTTAAATCGCCACGGCAACTTAGTCATCTCGCGAGATACTCTGTAACGCAACAATGTTTTAACTAATAAGAAATGGGGTATCCCGGTCTGATTTTGGTCAGGGGTACCCCTTTTTCGCGCAAATTTATAACTTAGCAATTTATCGTTAATTTTCAGACGGGTTATTTTAACCCTGACCGGTTATGGAAAGTCTTGGGCTTCAATGGTTTCAGGTGGTTCTCGAGCTGGAAGGTAGAGTTTTAAAGCAGGTTTTAACCGGTTTTTCCCTGAGCCCTGACCTAACCTGCCATCTAACCTGTTTTTATAACGTCGTTTTTAAAGGCAGCTGTGAGAAAACCTTGCCTGATTAAGAAGGCATTACGACACGGGAAGGAAGCCGTTTAACTTCCTTCCAGTCGTTAGTGAGAAAACCTTGCCTGATTAAGAAGGCATTACGACCAGGAAAACACCTTCTCTATCCCTACCTCGTCACTCCTGTGAGAAAACCTTGCCTGATTAAGAAGGCATTACGACTAGCTTTATAAATCGTCAGCTTTTCCTGGAAATCTCGGGTGAGAAAACCTTGCCTGATTAAGAAGGCATTACGACACGCATCCTTCGGTGTCAAACCCTTATGGCTTCGGAATTTGTGAGAAAACCTTGCCTGATTAAGAAGGCATTACGACGATTTCAGTATGCGGGGTTTCTTTATGGAGAGCGCCAATCGTGAGAAAACCTTGCCTGATTAAGAAGGCATTACGACATCCAAGGAAATATCAAGGCTACCAAAATCATCTAAAGTGAGAAAACCTTGCCTGATTAAGAAGGCATTACGACGGGATATTTTCTTCTTTGTATTTTTTACAAAGGTCTATGTGAGAAAACCTTGCCTGATTAAGAAGGCATTACGACGTAGGTCAAGATCATCCAGATTTTCCCAATACAGTGAAAGTGAGAAAACCTTGCCTGATTAAGAAGGCATTACGACTTTGTATTTGCATCATTAATATGTAGCCATCGGTGCAATCGTGAGAAAACCTTGCCTGATTAAGAAGGCATTACGACTCTAAACAGCTAGTATCAATTTCAATATTAGACGCATTCTGTGAGAAAACCTTGCCTGATTAAGAAGGCATTACGACATAAAACAATAGAATATCTAGTAGTTCATCTTTGATATTTGTGAGAAAACCTTGCCTGATTAAGAAGGCATTACGACATATATTTCTTTTACTACATCCTTTGAAATATTTACCATAAAGTGAGAAAACCTTGCCTGATTAAGAAGGCATTACGACGTAAGTAAGCAGTAAAAGAACAACAGGTTCTAGGGCGGGTGAGAAAACCTTGCCTGATTAAGAAGGCATTACGACTTTTCTTTATTCTTGCCGTTCGTTAGCCGTTCGTAAGGTGAGAAAACCTTGCCTGATTAAGAAGGCATTACGACGTGAGAAACTTCTCTTCCAATACCGAACCCCAAAATTCGTGTGAGAAAACCTTGCCTGATTAAGAAGGCATTACGACCAGTTCTCCTGGCCCCCACACCAAGCCGTCTCTCACAGTGAGAAAACCTTGCCTGATTAAGAAGGCATTACGACTCAATCAAAAAGACTTTTAATTTTTGAGCTTCTATGTTGTGAGAAAACCTTGCCTGATTAAGAAGGCATTACGACATTTCTCTTACCCCCCTTAGTTTTTCTTTATTCTTGCCGTGTGAGAAAACCTTGCCTGATTAAGAAGGCATTACGACTCAATCAAAAAGACTTTTAATTTTTGAGCTTCTATGTATAGCTGTGAGAAAACCTTGCCTGATTAAGAAGGCATTACGACCATAACGCACCAAAATTATCTTTTGCAACCTTGGTCTATGTGAGAAAACCTTGCCTGATTAAGAAGGCATTACGACTCCTTAAACTGGTTTCTTATTTTCCGCATCAATTTCATGTGAGAAAACCTTGCCTGATTAAGAAGGCATTACGACCTAGACGCCGCTGTTGCTATTCGTTGCACACAAGCATAAAGTGAGAAAACCTTGCCTGATTAAGAAGGCATTACGACCTGTTTGGTATTCATCCACATATTTTTTAAAATAAATAAAAGTGAGAAAACCTTGCCTGATTAAGAAGGCATTACGACAAGCTGGCGGCACTCCAAAAACTGCGCATATTTCCTCTGTGAGAAAACCTTGCCTGATTAAGAAGGCATTACGACCAAATAATTTATCCAACTGATACACTTTATAAGCTTCTGTGAGAAAACCTTGCCTGATTAAGAAGGCATTACGACTTTGCTGTTTCCCAAATCATTCTAACCTCCTTATGTCCAGTGAGAAAACCTTGCCTGATTAAGAAGGCATTACGACTGCCTTACTTGTTGTTTCTTTCTTAGCCTTTACTTTCTTAGTGAGAAAACCTTGCCTGATTAAGAAGGCATTACGACCCGTGGCTATTGCGAGAAGCGTTTTGCCTGTGGCTTTAGTGAGAAAACCTTGCCTGATTAAGAAGGCATTACGACTACCAGAAACAAACTTTGCCCTTCTGGCAATGTTAAATGTGAGAAAACCTTGCCTGATTAAGAAGGCATTACGACCCGCATCAGGGAGACAATGTCCCTTTCAGTCCTGTGGTGAGAAAACCTTGCCTGATTAAGAAGGCATTACGACTGATTCTTCCCCCTCCCGTTCTTCGAGAAACATCGGCCCCGTGAGAAAACCTTGCCTGATTAAGAAGGCATTACGACTATCATTTTTCTGCCCCCTTTTTCTTTATGCTTACAAGGTGAGAAAACCTTGCCTGATTAAGAAGGCATTACGACGCGCTTTGAGTAAACTCAACCTTTTCAACCTTTCCAAGTGAGAAAACCTTGCCTGATTAAGAAGGCATTACGACTTACCCCCACAATACGCCCCTCTTCGTCCCTAATAGCCCCATGTGAGAAAACCTTGCCTGATTAAGAAGGCATTACGACTCCTGCACCTTTATCATTTTTCTGCCCCCTTTTTCGTGAGAAAACCTTGCCTGATTAAGAAGGCATTACGACCAAGCGGCTGAAAGACAAAAACTTTCTTTGTCTTGGTGTATGTGAGAAAACCTTGCCTGATTAAGAAGGCATTACGACCAATAAGCCTCTCACGCCATTCTTTTAACTTTTCCATAACGTGAGAAAACCTTGCCTGATTAAGAAGGCATTACGACTAACATCTCCCATCTCTCTTACCTCCCGTTTTTATTTTTTGTGAGAAAACCTTGCCTGATTAAGAAGGCATTACGACCCCTTGTATAGTTCTCCAATCCGAAACCAAAATTTTGGCCGTGAGAAAACCTTGCCTGATTAAGAAGGCATTACGACATCATCGCTGTCTTCTAAATGATACTGTTTTTCTAAGTGAGAAAACCTTGCCTGATTAAGAAGGCATTACGACCTGAATTCTATGAATAGCTCACTTTCAGCCAAAACTAGGGTGTGAGAAAACCTTGCCTGATTAAGAAGGCATTACGACTTACTTACCTCCTTTTACAATAATTTTTCTAATGCATTTTGTGAGAAAACCTTGCCTGATTAAGAAGGCATTACGACTCTATATCTACCAATGAGAACCCACTATCATCATATTTTTGTGAGAAAACCTTGCCTGATTAAGAAGGCATTACGACTTTCCTTCTACATAAAACCAAAATTTGATTTCTTTCTTTTCCGTGAGAAAACCTTGCCTGATTAAGAAGGCATTACGACCAGCCCATTATTTTCTACAATAATGGGCTGGCCATTAAGTGAGAAAACCTTGCCTGATTAAGAAGGCATTACGACTCTCGATAGAATAAAATATTTTCCTATCGAGATTTTTAGTGAGAAAACCTTGCCTGATTAAGAAGGCATTACGACTGACCTAGGCTAAAAAAAGAATATGAGCGAGCTATTTTGTGAGAAAACCTTGCCTGATTAAGAAGGCATTACGACATATACACTTGGCCGGTATATTTCTCTGATAAATAAATATTGTGAGAAAACCTTGCCTGATTAAGAAGGCATTACGACCTACTTAGTTTGGTAGCCAAGCTTTTAATTCTTTTTTCAATCGTGAGAAAACCTTGCCTGATTAAGAAGGCATTACGACGCTATTCTTAAGACTTCTGAGGTCATTGCCTTCTCTGGGTGAGAAAACCTTGCCTGATTAAGAAGGCATTACGACAACTTAAAAATCTCTCTCCTTTAAGCTTTAATTCTTGTGAGAAAACCTTGCCTGATTAAGAAGGGCAGGTGACAGGCCCCCTGGCCTGTTACCTCCTGATGAGCTTAGTTTGAGGGGCACTGCTTGGTGAGAAAACCTTGCCTGATTAAGAAGGCCAGGTGACAGGCCCCTGGCCTGTTACCTCCTGATGAGCTTAGTTTGATGGGCACTGCTTGATGAGAAAACCTTGCCAGATTAAGAAGGGCAGGTGACAGGCCCCCTGGCCTGTTACCTCAGCAAAACGAAATATATTTCGTTAGCCGAGACCAAAATTTAGGGCAAATATTTTAAGAAAATACCTCTCATAAAGCTCTTTTTTTGATTTTTGTAATGAGTTTTTCCAGAACCGAACAATAAACTTTAGTGATTCTCATAAAGATCTCTTCCGCCGTTGATTCGTCGTAGATGTGAGAACTACGATTACGGTCTTCAAGCATGTCAAGAACTATTTCGTCATCATCAATCAATCCCGCTCGGAAGGCTTCTTTGATGCATCTACGAGGACTGGCACATTCAATTCCTTGATAAGCAAGGATAATTTTCAAGGTTTTCCAAAAGAGCTCTACGGTAAATTCAAAGCGTTGAATGACTCCGTCACGATCAAGATCATCCTTGACTTTGGGAAGCGCTTCTTTAAGACGAGCAAAAGCCTGCTCTAGTTTATCAATAGCTAAATATAAGTCAGTTTTTTTCATAGACTATTTCTCCTGTTTTAAGAATTATCTTTCTAAACTCTGGAGAAATCTTATTCCAAAACAAAAGATCAACGGTGTATAACCCTGCAATCCGATCCAATTCTTCTTTGAGTTTTCGTTCCGAGCGAAAATCAAGAGATGCCTTCCCTACAACTACAAGATCAAAATCGGAACCAAGCCGGGCAGTTCCCTTCGCCTGTGAACCGAAAAGGATAATCTTCTCAGGATCAAGTTTGCGCACGATGAAATCTATAATTTCGGTTAACCGATCTTTGCGATGATTTTTAAGGGATGGCATTTAATAAAGTGTTTTTAAAACAAAATTTTTTATATTTTTTTGCTTAGTTGGATCATATCTTAGTTGCTTTTCAGAATTGCTTATTCGTAATTGGACAGCATTCTTTTCTAAGCCAGCATGAGCAAAAAAGTTCCTTGGGTCAATAGAATCACATTTTTTGTTTTCAATTTTATTCCAACACTCCCATTGATCAGAAATATTTTCCAAACTTTCTAAACTCTTTATTTCTTTGCCTATCACATTTTTAAAAAGGATGTTTTGTTTAAATATTTTATCATACAAAGTCTTAAAATCTTTTAAAGAAATTTCTGACTTACTGTCTGACTTACTGATAAATGATAAATCATTTTCAAGAAATTTTGAAAACAAATAGATTAAAGATAGAATTCTAAAAAGAGGTGTTAATTTAGCTTCTTTTTTTATTGTATTTTGATAGATAGAGATCTTGTCTTCATATTCTTTTATAGCTTCTTCTAAATGTGAATTTATCTCTTTAGAAGGAACAAAAAAAGTTGTCAAAACTAGAGGCAAACCAAATACTCCACCTCCCAGGAAGGTTAAAACCTGTTTAAGCCAATTTTTATCTACAGCTTTTATTTTTTTATCGTTAACGTCAATTACTAATTTTTCAAAAAATTTATCATTTTCTTCAGGTTTATATGGACTAAGAGCAGGGAAAAGATGTGTTATTTTTATATTTTCTACTTCATGAATATGAAGAGTCATATCTGACATATTTGAAGAAAATGGGTCGGCATTATGAGCAACAAATTGAATATCTTTGAAAAGACTTATAACTTGTAGAATTTCTTTGACAGCTTTGTATGTTAAAACTGGCATAAAATTTAATCCATGAGTAAGATCCAAATGAACTTCAAGCTTTTCATTAAAAGAAACATTTGAAAAATTTAATGATAATTCATAAATTAAGCGATAATAATAATCAATTATTTGTCCTCTAAAGACGCCGTTTGGGAAGTAACCTGTGCCTGGAAGAACAAAAATTCTAACTTTTCCTAAAATATCTTCTGAGAAGTTATCACAAAGAAAATTTTTCATCCTTTCTTCTACATCTTTTTTAAGATTATGATAGTTTTCTTTATTGTTTAAATCTTTAGCTAAAGAATCGCCAACTAAAATCCAAATATGGTCTGGTTTTAACTCATTTACTAAAATTGAGAGTGAAGTTTTTGAGTATAATTGTCTATCATTGAAAGAATAAGATACTTCTTTCCAGCTAAAAGGATTTCCCCATGGAGCAATAAGGACTTTCTTCATGCAAACCTCCCGTGACCCAGGGCCGTCTTGGCGCCAAAGCCGTGTTCTGAAAGGGCGTCTTTAAAGGCCTTGAGAAATCTTTCTCGGACTTCCCCGGCCAATTCTTGGTCCATAAGGAAAACAAAGCGAAACGCAACTTCTGGAGCTATCGCCAGAAAAGGAAGTGGATTCGGATTTTGGTCTTCGGTAGGACCGCGTTCCCCACCGTAATAATCCGGATAATGGCAGGTGGTGATCTCCAGCGTGAGCTCGGGGATCTCCATCGGGAAGGCGTCAAGAAAGACCACTTTACCCCTTTCGGCAGGGCCTTCTTTCTCTTCCCGGCCAAAGGGTTGGGCTAAACATTCCCAGAAGGTTTTATCTTCGGCAGCCCAGTGTTCGAAAAAATCGGGATTTTCTTCTGCCTTGTTTATCAGATACGCCAGGCGCACTACGCCTTTTATACTCTCTGCGGGAAGGTAGGGAATGCCCAGCGTCCAGTGTAAGGTGAAGCCGCGCTCGGTAGGATGGGCGTTCCCCAGGCCGATTATGAGCGGAGTTTTGAGTTTGTAGTCTTTATTATCTACCGGTTCATAACCGAGATTTTGAAAGGCCCTGCAAAGACCGTCAATCTCGCGGTGTTTTTTCTCAAGAAAAGATTTGATCTCTCCTGAAGCCTTTTGATAGTTTTCAAGGACTTTTCGAGCTTGCCTATGGGCCTGAAACTGATATTTAGGAAACTTAAGGCTGTCTTTAGTTTTCCACTCTGCAAAGAGCCACTTATTGAAGTAAAGGCCAAAATTAAAACTTGTGCCGAGATCTTGAAGATGCCGGGAAAGTTCATCCGGCAAAGGCCGAAAAGGTTGTGGCATATTCCATGGTTTTCCTTTCTGTCCAGCCGGCCTCCTTCCATGCCCTCGGTTTCCTTTAGGCATTTTTCTCCTCCACAAACATCTTGCTCATTACTTTAAACCACTCAAGAAACCTGAGAGCCTCTTCTTGAAGGGCGAGGTATTTAAAGGCCTCACCTTTTGTAATTTCCTCTATTGTTTTGGCTGGATTTTCTGGGTCAAAAGAAAGCAAATCGCGTTCTTTTAGCCAGCCTGCTAGGGCCTCAAAGGCCAGCCAGTATTTGGCTTCTTTGCCGGTCTTGTTGTATTTGCCACTTTTTTGATCCGCAGCTTTGGCCAAAAGAAAACAGAGCGTGTGCCCCAGGCCGTTTTGCAGGATCATGGCCGGAAGTCCGGCTACAAAACTTGAAAACTCTTTGGCCGCGCCGGCCCCCAGGGCCTCAAGGGCCTCTTTAGTCTTTTGGTAGGCAAATGCAGCGCGCTCCTGCCCGATAGTCCTCATCTCTTACCTCCTAGCCAGTTCACCTTGCAAATGCCTTTACCAAGGGTGAAATCTCCACCGATTTGAAGGTGAGTGGAAACCGCCTGGGTCACCAGATTGGCCACATCGTTTGCCAAAAGGCGGGTGCCTTGCTCCTTACATTTGCTATTTGGTTTGCGGTCTTCGGAGAAAAAGGCCAGAAAATAGAGCACAGAATCTGCCGGGAGATACTCTTGATAGCGCAAAGATCCATCTTTGGCCGTGCCAGTATCGTCGTCAATGGCAATATGGGCCTGGACCTCGGTGGCCGTGCGCACCAGGTAGCCAAACACTTCGTCAGAGACCAACACGGCTTTTTCCACCTGGTCCAGATAGGAATTAAAAGAATCATCGGAGTTTGAGCTGTTTTGGTCTTCTCTGTTTACCGGCATATCCTCCAAAATAATTTTCTCTGGGAAGCCTCCTTTTAAGGGCACAAAACCTTCTCTTTCCACTTCAAAAGTGACTTTTACCTCCTGGCCTAAAAGAGCCAGGTCTTCCTTAAATCGTTTGAGCACGGCCGGGCAGGTCACATGCACAAAAGGCGCCACATTGGCGCGCACGGGAAAAAGAAGCAACCTTGCATCAGTTACCGTAACCGCCCCAGCCCAGTTGTCTCCCTCTTCAACGGTTCGGCCGAAAATGCATTCTACCAAATCCTCGTTCAATCCGTTATTTTTCCAGGCCTTTTCACACCAATCCCGCAACGCTCCTTTTATCCCCGAAGCTTGAACCATGGGCCAGGCGGTATGACGCTCCCGCTGAATGGGTAAATCCACGGCTTTTAAAGTCTGTCCGGCCCCGGCGTGAATGGGTGTCAGAGCGTATAAAAAACAAAATCGCCTTTCTTCTCCCCAGAGCATCCTTTCCTCCTATTTTAAAGGTAAAATTCTAATCCTTGTTTTTCTCTCGTCTAAAACTATGAGAGCACCTTGAATCAGGTATTCCTGATAGTTTTCTAATAAATATAGAATTTTGGGAAGTAAAACATGAGGTCTTACATCTAAAGTTCTGACTTGAATAACACTAGGAAAGTCTGCTTTAGTAGCTGCTAAGATAGCACCAAAGTCTAAATCATTAGTTAAGATGATAAACTTATTTTCTTTAGCCCAGCTTAATATCTCTTCGTCTTTTGCTGATAAACTTCCAATTTCGCTCCAATGAAACGCTTCATAGTTTTTTTCTCTCAAAAGTAAAACTAATGAAGGTGACAGATTAACATCTACTAATATCTTCATGCTACTTTCTTATTTTCAAATTCTGTAATTTCTATTTCTTCAGCTCGCCAGGCAGCATAGGCTAAAGCTTGGTCTATATCTTCTGGTTCTAAATAGGGATAAAGTTTTAAAATTTCTTCTTTGCTAACTCCAGAAGCGATTAAACCGACTATAGTTCCAACGGTTACCCTCAGGCCCCTGATGCAAGGTTTACCTCCCATTACCTGAGGGTCAAAAGTGATTCTATCAAACTTCATAGCGTTCCTCCTTAAAAAGGTATCAACTCGCAAAGTCCTTTGTCTTTATCGGTAAAGAATACCGCTCCTACAGGGAAATAAGATCGCGCAGGTTTGTGAAAACCAGTCCGCAGGTCAAAACCGGCCACGCGTATAAGCTTTCCCGAAGCATAAGGAACGTCCAATATACTTGCCGATTGAGCTTTACTGAAAGAAAGGGGAGAAATGGCTAGCCATCGGCCGTTATTGGTAGTAGGAAGCTGCGGGTTCTCTTTTATCAACCGATAGCGCACCAGGCGGCCTTCTCCTCCAAGCTGAAAAACACCTTCTTCTTTCAGGTGTGAAGAGCAAAGAGGTTTATCCAGGCCAACCAAAAGAGCAACACCAGAAGCTAGCCGAAGGTGGCGTGCGGCATAAAGATGGCCTGTTTTAACCACTCTAAAACGATTATCTCTGGCAATGCCTACTCTTTCTTCAGTTTTTAATAAAAGGTTAAATGGCACAGCCAGGGACTCATCCTCAGATATCTCTTCTAAAGAGCAGGCTACCTTGAGTTTAAATGACTCGGTATTTTCTAGCGCTCGGCGAGTAAGCCAGAAACGCCCCAGAAGAGGCTCCATTTCTTCGGGAGGTTTTGTTACCCAAAGGGCCTTGGAGCGTGAAAGCTTTACCGGAAGAGCTTCTTGCGGCTCTAAAGGCCTGGCCTCATAAACGGTTAAAGTTTCCCCCAGGGCTCCATTATAAAACCAGCTCGCCGGAGCCGGGAACAGCACTACTCCGTTTGCCTTAAGAAGAGGGCCGGTTATACTAAAGCCAGGCCGTTTGGGCGTGCCCCAGAGGGGCAAATTTTCAGGGTCTAAATCCTGGTCTTCGGGCAAAGGCTTTAGCCGTTCGGGATCTATTCCTTTTTGTGCCAGGATGGCGGTGCGCAGCGCCCCGATAATAGTCTCCGGCACCGGGGGAAAGATTGGTACACCAGCCTCGTGCGTTTCTCCCGCCTCCATGGGTTCTCCGCCGCGGAAAAAAAGCGTGTCAAATGGTTTAATCTCAAGCCATTGGGCGATCATCGTTTGGCCTTCAAAGGGTATTTTTCCGGGTGTTCAATATTGTTTCTATTTCGTTTAGTTTCTTTGTACTCAAACCATATTTTAGCCAGAGCCACTTCTTCCTCCAGCCAGAATTTTGCTTCGCCATTGGCACAATGAACATGAACGTGCTTGCGGGGTTCTTCCCGCGAAAAGAAGAAAAAGCGGTATCCTTTTATTTTAAGCACCGTTTGACTCATTTCGTTTCTTCGCTTCTGCCAGAAAATTAGCAATAGCCAGGGCTTCTAAGGCCAGAGAATCCCCGATAACACTGCAAAAATTTTTCTTCCTGCGCTGTCCAAGGATGATAGACACTATATGTTTAGCCAAATCTACATTGTTTTCTTCTTTTTTGATTTGAGCATGTACAAAACGAAACATATCCTTGGGGTTGTGTTTCAAGACGAGAAGAGCTTCTTCATAGGCAGCCAAACGATAAACAAAAGAAGACGAAAGTTTACCCTTAGCCAAAGCCTCAATCAGGCTCTCAAAGGCATCCCAGACCGAAAGCTCTAAAACCCGGTCGTTTAAGCCAGCCACAAAGATGCGGCGTTCCCCGGCCCGGCGTTGCAGTTCCAAGGCCATGGCCGCCCGGCCAGAATCCTTGGC
Organism: Thermodesulfatator autotrophicus; assembly: GCF_001642325.1. Taxonomy (GTDB): domain Bacteria; phylum Desulfobacterota; class Thermodesulfobacteria; order Thermodesulfobacteriales; family Thermodesulfatatoraceae; genus Thermodesulfatator; species Thermodesulfatator autotrophicus. The sequence continues at coordinate 7,696 of NZ_LSFI01000049.1, read as the reverse complement.
CAGGTCCAACAATTCGTGTGCCCGGCGAACAGCGGCACGCAAGGGCCATTTGTGATGCACGATCAAAAGCCCGGCAGAAATGGAAATCTCATCTCCAGGCCCCAGGTGAAGAAGTAAGCGGTCTTCCGGTTGTAAGTCTCTGGCATTTAAGATTTCTTCGGCTACATGTTCCGAGCTGATATTTTCTCCCTGCCTTCTTACCACTACCCGTGGTTTACCATACCTGACGAAGGCCCAATTGTAGGCCGTGGCTATCTCTCGGGCTGCTTTAAGTGCCTGAGATACAGGAAAAACTGCACACACATCGTCTCCACCAGCATAAATGAGGCGTCCCCTATACCTGGTCACAATAGAGGGCACGGTATAAAGGGCAAAGTCAGATAAAGCTTTAGATAAAGCCGCGTGGACAGACGGGGAAATTAGACGCTTGCAGTTGAGAAAATCTTGCCAGAAAGTCTTAAAATTTGAGCCAATCTCATTATTTTCAAGACGCCTTATAATCTCCAGGTGAATAACATCTCGCCAGGTAGCCGCAAAACCGCCAGAAAGTAGCCTTCCCATCCGGTCGCCATCCATAATAAGAACGGCGTAATAGCGATCGTATGCGGTTGGTTCGTCATTTTTTTCTTTACGACGACTTAAAAGGTCAAAAACTTTTTGGCGAATTTCTTCTTTTTGGGCTGAAATGGCTTCAATTTCGTATTTTTCCTTCGTTTCTTTTTGATGTAAAATTTCAGCTATTTTTTTAGGAGAAAGGCCGAGTTCATCTATGTCTTTTTGGGCTCGCTCAAGCCAATCTTGCAGAGCTATTTCGGTGGTGGAAGGAAAGCCCTCAGCTCCCTGGAAGAATGGATAAAGCGGATGTTCTTTATCCACCGCCAGGTAAGCCAGGCGTTTAATAAGGCCCAGAGCTGAAAGACGCTCGGTTTCTTTAAATTCTGATTTTGAAAATCCTTTACGGATTTTTTGCCAGCATAGATCGCGGCTTGGCTTAGGATTAGGATCTGGCTTTTTGCCTGTTATCAGTTCACAGTTTTTCCCCTCATTTTTACATTCCAGACAGGAAAATCTTAAAGCTTCAAGGTCTGGATGTAGATGACACTTTATACCTGGTTCTTCGGCCCGCTGTTCCACAGGAGAGAGCTTTTCCGCAGCAAGACTGCGCCCTACAAAATCATAGGAAGCCGAATAAAAAAATTTTTCGGTAAAGTTTAGATATGACAATTTTTTCTGACGAGCTTCCTCCAGATAAGCTTCAAGTTTCTGGACGATGTTTTCAGGAATAAAAAGCTTGTTTTGATTAAGAAGATGCTCGTCAAGCAAAGGCACGGCTGCCCAGTGGAACTCCCAGAAGCTTTTTGCCTGGCGCTCAAAAATATCATTAAAACTTTTCAGGCAAACTTTTGGGACTACATCAAAACATTTCTTTTCAACGAGAAGATATTTAACCTTTTTGGCGAGTTCCCACCAGGCATGTTTTATTTGTTCTTCAATAAGCAAAGCAATTTCTTCTTCTTTGCCCGCGGGAACAAGAAATAGAAACTTGTTGGGAAGCGTGGCAGCTCTGGCCTCAAGGTGATAGCGAGCCTTCCAGGAGCTAAAACCGCATGTTTTGTCTAACCCTGCTTCTATTAAAGCCTGGCCTATGGGAGAAGGATATATAATATGGTCTGAGCCATAGCGAGATATTACTATCCACAGGCCCTCTGAAGCCAACCAGGAAAGGATAAGCGAGGCCGTCCAGTAATCCCGCAGCTTGCGTGAACGAGCAATAAAGTCCTGCACCGGGGTGATGCTAAAGACCATGAGCGAGGCCTTCTTGTTGGGCGAAAGCCGGTAACAGGAGTAAAGGGCCGAAGTCAGAGCACAGTGCTGCCAGATGGAATGGTCTGGAAGGCGCGTGTCTGCGGGAAGGCACCACCATTGCCAGGAAAGATTACCTACTTTTTTTTGGGCCAGGCGATACGGAAGAACATGCCGAAAATAATGAAAAAGGACAAAAGAATAAAAGTTTTTAGGGAAATTTTTAGTGTCTTTTTCTATTAATTCTTCAATTTGATTTGAAATAGTTTCAAGCTTCAAATTATTTAAAGGTTCCAGAACAAGATATCTGCCTTTACCGGTAGGATGGGTAACTATAGGCTGTTCTGGAAATTTTATTTCACCCCCGCTTTCCTTTTCGGGCAGGAAGGTACGGTCAAGCCCTGAAGCCACCTGATCAGCTCTGGAAAGCAAATTTTCATCGGCGGAGACATATATTTTTTCACGCAGTTTTTCGGCTCGTCTTACATGACCCCAGATGGATAAAGCTTTATCCGGTGGGTCGTGCAAAAAGGCGGCCAGTTTTTCGCGCCAATAATTTTCGTCATCATGAAATGCTTGCGGAATTTTACAGGCAGTCATTTATACTTGCCCTCTGCATAGCGTCGTCTAAACGCTGGTGTACTTTTTGCCAGAGTTTGATTTGGTCAGCTTGTGAGACAAATCTTTGTGCTGATTCTATAAAATAAGGAAGATGTAAAATAAATGCTAAATATTTATTATTATTTCCTCTTCTTATAAAGAAATGCAAAGGAGAAGCGAGTCGTTTCCATCCAGCATTGCGTGCCGGATGATTAGTTAAGGGAAAACCTAACAGATGTCTTTCAGCGATAAGATTTTGAGCATCGGCATCAAGTCTCATTTGTTTAGGCCACTTATACCCTCTCTGTGGAACACCAGTTCTGACATAAATATAAACTTCAGCAAGGAATTTCATAGCTTTTTCCCAAGATTCAAATTCTTCTATTTTCCATAAAAGCAGTTTGTCATTATCTCCTTTAGCAAGGGTATGAGGATAAGATTTATTAAAACAATCTTTCCAAGAAGGAAGGTCTTTTGGCAATCTTTCGGTAAAATTTTCATCCCAATGGGGGCAACCCTCAATTTTTTCCACCTGAAAGCTCCCCCAGCCGTTGCGCGAGCGAGAACCCACGGCTCCAAAGGCGCGGAATAATATAAGGGCAAGTTTAAAGGTTTCATTATTTAGTAAAGAGCCGGGCACGCGCAGTATAAGCTGAAAAGTATCCTCAGGGTTAAGGTAAGAACGGTTGTAAATAGCCCCCTTTCCCTTTTTCCATATTACCGGCCCGTAACCGAGATAAAGTAAAGGATGGACCGGACGTATCACCTCTGGATGCCGAACATTATTAACCCCAGGAATCCGAGGGTCTTCTACTACTTGAGGATTCCCTTCCACTTCTACTCTCACCAGGCTTTTTTTCGACTCCTCACCCCCACCTCCGAAAATTTTGGTCTCTTCCTTAAGGAGATCACTGTAAGAGGGGAATTTTCTCCCCGCAGCCACCCGCCACCAGTAGCGCAAAAGTCCCTTAAAAGGTGCTGAGCGTAGCGAGGCCTTTTGTTCGGCATCTCCTAAAAACATAGGGGTGATAATTCGGCACTTAAATTTAATGGTAACCAGTTTATCAAATCTCTGACGCAAATTTTTAAGTCTATCCTGTTTATTCATAGTTCATTAATTTAAAGCAAGTAACTCAAGCACACCCTGAGCTATCTTGCCAATATCGTGGAAAAGAGCTGCTAAGGAAATTTTAAAGCTTTCTGGCAGAAAAGATTTGGCCATAAAAACCTACCTTTTACATAGAACCTGGAACCTGTAAGATAAGAACTTTATCGTTTTCTTTATCGAGGGAGTCTAAAATAAACACCCTCCATCCCTTTGTCTATTCTTTGAATTTGCCTTAGTAAAAAATCTCTTGCGTGTCAACACTTTTTAAAGCTTTCCGGTTATTAATAGGAGCATCTTTTACAACAGAATGTTACGCGGGGTGACGTTAAATTTTTTACTTTGGAAAAGATTGCTTCGCCACTTCGTGGCTCGCAATGATAACCTTCTTTGTCACTGCGAGGAGATCCTTCGCTCCCCTCGGGACAAACGAAGCAGTCTCAAGAAATATTTCAATAAACAAGAATTAGTTTAACCTGCCTTCTTCTTAGGAAATTATTTTGCCTGTCCCTGAAAAAATTTTTCTTGTCATTTTCAGTCCTTTTTGGCAAAAAGTCTTAAAAGGGATGGAGGTAAGGCTTTGAAGGCTACTCATTACCTCATCTCTTACGACATTTCAGATGATAAGCGCCTGCGTAAGGTGGCTAAAATTATGGAAGATTTTGGGGTGCGGGTGCTTTATAGCGTATTTGAGTGTCACTTAACTTCTGTTCAGCTTGAGGCTTTGCGCCGTTCAGTAGAACCAATCCTTGATCCTCTGGAAGACAGTGTACGTTATTACCCTATTTGTGAACGCTGTGAAAAACACATTGAACACCTTGGACGGGATAAAAAACTTCTGCGCCACAAGGAGTATGACATATTGTGAAACATCTTCTTATGGCTGAAGAATATTTGGCTCAGGGCCTGGAAGAAAAGGCAAGGGCCCTTGTGCTTCGCTATCGTCTTTGGCCTGGCCAAAAGGCCGATGAATACCTGCGCTGGGGTATTCTTTGTGAAGAGCTTGCCTTGCCCATTCAGGCTATTGAGTGCTACCAGAAAGCCCTGGAGGTGGAAAAAAATTATCCTCCCGCTCTTTGGGCTCTGGCAAGGCTCTACTATGAATTGGGAGACCTTGATACCGCTAAAAGACTGACTAGGCGTTTTTTGCAAAAAGAGCCAGAGAATTCTTCTGCTCGCGAGCTTCTGGCAAAAATTTATGAAGAGCTCGGTGAAGCTGGTTCTTACGCCGTTATAACCAGGCAAAAAGAGAAGCCTGCGTCGGGGCCGCGGTACTTTCCACCTTCCCTGGGGAAAAGAGACCTTGAGCCGTTTGGGCCATTTCTTTACGGGCGGAAGGCTTACGGGGAAATAGTTTTAAATTCTACCGGAGCACCTGTTTTTCTTTATCGCGAAAAGGCCTTTGATGAAGAAAAGCTTAAGGAGCACTTGCTTGGTAAGCGCTATTTTGGTGTTTATCCCATTGACGAAGAAAACCGCACAAGGGTTGCTTTTCTTGCCATTCGCATCTCAGAACAAGATAGGGCTCGCCATGCCCGTGATAAAAGCTGGCTTCACTTTAAAAGTGAGGCCGTAAACTATGTGGCCCTTTCGGCTTTCAAAAGGGTTAAAGATGAAGGCCTGTCCGCTGCCCTTGAGGTTTTGTCACCCTATTATTACCGCCTGTGGTTTTTGTTTTCTGAGCCTATCCACTTTTTATGGGCCAAAAGGTTTTTAAAAACCTTGCTAAATAAGCTTCCCTATCCCGAAGACGGAGTGCTTTATCAGGCCTGGAATCTCACTAAACCAGTAGGGCTTGGCTGGCGAGAGCAGGCGGTGATTTTACCCCTGGGGGTTAACCCTTCTACCAGGCAAAGAGCACTTTTTATAGATGAAAGTGGTGAGCCATATCCAGAGCAACTTTCTTTTTTCAAAAAATGGCGGCAGCTAAGCTTTTCTGAAGTTAAAACTTTTTGCCGCGGTGGAGAATTACGCTTTGAGGCGCGCACGGTAAAGCCCTTTGATGAGCTGCTTTCGCGGCTCTGTGAAAAATGTGCGGTGATTGACTCTCTGGTGCGTAAGGCCCAGGCTGGGCGCATCCTCACACGGGAAGAAAAGCTGGCCCTCTTCCTCACCGTGGGCCTTCTTGACCAGGACGGCCGTCTATTACACGAAGTGCTCCACCCCTGCCCTGATTACCACTTCTCAAGGGTTGAACGTCAGCGCAAAGGGCTTCCGCCCAATCCTATTAGTTGCTATAAACTAAGGGCCTGGTTCCCCACTCTTACAACCACTCTTTCTTGCTACTGTGTATTTGAAAACGCAGAAGAAAGATACCCTTCTCCTCTTCTTCATGTTTCGCCTATTCTGGTGCCTCCCGAGGAGGAAACGCTTACCCTCAAGCATCGTTCGGTAGCTGAACTGGCCAGGCATTACTGGTTCTACCTGAACGAAAAAGAAAAGCTTGAGCGCAGGCTGGCAAACCTGGAAAAGGAGCTCGTTTCTTATCTTGAGGCCAGGCCTGGTAAAAGAATTCGCCTGGCTGAAAAGGTATTTCTTTACTGTGAAGATGGAAGACTTAAGCTGGAGAAAACCTGATGGCCTTATACATAACAGAACAGGGGCTAAAAGTCAGGAAGCAAGGCCAGAGACTTCAGTTCTTTAAGGAAGAAAAAGAAGTTCGTGAAATAAGGCTTGACGACCTGGACGAGATATATGTCTTTGGGCGGGTTAACTTTTCAGCCCAGGCCTTGCAGGCTCTTTTAAAACACGAAATCAAAGTGCATTTTTTGACCACATCAGGCAAATATTTGGGCCGCCTAGCCCCACCAAGGGGCAAAAATGTGGAGTTAAGGCTTGCTCAATTCAGGGCCTTTGAAAACGAGACCCGCCGCCTTGAGCTGGCTAAAGCTATAGTCTATGGGAAGATTAAAAACCAGAAGGCCTTTCTCAGACGGCAAAATCGCAAGTTAAAGGACGAGAAAATCAGCCAAGCCATACTTCTTTTACGTCAGAAAGCCAAAGAGGCAGAAAAGGCCAAGAGTCTTGAGTCTCTAAGAGGGATTGAGGGACAGGCCGCTCAGGTTTACTTTGATGTTTTCGGGAAACTCTTTCAGGTAGATGGCCTGACTTTTCCTGGACGCATAAGAAGGCCTCCGCCTGACCCTATAAATGCGCTTTTATCTTTGGGTTATACACTTTTGTTTGCTCAAATCTGGAGTCTTACCGAAACAAGCGGCCTTGATCCTTACCTTGGCTTTTTGCATGTGCCTGAGTACGGCAGGCCTTCTCTGGTGCTTGACCTGGCGGAGGAATGGCGGCCTCTAATTGTTGATCCTTTAGTGGTGCGTCTTTTTAACTGGCGCACCATCAGGAAAGAGGACTTTACCAAAGAACCATGGGATGAAGAGGGTGATTTTTCCGCGGTGAGGCTAACGCCAGATGGTTTGCGCAAATTTTTGGGAAAGTTTCGCGAACGTCTGGGCGAAGAGGCATTGTATGCCCCGCTTGGTAAGAGACTCCGCTACCGACTGATAATGCAGCAACAGGTCTGGCACCTTGGGCGGGTGCTTGAAGGGCGGGAAGGTAAATACCAGAGCTTTACCCAGGATTAGGAAGGTGTCTAAACGGTATTTTTATATTGTTTCCTACGATATTTCTGACGATAAGCGCCTGCGAGAGATGCATAAGTTCTTAAAAGATTACGGAGAGTGGAAGCAAAAGAGTGTGTTTGAGTGCTGGCTTACCCCTGAAGCTTATGAGAACATGAAAGCGGGGATAAAAAGAATTTTCAAACCCAGGGAAGACCGGGTGCGCATTTACCGCCTTTGTGAAACCTGTCGTAAAAAAGCCTTCTCTTACGGCTGGGGCGAACTTCCAGATGACTTCGAAGAAGATGTGATTTTGTAAAAGGTTGTAAAAGGGACAGGCAAATTTTTAAGCCCTGTCAAAAATTGGCCGATGAAAATAGGGACAGGCAAATTTTCTTGCAAGGAGGTTTCATCATGCCGCGCATTCCAAGATTTTTCATGGATGACCCAAAGGCCGCCTATCACGTCATCTCCCGCACCGCTCTGCCTGGCCACGATGTCCTCGGCCCTGAAGAAAAAGACTACCTGTTACACCTTATCCGCTGGCTCTCTCAGGTATATTTCGTTGAAGTCTATGGCTTCGCTATTATGGGCAATCATTTTCATCTACTCTGCCGCA
>NZ_LSFI01000048.1 GCF_001642325.1 Thermodesulfatator autotrophicus | reverse complement strand
GGACACAATTACTGAAATACTACCTTTTTCTTTATCTTTAGATAAAGAAGATAAAAAAGACTCAGGCGTTGAAAAGGGTTTTTTGCTTTTTGAAAACACCAGCGAGGTGATAAGAGCTGAGGAATTATTAAAAAAAGAAGGTTTTCCAGTAAAAGTTAAAGCCCCTCCCCCAGAGGTGCGCCAGGGTTGTGATATGGTTATAGAAATTCCCTTGATGCTCAAATTAGAAATTTTGCGCTTTCTTGAAGAACACCGGGTGTCTCCTCTTTCTTTAGTACCGGTAAAGGATCCTCTGCTTGAACCAGTTGATATGTGCCGTGTAAAAGACTTTGGTGATTACCTGATGATTCATGTGGCCAATATGAAAATCACTGTTGACAAGAAAACCAAAGTTATAGTGAACATTTCTGGAGGTGGATGTCCGGATGTGCCGTTTCTGGCCTCTATTATGTTAGGTAAACCGTTAGACCAGGCTCCAGAGCCAAGGGCGTTCGGTCATACCCTTTGTGGTTACACCCTTCAGTTGGCCCTTGAGGAGGCCAAGAAGAGATGCTTGCCATTGTAGGCACGGTTCCTAACCCTGACTTTCCGCTGGTTTACGGTGAAGCGGCTTCAGATGAAGACAAAATTTATCTAAAAGGCTATGAAGCCGATGTAACCCGCGGGACACCTGCTCTAATCGCCGCTGCCATTGAAGCCGCTAAAGTTTTAGATATGTCTCCTCCCTTTGTTTACCTGGTTGGAGATACGGGTAAAGGCGCTGGGAGCCAAAAGCTTTATGAGTTACTTTCCAGGGACCTCCCCCCAAAAAATTTTAAAGTGCTTGTGTTTCACTACCTCTTTCCTGATGTTGACGGTCAGGGAAAAGCCTTTTTAGGCGTAGAGAAGATGGCTCAAAGGCCAGTTCTTGTGGCTGATGCTGGCTTTATGTATGCGGCTAAAATGGCAGGGCTTGCTCCTTCTTATGACCTTTTTACTCCAGACCTTGGAGAGCTTGCCTTTTTAGCTGACGAAAAAGCCCCTCATCCACTTTACACAAGAGGGTTTCTTTTTCCTGATGAAGAAAAAGTGGAAGAGTATATTAAGCGTGCCTGTGCCTACAAAAATGCCGCTAAGGCCTTGCTCGTAAAAGGCAAAAGAGACCTGGTGGTTATCAATGGGCACATTGAAGCCGAAGTTGAAGAACCTATGGTTGAGGCCCTTGAAGCCATTGGTGGCACAGGGGATACTCTCACCGGGCTTGTGGGAGCTCTTTTGGCAAAAGGCCTTGAGATAAAAGAAGCGTGTATAATAGCGGCTAAGACTAATCGGCTGGCAGGTCTTCTGGCTAAGCCAAGTCCTGCTACTCAAATAAAAGAAATAATACCTTTCCTGGGAGAGGCTTTAAAAAAATGTCTGAGCTAGAAAACAAAACCCTCCTTGACATAATTATTAAGTATTCAGAAGCACAAAAATTTTACCGTGAACTAGGAGAAAAAATAGGGGTATGTTTGCTCTGTGAGGAACTTTTTTCCACCCTTTTAGAAATTTCACAAAAATATGGCCTACCTATAGACGAGCTATTTCCTGAAGACCGATAGCGCTGAAAAAAATGAACCGTCTCGGGTTTGCCGAATAGGAAAATCTGGAGATTCCTTCCCTTCGCTAGCGCTCGAGACCTCGAGACAAGGATTACTTCGTTGGTGTTCCGTACCTCCTTGTAAAAAACATACAATGACAACGGGACTTATGTTTTATCTTTCTGCAAAGCTTTTTAAAGATTTATCAGGGGGTAAGACTGAACGGTAAAGTTAGATAGCCTTTAATCAAAAAAGAGTCTCCCAGTTTTTTTAAAGAAAGTTGCGGGAGTTTTGAGGCTTCCTCCAGTTTGGCAGGCCCTTTCCCTCCTACGGCACAAGGGGCTGTAGCTCCTCCGATAACATAAGGTCCGTAAAAAAAGGCCACTTCGTCAACCAGTTTCTGTTCAAAAAAGCTTCCGTGAACTTCGGCTCCCCCTTCAACCAGAATACTCAAAATATAATGTTCAAGGGCCTTTCTGAGTAATGCTTTAAGATCAACCTGGCCGTTTTTTTCTGGCAACCGCCACACTGTTACTGAATTCTCTTTTAACTTTTTTTCTTTATCAAGAGGGGCATCTTCGGTGCAGGCCACTATAGTTTGGGCGTCTTTATTTTGAAAAATTTTACGCTCTACAGGCAGTGAAAGTTTGGAGTCAAGAATTATGCGAACTGGATTTTTCCCGCGCCTCAATCGGCAGGTAAGTAAGGGGTCATCTTTTAGTACAGTATTTTTCCCTACAAGAATAGCGTCGCATAAAGTACGAAGCTTATGCCCGTAGCTTCTGGCCCTTTCCCCTGTAATCCATTTGGAATCGCCCCTACGCGTAGCAATGCGTCCGTCAAGGCTCATGGCCGCCTTAGCCAGCACCCAGGGCAACTTTTTTCTTACAGATTTTAGAAAAAAGCGGCAGAGTTCCGCACATTCTTCTGCGAGCACACCTGTAATTACTTCAAGCCCCTGGTTTTTAAGAAATTCAGCTCCCCCCTGGGCCTTGGGATTGGGGTCTCTTACGCCGATAACTACTCTTTTAATTCCCGCCTTTAAAATCGCCTGGGTGCACGGAGGAGTTTTCCCGTGGTGATTGCAGGGCTCTAAGGTGACATAGATAGTTGCCCCTTTGGCCTTATTTCCAGCCTCTCGTAAGGCATGAATTTCCGCGTGGGGGGTGCCTGCTTGACGGTGATAGCCTTTGCTTATTATCTCGCCATTTTTTACTATCACTGCCCCAACAGGTGGGTTGGGTGAGGTGAACCCCAGGCCCTTTTGACCTTCTTTTAAGGCTATACGCATAAAATAAATATCTTTGTTCTTCATGATTAGGTTAAGATTAACTGTGAAGAAATATTTCGCTAGGTATTTTCTTCGGAAGTGACAGTTTCTTTGATGGTTTTAAAGACTTGCTTGAAAACTTCGTCAAAAGAAGCCGGGGAACAACGGCCCATTTCAATGAATTTTACAACAATTTCTTTAGTGGTTTTAAGGACTATTTCGTTTTCAGGGCTTAAGCGAGATGCTTTTTGTTCGCGCGGGATATTTTTTATCAATTCAGGCCTGGCCATATAGAAACCTTTTTAATTGGTGGAGCCGGAGGGACTCGAACCCTCGACCTCGTGAATGCCATTCACGCGCTCTCCCAACTGAGCTACGGCCCCACATGTTAGCTTCCCAAAAGTTAACTTAACGTTTTAATGGTGTCAACCTTTTTGTGTAATAGAAGAGGGGGCTTAAAGCCCCCTTCTTAGCTTATTCAATGCCCATACCAGCGATGTTGGGGAGTTCCATACCCTGGTGGAAGAGCCAGGAGATCAAGCAGGCCACTGGAATGATAAAGAAGAAAAGACCTATGAGATAGACCCAGACCATCTTACCAAACTGGGCCTCTTTTAGCTTTTTAAAGTCTGTGATGATACCAAGGCTTAAGAAGGTAAGCATGAAAAAGAGCTTTCGCATACCTTTTTCTACGGGAACAGCTCCAGCCTTAGCGGCTTTTAAAATAGCCATACCTTCAGGTGCACCAGCGTGTCCAGGACCAAAGAAGATGGTTAAGTATATAATCCAGGCGGCAAAGTAACCGATGACAAATTTAGGGAAGCGATGCCAGACTTCTATGGCCGGGACTTTTTCACCTGGACGGCATTCTACTACATAACACCAGAGCAGGGCTAAAATAAAAGCCCAGAGACCAATGAACATGTCAATCCAGAGTTTGGTAACAACTGCGCTTACAGTTATGATTCCCTCAGGCCACTGCACAGCACCGTTGGTGTCTTTGGCTATTTTAGCCCGCATAAGTTCATCAAGAAGTTCACCAGCAGCCGCGTCTGCACCGTCGGTTTTAACGGAAAGACCCATGGCCGGGCCGGCAACTAAAGCCCCTTCTGGCCCAGGCCATACGTAAGTAAAAAACCAGGGGAGAATAATAAGCTCTATCACCGCATACACTACCACCAGCGCCGAAACCATTATGGAAACCACAGGCTTAGCCCTAACGGCTCCACCGGTAGCTACCGCGGCAGAAACACCACAAATAGAAATACCAGAACCAAGAACGGCCGCTGTCTTACGTGGAAGCTTAAAAATCTTACGGGAGATGGTATAAATACCTGGCCAGAAAATGAGATAGGCCACAAAGGTAGCTACAGCACCTGCTAGGAATAACTCAAAGGTGAGTCCAGCCACTTTGTGCCCAAGTTTCTGGGAAAAGGTGGCCATTTTAATGGGAAGATAACCTACTTTAACACCCAAAAACACAATAGCCGTCTTGATATACCATTCGGGCTTGGCTGCCTCAGAAAGAAACCTGGCCAGAGGTTTGAAAAAGTTTCCAATTATTAAACCTACAATAAGGGCCAGGATGAAAGAGGCACCACCACCAAGAGAAAGGGTAAACATATCAGGGAAGTTACTTTTCTTGAGATGTACGGTGGTAGCGGCGAAAAAGGCATGGTGCCCGATAAACCAGCAAAGATAAGTCAGGAAAAAGATAACCGTCCATCCCAGGAAAAACTGACGTACGTTCCAGCGCATAAAATAAGCACCTATGCACAATGGGATGGTAAAAGCTACGTAAGTAATGAGAATACCTCCAATAGGTCCAATAGATTTCCAGAACTTTTTAGCGGTTAAGCTATACTTGGCTCCGAGAGGGTAGAAAGCTTGATACCAGGGGACTATCTTTTTGGGAACAGCCCCTTCTGGCATCTTAAATACCCAGATTTTGGGATAAGTAATCCAACCGACTAAATCAATACCCCACACGCTCAAAAGGCCCAAAATCATAAAAAAACCGCCAATCCATACTGCCCACCAGTCTTCCTGGGTGAGCATGCCATAAGTCCAGCCTTTCTTCTCCTGAGACATATTACTTCACCTCCTCAAGTTCTATGATGCGGGAAAAATAATGCTGCATGTATTGCCGCATCCATTGGGGAATAGTCATCATGTCAAAAAACATATTGACCCGCCTAATCCCTTTATTGGCGAAATAAGGGTCACTTTTGATAAGACTAGCCACTTTGCGGTCAAGCTCGTCAAGTTCAGAGGCCTTTACCTTAAAGCCCTCTGCTTCTACCACCCAGTTTTTGCCATCGTGCCAGATAGTTGCCTGGAGCTCCATTCCTAACCTCCGGCATTAATGATTGAAGTTGGCACAATGAAAAGGCCGATAAGAAGAATAATAAAGGCAACTATAAAAGAACCCACTACTAACTTGGTTTCCCATGGTTCCCAGGGCTCAGCCCCAGATAAAACGTCTTCTGCCTCAAGAGCATCAGCACTCAAAGAACCTGTTCCGTGAACTTCTTTCTTTTTTTCTTCCGCCATTTTTCTCCTCCTTCCAAAATTTTTAGAAAAATTATACCTATCCCAATCCGCCTATTTTCTTTTCTCACCCCCCCTTTTTTCGTCTTTTGACTTTATAAAAGCAAACTTTGTTCCAAAATTTCACAAAATGGGGATAGGCTAAAAGCTTGAAAAAACAAGAAAACTGAAAATCTCTATTTACAAAAAAACGCCAACGTTTGTTGGCACTGCAAACTATAGTTGGCAGTCAGATGTTACCTAAAGTTGGCAGGGTCTAGGCCATAGCGCTTTAAAATCTTCTGGAGGGATTGTCTTTTGATACCGCTTATTTCGGCAGCCCGGGTTATGTTTCCTCTGGTCTTTTCTAGAAGCTGTTTTACATAAGCTACGGTAAAATTGGAAAGAACTTTTTCTTTAAGGACCTTATAAGGCAAAGAAAAATCAATATCTACGGAAGGATCTTTTTCTATCAAAAATTTAGGGGAAAAGCCCTTTTTCTGGGCTAAAGGAATGTTTTCAAGGGAGATAATATCAGAGGGAGAGGTTACCACCGCAGCTTTGATTACGTTTTCAAGTTCTCGTATGTTCCCTGGCCAGTGATATTCCATGAAAAAGTCAATTACTTCAGGGCAAATGTATTTAGGGGGCATACCCAGTTCTTCGGCTGTTTTTTTAAGGAAATGGTTTACCAGAAGAGGAATATCCTCTTTGATTTCTCTTAAGGGGGGCATCTCAATGGTGACCACATTTAGGCGATAGAAGAGGTCAGCTCTAAAAGAGCCTTCTTTTACTTTTTCTTCCAGGTTTTGATTGGTAGAAGCAATGATGCGTACGTCAACTTTTTTAGTTTGCGATGAACCCAGAGGTTTTATTTCTTTTTCCTGAAGGACTCTCAAAAGTTTGGTTTGAACCGATGGCGTTATGTCGCCAATTTCGTCAAGAAAAATAGTCCCACCATGGGCCTCTTCAAAAAGGCCCCGGTGGTCAGTGGTGGCGTTGGTAAAAGCTCCTTTACGATATCCAAAAAGCTCACTTTCAAGAATAGGTTCAGGAAGGGCTGGGCAGTTTACCGTTATCAAAGGTTGGTTTTTTCTACGACTTAAAGCATGAACCGCTCTAGCAGCTAATTCTTTACCCGTGCCAGATTCTCCAAGAATGAGAACTGTTACATCAGTGGGAGCTACCATACGAATGGTTTCAATAACTTTTTTTAAGCGAGCACTTTGCCCTACAAAATTTTCAAAAACCTTATCGCCTAGCTGACTTTGGAGGCGCTTGTTTTCCCTTATAAGACGACCTCTTTCTAACCCCTTTTTAAGCACGTGGAGGAGTTGTTCATCTTCAAAGGGCTTTTGAATAAAATCATAAGCCCCTTCTTTTACTGCTCGCACCGCCTGCTCAATAGTGCCGTAAGCAGTGATGATAACGATAGTTATATCGGGGTGTAGTTTCTTGACTTCCTTTAGCAAAGAAAACCCATCCATTTCTGGCATGCGTATGTCGGTAAGGATTAGGTCAATGTCCTGCTGTTCAAGAATTTCTAAGGCCTTTCGGCCGTTTTCTGCCGTAAAAACCGTACAATCAAGTTCAGGTTCAATAAGCCTTTTGAGTCCTTCCAAAAGGTCTTTTTCGTCATCAACTATGAGGATTGTTCCCTTCATACTGTCATCTCAACTGGCAAAATTATGGTAAAAGTCGTTCCCTGTCCAAGCTGGCTTTCCACTAAAATCTGGCCTCCGTGGTCTTTTACGATACCGTAACTTACTGAAAGACCAAGGCCTGTGCCTTCTCCAGGGGCTTTGGTAGTGAAAAAGGGGTCAAATATTTTGTCTATGATTGTTTGAGGAATACCGCAACCGGTGTCTTTTATTTTTATTATTACCTGGTTTTTAAGGTAGTCAAAGTAAGTGCTGACGATAATTTCTCCTTTTTTATCAATGGCCTGAAGAGAGTTCAAAAACATATTCATAAAGACCTGTTTCATTTTGTCCCGGTCAAGAAAAAGTTCCGGGAGGTCAGGTGAAAGCTCAAGAGAAAGGCTTATTTCTCTTTTTTTGAGCCTTGCAGCAAAAAGTTCGGCTACCTCTTTGATAATGTCGTTTATGTTTACCCTATCTTTTTTATATTCAGTGGGGCGAGAAAAATTAAGCAGATTCTGGAGGATTTGCTGACATAATTTTACGTGTTTTTTAATTACTTCCAGGTCTTTTAAGGCTTGCGTATCTTTAGAATTGCTTTTGGCTAAAAGATTAGCGTAGCACTTAATTACACTTAAGGAATTGTTTATTTCGTGAGCAAGCCCTGCTGCTAGCTGCCCTACTGCCGCCAGTTTCTCCGTGGTAATAATGTGTTTTTCCATCAGTTTTTTTTCGGTTATGTCTCTAAATAGGCCCACATAAAGGATTAATCTGTCTATTTCAATGGCTTTACTGGCTGTAACTAGGACTTGAAAACGTTTCCCTTCTCTATTTACTACGGTAGTTTCCCAGTCTTTTATTTGACTTTTTTCCTTTAATTTGTCTATAAATTTAAGGGCGTCTTGGTGGTCCCAGAAAAGTTGTTCAATGGTTTCAATGCTAAGGGCTTCTTCCTTGTTTATGAAACCAAAAAACTTAAGTCCTGCAGGGTTTATATCTACTAATTTACAGCTTTGGTCCCACATCAAGATAGTGTCCTGAGACGATTCAAAAAGGGAACGATATTTCTGTTCTGATTTTTTTAGTTCCCGGTGCGCCCGTTTTACTTCTAAAGCCAGGTCTTCTAAAGAAGAAGTTATCCTTTCTACGTTATCATCAGCAGATAGATTTTTGAATCTTTCACCGGGAATAATGCTTCCCAGATAGATAGAAAGCTTTCTTAAACGGGGAAGAAATTCATATTGCAGGAGCAACCTTATAGAAAAGACCAGGAAAAAAAGAAGCCCTATTCCAAAAATAAAACTGGAAACAACCTGTTTTTTAAGATTGGCCAGAGCCTGGCCTACAGGAATATAGACGGCATCAATAGCTACGATTTGGCCTGGTTTATAATAATATCCTCCCTCTTTCCCGTATATTTCTACCAGTTCTTTAGGGGCCCTGGCCGGATCTCCATGGCATTTAAGACAGGATTTTTCGGCGTAAATGGGCCTGAAACGTCCAAAACACATAACCCCTTTACGCAGAACCAGTTGAGTCAACTCCTTTTCTTTTGAGTTCTTAAATCTATCAATTATCTCTATCTCCACAGGATCAGCCTTATTTAAAGGATTGCGCGGATTAATAGCCGCCCTTTTGTATTCCATATATGGAAAATGCTTACCGATGCGTTTCATTATTTCCCGACCCACATGAGAAGTGGACATGGCTTCAGGTATAAAACGCTCATCAGAAAAAATTTTATACATTTTGGGGCGCAGAACTTCCTTTACGTATAAACGGGTGGCCTCGGCGGTAGCGATAAATATTTCGGTTTCTTTACTGGCTTGAGAGATGATTTGCTGACGCTGGTAGGAGTAATAGAAAAGGCAGATAGAGGCAGCTAAGGGCAGTAGAAAAATAACAAGCCAGCTTTGTCGTAAAATTTTTAACATATATCAAATTTTGCTGTTATTTTAGCCTTTTGACAAGTTTGTATTTTTTAGGGTTAAACCTATTAAACAATCCAATAAAAACTTTTCTTTTGTGTTAACTCTAAGTAAAGTTTTCAATATGGACACTTATGGAATTATAGGTTGGCCGGTTTCTCACTCTTTATCCCCAGCTATGCACAACGCCGTCTTGAAAAGCCTGGGGATAAAGGCGGTATATGGGCTCTTGCCTCTTGCCCCTCAAAATCTTTCAGAGGGTATAAAAGGAATAAGAGCTCTTAACATAAAAGGCGTTTCGGTTACTGTGCCTCACAAAGAAGCGGTTATACCTTTGCTTGATGATATAGACCCTGTGGCCAGTAAAATCGGCGCGGTAAACACCATAGTAAATAAAGACAGTCTGCTTTTAGGCTTTAATACTGACTGGATTGGCGTTAAAAAGGCGCTTAAAGAGAAGATAGATATTTCTGGGAAAAAAGCCGTGGTGGTAGGAGCAGGTGGAGCGGCCAAGGCCGTGGTTTATGCCCTTATAAGAGAAGGTGCTTCAGTGGTCATTTACAATCGCACCTTTGAAAAGGCTCAAAAATTGGCCCAAACTTTAGGCGGTGTGGCCTTCCCGTGGGAAGAGTTAAAAAATGCTTCAGGCGATATTCTTATTCAAACTACCAGTGTGGGCTTGAAAGAAGATAAAAGCCCGGTGCCAGAAGAAATCCTTTCTCAATTTGAAGTGGTTATGGACATTGTGTATCAACCTTTAAAAACCCGCCTTTTAAAAGAGGCCGAAAAAGCCGGTTGCAAAATTATAGACGGTCTTTCCATGCTTGTTTATCAAGGTATTGAACAATTTTATTTATGGTTTGGAACGAGGCCTCAGGCTTCTTTAATGAGAGAAGCGGCAGAAAAAGAACTTTTAGGAGAAAATAATGACCAGAAAAGAAATTAAGCCGCTTGATGGGCCTTTAATTGCGCAGGTCAAGGTGCCTGGCTCAAAGAGCATAACGCAGCGGGCCCTAATTTGTGCAGCGCTGGCAGAAGGGGAATCTATCCTTGAAGATGCATTACGAAGCGAAGATCCAGATCTTTTGGCCCACGCCCTGGCTGCTACTGGTGCTAAGGTGGAATTTTCTGAAAATGCTTTAAGGATTGGCGGGGTAGTAGGGAGCCCCAGGCTTAGTGGTAAAGAAATTTTTATGGGCAACAACGGTACCGGAGCTAGATTTTTTCTGGCCTATTCTTCTTTGGGCAAAGGAACTCCCATTGTGCTGACTGGAACGAAAAGGCTTTGTGAGCGGCCTTTTAAGCCCTTAATTGAAGCCTTGCAAGCCTGGGGGGCGTCTCTTTCCTGTCTTAAAAAAGAAGGTTTTTTACCAATTAAAATCACCGGTGGAGGACTTTTAGGAGGAGAAGTCAGTCTTTCAGTTTCAGAGAGTAGCCAGTTTCTTTCGGCTCTTTTGCTAGTAGGGCCTTATACCAGAGAGCCTGCGGTTATAAAACTTTCCAGTCCTTTAGTTTCAAGGCCTTATGTGGATTTGACGCTGGCTATTATGAAAAATTTCGGAGCAGAAGTTGAAGAAAAAGAAGAGTCTTTTTTTGTTAAGCCCCAGAAATATCAAGCAAGACATTATCAAATAGAAGCTGATGCCTCAAGTGCTTCTTATTTTCTAGCAGCGGCAGCGCTGGTGGGTGGAAAAGTAACGGTGGCCAATCTTCCCAAAGACTCTCTTCAGGGAGATGCTGCCTTTGCTGGCATCCTTTCGCGCATGGGTTGTGAAATTTCTTACGGGCAGGGAGTTACCGTTAGCCGAGATCCTGAAACCCCTCTTCGGGGAATAGATATAAACATGGGGCGTTATCCAGATCTGGTGCCCACTCTGGCGGTAGTTGCCGCTAAAGCCAGAGGGAAGACCATAATCAGGGGCGTTCCTCACTTACGCTTTAAAGAGACTGACAGGTTAAAGGCTGTGGCTACTGAACTTCGTAAATGCGGTGTGCCGGTGGAGGAACTAGAAGACGGCTTAATCATAGAGGGAACGGATAACATAAAGGGAGCTGAAATTGAAACCTATGATGACCACCGCATAGCCATGGCCTTTGCTATTTTGGGCCTGGTGGCGCATGGTATGGTTATTTTGAATCCTGGCTGTGTGGCTAAGTCTTTTCCCAACTTTTGGGAAGTTCTGGAAGGCCTTTACCAATGAAAATAGTCCTTATTGGTTTTAGAGCTACAGGAAAAACTTCTGTAGGGAAAGAACTAGCCAGGCGTCTTGGCCTGCCATTTTTAGACCTTGACGAATACATCGTTAATAAGGTTGGCAAAAGTATTACTGAAATAGTTGAAGAAAAGGGTTGGCCATATTTCAGAGAGCTTGAAAAAGAGGCCCTTTACGAGATGGGCCAAAGAGATAACTTGGTATTAGCCCTTGGTGGCGGCTCAGTAATGCATACTGACGAAATGGACCTGATAAAGGCCAACAGCTCTCTTATATGGCTTAAAGCTCAGCCGCAGGTAATTCTTTTGCGTTTAGAGCAGGATGAAAAGTCCTGTTCTTTCAGGCCTTCTCTTACGAACAAGAGTTTAGAGGAAGAAGTGGCCTGTATTCTTGCTCAACGTGAGCCTCTTTATCAACGCTATGCCGATCTTATCATAGAGACAGACCATTTAAACACAGAGGAAGTGGTGGCAAAAATTATTGAATTTTTACGCCAGGCCGGCGTTATTTGAGCTTCAAGGCATTTAGACGCCTTGCTCAAGTTGCAGGAAGGTTTTAAATATGTTAATAGCTCTTTGTTATTTGCCCGGGTGGCGGAACTGGTAGACGCAGGGGACTTAAAATCCCCTGGGGTAATACCCCGTGCCGGTTCGACTCCGGCCCCGGGCACCACCCTTTCCAAGAGATATTAAAGCTTCCAGTTTTTAGCTGAAAATTTTCTTTCATGACATTTCATGACCAAATGGCCTATTTTTGCAGCTAATTCTCAGGCAATTTTTCAGCGGGAATCCGGACTTATTGGCTTCCATCTGGACAAAAATTTTTATCCTGATACTGACGGGTAAATGGGAAAGGTCTAGTGGAACTATTTCTTGAAAGGCCAGCTATTGGGGACAGCATTGAAAACATATTGACCTCCTATCCCCATCTCAGTGAAGGAGATATCAGGAGGGCTTTGACTTTTATGGTTAAGCTCCTTTCGCCGTAAAAGTTAAGAGTTTAGAGAACTTTTCGAAGCGGCCTTTTCGGAAGCGACCTGATATTATTAATGAGAGCGTAAAACAGATGACAATTTTGGGTTGTCATTGCGAGCCTCCCTACTGCGTCATTGCGAGCGGAGCGAAGCAATCTCAGGGGATTACTTCGTCGGTGCTCACGCACCTCCTCGTAACGACCCTGGTAGGGTCGCTTCGTCTCACTTCGTGCTCCTCGTATAAGACCTGGTAGGGTCACTTCGCCACGGCGACTACGTCCCCTCGCGATGACGCTCTGTTATATAAAAAGCTTCCAAATATACGCCTTGGGAGGGATTAAAACCGCCAGGTGGGTTTTCTGGCGCCGCGCCAGTAGCTACGGGTAAAAAGGATGGCCACCGTATAAAGCTCAAGACGGCCGGCCAGCATACAAAAAGTAAGCACCAGCTTTGAAAAGTCAGGCATCCAGCCAAAGTTTTTGGTTGGCCCAACCATGGCCAGACCCGGGCCAATGTTGTTTAAAGTGGCGGCAACTGCAGAAGTAGCGGTGATTATGTCAATTCCTTGGGCGCACACCAGCAAACTTGCCACCACGAAAAATAAGCCGTAAAGGGCCATAAAGCCCAAGATGGCCTGAATAATACTTTCAGCTACTTTCTTGTCCTCATAGCGAATTATTTCTACGGCTTTGGGATGAATGAGTTTACGGAATTGAAAACGGATAAACTTAAACAAAATGAGAAACCTTATTTGTTTTACACCACCCCCGGTTGAGCCAGCCATTCCCCCAAAAAACATAAGAATTAAAAGTAAAAGTTTACAGGCTGGATGCCACAGGTCAAAATCAGCTGTGCCGTAACCAGTGGTAGTCATAATAGACCAGACCTGAAAAAGGGAATAACGAAAATTAAGTGAAGGGTTACTATAAGTACCGTAGATGTAATTAAAAAACATGCAGATAAAGACTGCCGCCAGGCCAATTAATAGATAAAACTTGAATTCTTCACTCTTGAAATAGGCCCCTAGATCTCCCTTCAAAAAGCGATAATGTAGGCTGAAGTTAACGCCAGCTACAAACATAAAGAAGGTTATAACGTAGTCCAGATAAGCGCTGTCAAAGGCGGCCACACTGGCAGTCCTAGTAGAGAAACCACCAGTAGCCATGGTGGTGAAGGCGTGGCAAAGGGCCTCATAAAGGTCAAGCCCGCCGGCTAGAAGTAAAAGCACTTCAAATACTGTGAAAAAGGAATACACACCCCAGAGGATTCTTGCAGTATCCTGGATACGTGGGGTAAGTTTGTCTTTAGTAAGGCCTGGCATTTCCGCCTGGTAAAGCTGCATGCCGCCTATCCCCAGCAAAGGCAGAATAGCAAGAGAAAGAACGATTATACCCATGCCTCCAAGCCACTGGGAAAGGGCTCGCCAGAAGTGGAGCCCGCGCGGCAACTCTTCCAAAGAGTCAAAGACCGTAGAACCCGTAGTGGTAAAGCCAGAAACAGATTCAAAGAGGGCATCTACCAAACCAAGGTGACCGGAAAAGACAAAGGGAAGGGCTCCAAAAATTCCCGCGGCCAGCCAGGAAAAGACTACCACGGCAAAGCCTTCACGATAGCCAATTTCTCTTTCAGGCTTAACTAGAAAAATCAACAATACGCCTACGATGAGAGTTATGGCCTCGGAATAAATAAACGGCTGGACAGGCTCGTGGTAAATATAGCTTACAAGCCCTGGGAAAAACAAAGTCACAGAGAAAAAGACCAAAAACCAGCCCAAAATGTAGAGAAAAGTTCCAGTTCTCATGTGGAAAAAAGCTGTTCTAGCTTGGGAAGGGACTCTCTTTTAGCAAATATTACCAGGTCATCTCCTGGCTGAAGCACCGTTTCTCCTTTGGGGATTATAACTTCACCGGCCCGGTAAAGGGCCCCTACAATAGCCCCCTGGGGGAACTTTACTTCTTCAAGTCTTCTACCTTTGCTGAAAAATTCTGTTTCCGGGATAACCATTTCCACCACTTCGGCATCACTTACGAGAAAGGTAGCCACTGACAAAATTTGCCCCCGTCTGACAAAGCGTAAAATCTGGTTAGCGGCAAGGAGCCTTGGGCTTAAAGCCACGTCAATACCAAGGCTACTTAAAAGGGGAATAAAATCCGGGCGGTCTATACGCACAATACATTTTTTGGTTCCGTGGTGCTTGGCCAGAAGCGCACCCAAAATATTTACCGTATCAACGTCAGTTACGGTAATAACGAGGTCAGCCTGATCTATACCTTCTTTTTTGAGTTCCTGGGCGTCAAGGCCGTCAAGGTTTAGAATAATCGTATCTTCAAGTTCTTCAGCTAGCTCTTCACAGCGGTCTTCGTCCTTTTCTACTAGGTAAACTTCTATTTTTCGGGCCTCAAGGCGCTGAGCCACCCAGAGCCCTACCTGGCCGCCGCCAATAATAAACACCTTTTTGGGTTTTTCGGTTTTGAACCCCAGGAGGGTTTCAATAGCAGGAATGTCTTTTTTCTTGGCAATGACAAATATTTTGTCATTAAGTTTAATAACGTCAGAGCCTCTGGGAATAATAGTTTCGTTGTTTCTAATAATGGCCACAATGACAAAGTCATAAAGGGCCCTTAGTTCCCTAAGGTCAGCCAGAGAAAGACCCGCCAGGGGGCTTCCTTCCTTTACTACGTAACCCATGAGCACCACTTTGCCTCTGGCAAATTCCGCCCAGTCTGTAGCCTCGGTTATTTCTGAGAGTTTGACGATTTCGTCTGCGAGAACCCTTGCCGGATTAATTATGAGGTCAATGCCTAATTTTTGTTCATTAAGGGGAGAGTCAGGCGAAAGATAGTCTTCACTTCTGACTCTGGCTACTTTCCTCGGCACTCCATATTCTCTCGCCAGGAGACAGGCTATAAGGTTGATTTCGTCAGAACTGGTTACAGCCACGAAAAGGTCGGTTTCTTTTATGCCTGCTTCTTCAAGAACTTTGGCCGAAGCGCCAGACCCTTGGATAGCCATTACGTTTAAAAGCCGTTCAAGGCGCTTAATTTTGTCTTCGTCTTTGTCTATCACTACAATGTGATGCCCTTCTAAAGAAAGGCGGTCAGCCAGATAGTAACCTACTTCTCCAGCGCCTATGACAATTACCCTCAAGCTCATAATTAGGCCATTACTTTTTCAGTCTAATTTTTACGGAATTGGCGTGGGCCGAAAGGCCTTCGGTTTCGGCAAGTTTTATCACCGCTCGGCCTTCTTCGCTAAGGGCTTCGTAAGAATAAGCCACCACACTAAGCCTTTTCTGGAATACGTGAACTCCAAGCGCTTGAGCGTAACGAGCACAACCCATGGTAGGAAGCACATGGTTGGCCCCGGCAATATAGTCTCCCACGGCCTCTGGGGTAAAGTGCCCTAAAAAAACCGCTCCAGCATGTTTTATCTTGGCAAGAAAGCTCCACGGGTCTTTCACGCAAAGCTCAAGGTGTTCTGGAGCAATATGGTTGGCCAGCTCTGAGGCCTGAGATAGATCTTTCACCAGCAAAATAGCCCCGTATTCTTCAAGGGCTTTTTCGGCAACTTCTTTTCGCGGAAGCTTTTTAAGCTGCTTTTTAACTTCTTTGGTAGTTTCTTTGGCAAGTTTTTCTGAAGGCGTCAACATAACCGCAGTGGCCAGGGTGTCATGCTCAGCTTGAGAGAGAAGATCAGCCGCAAGCCAGGCTGGATTGGCGCTCTCATCGGCAATGATGAGTATTTCGCTTGGCCCGGCAATCATGTCAATGCCAACTTCGCCAGCCAGTATCTTTTTGGCAAGCGTTACGTAGATATTCCCCGGTCCGCAGATAACGTCCACCCTGGGGACAGAAGCCGTGCCAAAGGCCAGGGCCGCTATGGCCCAGGCACTCCCGATTTTAAAGATGCAGTTAATGCCGGCTTCTTTAGCCGCTACCAGAAGGGCAGGGTGTAAACGGCCTTCTTTGTTAGGTGGTGAGACCATGACGACTTCTTCCACTCCGGCTACTTTGGCTGGCACCGCCGTCATTATTACTGTGGAAATAAGCGGGGTTTCGCCGCCAGTTCCTCCAGGCACGTAAAGCCCGGCCCTTTCCACCGGGCGCACCAGTTGCCCTACCACCGCTCCCGCCGGGCGGGTTTCTATCCAGGAGCGCTCTTTTTGTTTTTTGTGAAAATCCTTTACATTGGCAATAGCAAGCCTTATGGCCTGTAAAAGTTCGGTGTCAATCTGGTCATAAGCCCTTTCAACTTCTTCAAGGCTAACTTCAAGGTCTTTCCGGGTAAAAGAAGGGCAGTCAAAATTACGGGTATAATCAACCAGAGCCTCGTCCCCTCTAGCTTTCACTTCCTTTATGATTTCGCGCACGCTTTCTTCGTATTTTTCCGGAAAGGACTGGAAACGATTTATAAGCTTATCAATAAAGGCTATTCCGTCTTCTTTGTTGGCGTTTAAAAGGCGCATATTTACCTCCCCATTACCTGGAAAATTAGGCGGCGATTGCGAGGCCTGTTGTCAAAGTCAAGGAGAACAATTTGTTGCCAGGTGCCAAGAAGAAGGCTGGCAGAAGCCACTGGCACTACCAAACTGGGTTTCATTAAGGCGGCTCTTACATGGGAAAAGCCATTTCCGTCGCCCCAGGCTTTATCGTGTTCGTAGGGAATATCTTGCGGGGCAATTTTTTCAAGGGCACGGCAAAGGTCGCTTAAAACACCAGGCTCGTATTCAATGGTAGTGACGCCTGCTGTTGAGCCAGGCACATGGACTAAGAGCTGACCTTCGGTTAACCCGGCTTCTTCAATAAATCTCTGGGCTAAAGGTGTTAAGTCGTGTATGTCACAAAAGCCCTGGGTTTTAATGGTTACTTCGTAGGTTTTGATTATCATGTCCTTTCTCCCGCAAGGATTTTTGCCCATTCTTCCTGGCTTTCTTCGTAAAAGTCACGGCCGTAAAGGTCGTTAATAACCACCGCGGGAAAGTCTTCCACCTTAAGTTCAAGAAGGGCTTCTGGCCCGAGTTCTTCAAAGGCAAGGGGGCGTACTTCTTTTATACATCTAGAAAGATAAGCCCCTGCTCCACCAAAAGTTGCCAGATAAATGGCTTTGTGTTTAAGTAACGCTTCCTTTACTGTTTGAGATCGCTTACCTTTGCCCATAGTGGCGCAGACTCCTTGGGCAAGAAGGGCAGGGGTATAAGCGTCCATACGGTAAGAGGTAGTGGGCCCGGCTGAACCTATGGGTTTCCCGGGTGGGGCAGGAGTTGGGCCAACATAATAAATACATTGGCCAGAGAGAGAAACCGGCAAAGGTCTTTCTTTTTCAAGTAGTTCTAAGAGTTTGCGATGGGTCTGGTCTCTAGCGGCAAGGAGAGTGCCGCTTATAAAAATAAAATCTCCGGCATGAAGTTCCTCTAAAACCCTTTTATCTTTTAGAGGAAAGCTTATCTTCTTTTCCATGGCTCGCATTATAGCGAGCTTAGAAAATAAAGAAAACCTGAAGAGGTAAAAAATGAGTGGAAAACCGTTTCGTATAGCCATAGTTGGTAGGCCAAATGTAGGTAAATCTACGCTTTTTAACACTTTGTCAAAAACAAGAAAGGCCCTGGTGGAAAAGTCTCCTGGAGTTACTAGAGATAGGGTTTATGCCAAGGCGGAGATAGCTGACCGCAAGGTAACGCTTATTGACACAGGCGGTTTGCTTCCAGGAGACGAAGACCGGTTTGCCAGAGAAATCTTTTCCCAGGCGGAAAAGGCCCTGAAAGAGGCAGATCTTATTCTCTTTGTAGTAGATGGCCAGGCAGGAATCACCCCGGTTGACGAAGAACTTGCCGCTTATCTTCATAAGCTTGAAAAGCCCATCATTGTGGTGGTGAATAAGCTAGACGGCCCTCGCCTGGACCAGGTGCTATCTGACTTTTATGTCCTTGGTTTTGACGAAATAGTGGGTATTTCCGCCAAACACAAGCGAAACCTTGATGACCTTGAAGAAGTCATAGCCAAGTTTTTGCCTGAAGAAACCGAGGAAGAAGACCTGGAAGAAGACATCGTCAAACTGGCGGTGCTTGGCCGCCCAAATGTTGGCAAAAGTTCTCTGGTGAATCGTCTCCTTGGTGAGGAACGTATGATCGTCTCTGATGTGCCTGGAACCACCCGTGATAGCGTGGATACCCTCCTTGAGCTTCCTGACGGCCGCAAGTATTTGCTTATTGATACAGCAGGAATTAGAAGGCGTCCACGCATAAAAGAACGGGTTGAAAAATTCAGTGTGGACAAGGCCCTTGAGGCCTTAAGACGGGCTGACATTGCCCTTATGGTGCTTACGGCTGAAGAAGGCATCACTGACCAGGACCAGAAAATACTTTCCCAAATTGACAAAAACCATAAAGGTTGCCTTATCGTGGTAAACAAGTGGGATTTGCTTGACGGCAAAAGAGAAGAGGCCAACGTGCTAATGCAGCAGATACGCTACGGGGCAAGGTTTGTTCCCTGGGCGCCAATTATAACTGTTTCAGCCAAAACCGGCCGGCGGATAAAAGATATACTCCCTAAGGTGGACGAGATTTACAGAGAATATTCCACCAGGGTACCCACCTGGAAAGTAAACAAGGCCCTGGAAGAAATAACGCAGGACCATTCTATTTACGCAAGCACAGGGAAACGCATCAAGTTTTACTACGGCACCCAGGTAGAGACCAGACCACCCACTTTTGTGATTTTCACTAACTATCCCGACGAAATTCCCAAAAGTTTTGAGCGCTACCTTAAAAACCGCCTGCGGGAAAAACTTGGCTTTGAGAAGAGCCCGGTGAAAGTAATTTTTCGTGAGAAACGTTAGGGTTGCTGTATTTAAAAGAAAGAGAGGCGGAACTTTCCGCCTCTCTTCTAGTAGAGTTTAGTTTTTCTTTCTTAATCTGTAAAAGCCCAATGCTCCAAGGCCAACACCTATCAAAATAACCGTAGAGGGTTCAGGAATGGGCTGTTGCTGCTGAATTTCCTGAACTTTGATGTCTATAAATGCCTTTGTAAAAGAAGTAGCATCAAGGCCACCGCTACGAAGTATATTTAAATCCCAGGCTGCACCATCTAGGGCAAGAGCTAAAGCTACATAGTCGTCATAAGTAGTTCCATAGCCAGATCCAAGAATATAACCGTTGGTATCTTCGGTATAGCCACCGGTCCCATCAGCAATAAAAGAACTGCTGGATGTAATACCTAGAGCACGTTGAGTATTATCACTGTTAAAAAAAGTATGGTTAACAACAACATTAAGCAGGGCATTTTTCTGCTGGAAAAGACTGAGTATGGAATTGTAATCAAGGTTCCTGTCCAAAACATCTCGATCTTCATCGGTTACCAAGATTACATTAACTGCCGCATTAGCTCTGAAATCATATTCGGTAAGAGCTACCTCCATTCCATCATAACCGTCTTCAGTTAAACCATTAGTAAGTAAAGAACTAAAAGCGTTTTTAATATCGTTAACATCTCCCCAATCACCACCACCAACAAGATGTTTATGGCCGGGTTCATGTGTATTATCTCCACCAAAACCTACTAAAGCATATCTATTGGGTATAGTGGTTCCGACACCTACATTGAGCAAGGCCTGTTCTAAATCTTCAACCATTTGGCTTAACCACGTATGCTCTCCTCCCATAGAACCGGATTCATCTACTACAAAAATTAAATCAACCGCTTCAGGCACAGCTTTTACGTTTGTTACAGCCAGACCTAATACTACCAAAACTAAAGATAATCCAACTAATAGTTTCTTAAACATATCCCCCCTCCTTCGTTTAAAGTGCTTTAAAAATCAACTAAAAAAATTGTGTAAATACATCAACCGACCACGTTTGTTTATCACCTCCTTTTTTGTATTTTTCAAAAATTATTTAAGCAAAAAATATGCCAATTTGTTTGATGCTGAAAAAAAGAGAAAAATAAAGAAAATAGGAGCTTTATAAGTGGCTATTTTTGTTTATGGGAAAACTTCTTCCACTTGGTGGGAAATTTTTTTCCATTATGGGAAAAATTTTTGGTAGTATTTCAGTAATTGTGTCC
>NZ_LSFI01000047.1 GCF_001642325.1 Thermodesulfatator autotrophicus | reverse complement strand
GGGGGGATGACGTCAAGTCATCATGGCCCTTATGCCCAGGGCTACACACGTGCTACAATGGGCGGTACAGAGGGAAGCGAACCCGCAAGGGGGAGCAGAACCCAGAAAGCCGTCCTCAGTACGGATCGGGGTCTGCAACTCGACCCCGTGAAGCCGGAATCGCTAGTAACGGCGGATCAGCATGCCGCCGTGAATACGTTCCCGGGCCTTGTACACACCGCCCGTCACACCACGGAAGCTGGCTCTGCCCGAAGTCGCTATCCCAACCCCCGGTAGGGGGAGGGAGGCGCCGACGGCAGGGCTGGTGACTGGGGTGAAGTCGTAACAAGGTATCCCTACCGGAAGGTGGGGATGGATCACCTCCTTTCTAAGGAGTCTGAGTGTACGGACTGGAGAAGAGGAGAAGAGAAGGGTGCTTGCCTGTTAGCCGCTATTCAGTTTTGAGGGATCAGCCGTGAGGCTGATTTGTTCTTTTAAAGGGTGAAGGGTTAGTAAAGGTGGAAGGTGAAGGGTAGTTAGGCCTGTAAGGTTGGGCCTATAGCTCAGTTTAGGTCAGAGCGCACGCCTGATAAGCGTGAGGTCGGTGGTTCGAATCCACCTAGGCCCACCAGGAGATATGGGGGTGTAGCTCAGTTGGGAGAGCACCGGCTTTGCAAGCCGGGGGTCAACGGTTCGAGTCCGTTCACCTCCACCAGAGGTAAGGGGTTTTGGGGAGCTGCCCTGGGTAGTGGGGGGGGTAGTTCAGCAAAGCCTCTTGGTAGGCGTAGATCTTTGACAAGTGAATAGGGTATCGCCCGGTATCCACGAGCCGAGAGCAAGGATACGAGTATTTTTTAAGATAGTTTTGTGGCCAAGCTACTAAGGGCCAGCGGTGGATGCCTCGGGCGCAGGAGGCGATGAAGGGCGTGGCAAGCTGCGAAAAGCCACGGGGAGCCGCAAGCAGGCGTTGATCCGTGGATTCCCGAATGGGGGAACCCGGCCAGGGTAATACCTGGTCATCCGCTGGGTTAATACCCGGTGGAGGCGAACCCGGGGAAGTGAAACATCTCAGTACCCGGAGGAGAAGAAATCAAACGAGATTCCCTGAGTAGCGGCGAGCGAAAGGGGAGGAGCCCAAACCGGATGGGTGTAGAAGCCCCTAGGCGTTGCCCATCCGGGGTAGAGGGGGCACACTGGAGGAGGCTAGGGACTCCTCGGGGAGTGACAAATCCCGCCAGTTAGCCGAAGGCACCTGGAAAGGTCCGCCGTAGAGGGTGAGAGCCCCGTAGGCGAAAGCTGGAGGGACTCCCTGGGTGTGCTACCCAAGTAGCACGGGGCACGAGGAATCCCGTGTGAATCAGGGGGGACCACCCTCCAAGGCTAAATACTCCCTGCGCACCGATAGAGCATGAGTACCGTGAGGGAAAGGTGAAAAGAACCCCGGGAGGGGAGTGAAATAGAGCCTGAAACCGCTGGCCTACAAGCAGTCGGAGCCTGCGCGATAGCGTGGGTGACGGCGTGCCTTTTGCATAATGAGCCCGGGAGTTGTCGTCAGTGGCGAGGCTAAGCCGAATAGGCGGAGCCGAAGCGAAAGCGAGTCTGAAAGGGCGCAGAGTCGCTGGCGGCAGACCCGAAGCGGGACGAGCTACCCATGGCCAGGGTGAAGGCGGGGTAACACCCGCTGGAGGCCTGAACCGGTGGAGGGTGAAAACTCCTCGGATGAGCTGTGGGTAGGAGTGAAAAGCTAATCGAGTCCCGTGATAGCTGGTTCTCCCCGAAATGTATTGAGGTACAGCCTCAGGGGTTATCTGGCGGGGGTAGAGCACTGTTGGGGCTAGGGGGCTTACCGGCCTACCGAACCCCGGCAAACTCCGAATACCGTCAGATGGACCCTGGGAGTGAGCCGCTGGGTGATAAAGTCCAGCGACGAGAGGGGAACAACCCAGACCGCCAGCTAAGGTCCCGAAGTACTGGCTAAGTGGTAAAGGAGGTGGCCCTGCTTAGACAACCAGGATGTTGGCTTAGAAGCAGCCATCATTTAAAGAGTGCGTAACAGCTCACTGGTCGAGCGGGGCTGCGCCGAAAATACCACGGGGCTTAAGCCAGTCGCCGAAGCTGCGGACTCATGCTGTTGGAGGCATGAGTGGTAGGGGAGCACTCTGACCGCGCAGAAGGGTGACCTGTGAGGGCACCTGGAGTGGTCGGAGGAGAGAATCCGGGCACGAGTAGCGATA
Organism: Thermodesulfatator autotrophicus; assembly: GCF_001642325.1. Taxonomy (GTDB): domain Bacteria; phylum Desulfobacterota; class Thermodesulfobacteria; order Thermodesulfobacteriales; family Thermodesulfatatoraceae; genus Thermodesulfatator; species Thermodesulfatator autotrophicus. The sequence continues at coordinate 18,665 of NZ_LSFI01000047.1, read as the reverse complement.
AAGAGGGTGAGAATCCCTCTCGCCGTAAGCCCAAGGTTTCCTGGGGAAGGGTCGTCCGCCCAGGGTTAGCCGGACCCTAAGGCGAGGCCGGAAGGCGTAGCCGATGGGAAGAGGGGTCAACAATCCCCCGCCACCTGAGTGGAGGCCAAGGGGTGACGCAGGAGGGAAGGGCGCCGGGGCCGTGAATGGCAGGCCCTCCAAACCCGTAGCCCGGAGAGGGGGCGAGGCAAATCCCGTCCCTGAGGGTGAGGGGGAGTAAGTAACCGGGAGCGTGAGCTTTCGGGAAGGTGCTCGGACCACACTGCCGAGAAATAGCCTCGTGGCTGAAGAAGCTCAGGTGACCGTACCGCAAACCGACACAGGTGGGCGGGCAGAGAATGCTCAGGCGCGTGGGGTAACCCTGGCTAAGGAACTCGGCAAAATGGCCCCGTAACTTCGGGAGAAGGGGTGCCCACGCTGGTGAAGGCCCATAGCGGCTGGAGCTGGTGTGGGTTGCAGGGAATCGGCGGTGGCGACTGTTTACCAAAAACACAGGACTCTGCTAAGTCGTAAGACGACGTATAGGGTCTGACGCCTGCCCGGTGCCGGAAGGTGAAGGGTCCGGGTTAGGGGGTTGACCCCGAAGCTCGGACTTGAAGCCCCGGTAAACGGCGGCCGTAACTATAACGGTCCTAAGGTAGCGAAATTCCTTGTCGGGTAAGTTCCGACCTGCATGAATGGCGTAACGACTGCCGCACTGTCTCGGCCAGGGTCCCAGCGAAACTGTAGTCTCGGTGAAGATGCCGGGTACCCGCGGTGGGACGGAAAGACCCCGTGAAGCTTTACTGCAGCTTGGCATTGCACTTCGGTGCAGGATGTGCAGGATAGGTGGGAGGCAGGGAAGCCTGGGCGCCAGCCCGGGTGGAGCCGACCTTGAGATACCACCCTTCCTGCATCGGGGTGCTAACCTGGTGGGGTGATCCTCCACAGGGACAGTGCCTGGTGGGCAGTTTGACTGGGGCGGTCGCCTCCTGAAAGGTAACGGAGGCGTCCAAAGGTACCCTCAGGCGGATTGGAAACCCGCCGTTGAGTGCAAGGGCAGAAGGGTGCTTGACTGCGAGGCCGACGGGCCGAGCAGGGACGAAAGTCGGGCCTAGTGATCCGGCGGTGCCGAGTGGAAGGGCCGTCGCTCAACGGATAAAAGTTACTCCGGGGATAACAGGCTGATCGCTCCCAAGAGTTCACATCGACGGAGCGGTTTGGCACCTCGATGTCGGCTCATCCCATCCTGGGGCTGGAGAAGGTCCCAAGGGTCGGGCTGTTCGCCCGTTAAAGGGGTACGTGAGCTGGGTTCAGAACGTCGTGAGACAGTTCGGTCCCTATCCACCGTGGGCGTAGGAGGCTTGAGAGGAGCTGCCCCTAGTACGAGAGGACCGGGGTGGACGCACCACTGGTGGACCGGTTGTGGCAGGCCTGCCGCACAGCCGGGTAGCCATGTGCGGAAGGGATAACCGCTGAAAGCATCTAAGCGGGAAGCCCACCTCAAGATAAGGCCTCCCGAGACAGGGGAGACCCTGTCCCAGAAGGGTCCAGGGAGACTACCTGGTAGATAGGCCGGAGGTGGAAGCCCAGCAATGGGTGGAGCTGACCGGTACTAATCGCCCGAGCGGCTTGGCCACAGTATTGGCTTAATAGAGTTGATACTGTGGGGTGGCTCGTGGATACTGGAGCGGTACCCTATGTCACTTGTCGGCAATTTTTGGGTAGAGAATAAGGTTGATCTTTGAAAAGAAAAGTAGTTTTTAAAAAAGGTGCCTATAAAGATCTTGCTAAGATACCTAAAGAATATCAAAATAAAATTATTGAAGCGTTAAGAAATTTAGAAGAAAATTTTCAGGGAGATATTCGGAAGCTGGCACCTAAACGCTATCGTTTAAGGGTTGGTGTTTATCGGGTTTTGATTAAAGAAGAAGGTGAGTTTTGGGTGGTATATAAAATTGTTCATCGGCAAAGTGCCGATAAGTATTATTAATATTTGGTGTTAATATTTTTAAGGGCGATACGATATGTTTGAATTATATAATTTAGAAAAAATTAAGAAGGAAATAAAAAATATACAAGAATTTCTTGAGGATTGGGAAGATCTTTATCTTCTATTGGAAGCTGAAGAAGAGAGAGCAGAAGAAGAGACTTATACTTTAGATGAGATAGAGCTTTTATTGGAGGGAGAAGCATAATAGAATAGATTCCCGGGTGTCCATACCGGAGGGGCCACACCCGTATCCATTCCGAACACGGTCGTTAAGCCCTCCAGGGCCGATGGTACTGCCGGGTTACCCCGGTGGGAGAGTAGGTCGGCGCCCGGGTTAAATTTGATAGGAAGGCCTGGTTGAGGTTAACCCTCAGCCAGGCCTTTTTTATTTGGCTTAAGGGAGTACTGTTTAGCAAGACATTACTCCGCCTTCAAAATTACAAATCAAAAATTTCATCTTTTTGTGCCCCCAATAATGGTAAAAATTAAGCTGGTGATTTTTTAAAAAATCTAGTATGAACCTACCAAGGAAATGAATACTTATTTTGTGACATTTTCACCTCCTACCGTCCTTCTAAGGCTATTATGGCAGTTAAAATACCAGAAGGATATTCTATCACTCTGATTACTAGGATGAAGTTTCTAAAGTCATAAATGTTTACAGGCAGGAAATGAAGAAGAAGGGATGGACTGAAAAGGCTTTTACCAAAATGGGAGTTCAATCGGTGCTTATGTACGAAAAGAAAGGCCGTATTGTTAATATTGCTATTGCGCCGATACAACAAGAACTTCAGATTAGCATAACTGTCACCCAAAATTAATTAAAACTCTTATGGTACCGTTAATGGTTTTATTTTTAGGAGACCTTTGCCAAATATTTTCATGGGACTGCTTCGCTTATTCCGAGGGGAGCGAGGGTTCCCTCGCAGTGACAGTTGGGAATATACTGTCCGCAATAACAAAAAAGTGTCATGCGGCTCCCTTACCGTCCCGTCATTGTTGCGAGCTACGAAGTGGCGAAGCAATCCTTGTCGCGAGGCGACACCGTCGCCGTGGCGATCTAAAAAATGTTTATAGCTTTGCAAAAGGTCTCTTTTAGCTATTAGTGGTACCAACTAATTTGTGGTTAAACTTTTTATACTTATTTCCAGGCGTGCTGGAAGAGATAGGTGTTCTGAAACTTGATTGATAATATAATCCAGGCCTTCAGCAATTTTGGTAAAAGATATCAGATTGCAGTGGTCTAAGGAACATTTAAACCTTATATTTTCAGCTTCTCTTAAGACTTCTATAGAAACTTCAATATTTTCATATTTGACCGCAAAGTTAAATTTCTGATCTAAGTTTATTTGCTTTTCAAGAGTATTAATTAGATTTGAAAGGTCAAAGGGTTTATCATTAAAGTAAAAAGACAGTTCGGTAGGTTTTTCTTTAACTGTGGGTTTTTCAATAACGAAGGTTATATCTTTCAAAGCTTGCTTTGTTAGGTAGCGAAGTTTATTTAAAAGCACTTCAACGTTGGGTAGGCCATATTTTTTATCATTTTCAAATTCTTCTAAAAACTCCGTAGGGGCAAGCCGCCTCTTAGAGGTGGGGTAAGGAAGAATTTCTTGTAGCTGAGTCAACACCTCTTCAGAGACGATAACCTGTTCAAATTTTTTAAGGCCAGCTTCTTTGATGGCCTCTTTCCAGAACTGGTCACGCTCAAAGTCTCGGCTTCCATAATCGTGTTCGTAATAAACTTCTTTGATTCCAGCGGAGGCTATAAGTTTGAGACACACGTAACATGGTGCAAGAGTACAATAGAGAGAAGCTCCTTCTACGGAAATGCCGAAACGCGCGGCCTGGGCAATGGCGTTGGCCTCTGCGTGGGTGGCGCGACAAAAGTTATATTTGTCAATATCAGGGATACCCTTTTCCCGACGGAAACAATAACCAGGGCCGCGGTCCGTGCAATGCCAGGCCCCTGGCATGGGGCCATTATAACCGGTGGCCAGAATGCGTTTGTCTTTTACAATTACTGCTCCTGATGGCCGCGAATTGCAACCCGAGCGTAAGGCTACAATCTTGGCAAGCAGCATAAAATATTCATGCCAGGGGGCTCTGATCATGCGGCAAAAAGGGTATCAAGTTCTTTATAGATCGGGAATTCCTGGCAGAGCTTTTCTACTTTGGCTCTAATGTCTTTAATCAATGCTCCATTACCAGGGTCCTTAAGTACGGCTACCATCCATTCGCCTACTTGCTGTATTTCTTTTTCTTTTAAGCCGCGGGTGGTAACAGCCGGGGTGCCAATACGAATACCGCTGGTAATTCTCGGTGGTTTGGGGTCAAAAGGAATGGCATTTTTATTGACGGTGATACCAGCCTTTTCTAAAGCTTCTTCAGCTTCAGCACCGCTTATTCCCTGGTTAGTAAGGTCAACCAGGATAAGATGATTATCTGTTCCTCCGGAGACTAATCTAAAACCTTCGGCTTTTAAAACTTCGGCTAAAACCTGGGCATTAGCCACTACCTGTTGCTGATAAGTTTTGAATTCAGGGGCCAGGGCCTCTTTGAAACAAACAGCTTTGGCGGCGATGATATTCATATGTGGCCCACCCTGAATACCAGGGAAGATGGTTTTATCTATAACTTTAGCAAAGCGCTCCTGGCATAGGATAAAGCCGCCTCTTGGTCCACGCATGGTTTTGTGAGTAGTGGAAGTAACAAATTCAGCGTAAGGCACAGGCGAGGGATGGATGCCGGCTGCTACCAGGCCAGCAATGTGGGCCATGTCAACCATCACATAAGCGCCAACTTCATCGGCGATTTCACGAAAAGCCTGGAAGTCAATAACACGGGGGTATGCACTGGCTCCGGCTACTATCATTTGAGGCTTGTGTTCCCGGGCAAGCTTTCTAACTTCGTCATAGTCAATGGTTTCGGTATCGCGGGAGACACCATAGTGAACCACTTTATAAAGTTTTCCCGAGAAACTTACCGGGGAACCATGGGTAAGATGCCCACCGTGGGCCAGATTCATGGAAAGGATCGTATCCCCTGGATTGAGTACAGAAAAATAAACTCCCATGTTGGCCTGTGAGCCAGAATGAGGCTGAACATTAGCATGTTCGGCCCCAAAAAGGAGTTTAAGCCTTTCTATAGCTAAATCTTCAACCTGGTCAACAAATTCACAGCCACCATAGTAACGCTTACCGGGATAGCCTTCAGCATATTTGTTCATTAAAACCGAACCTTCGGCTTCCATTACCGCCAGAGAGGCCAAATTTTCTGAGGCTATCATTTCCAGCTGATTTTGAAGGCGTTTTAGCTCTTTACCAATCAGGCCGAAGATTTCAGGGTCTTCCCTTTTCAAGAAACTCATTTTTTTTTACTCCTTGGTTAGTTCATCTATAAGTTTGATCCTTCTTTCATGGCGGCCGCCTTCAAAAGGAGTATCAATAAAAACTTTTACCATTTCAAAGGCTAGCGCATCACCTATAACCCGGCCGCCCAGAACTAAAATATTAGCGTCATTGTGGAGGCGCGCCATTTTGGCGGTAAAAAGTTCGTGGCAAAGGGCAGCTCTAATGCCATGGAAGCGATTAGCCACCATGCTCATGCCAATTCCTGTGCCACAAATTAAGATACCCCTTTCTGCTTCGCCATTTAAAATAGCCCGGGCAACTTTTGCCCCGAATTCAGGGTAATCTACCGAGTCTTTAGAGTAACAACCAAGGTCTAAGATTTCATGGCCTAATTCTTCAAGAAAAGTTTTAATCTTTTCTTTAAGTTCAAAACCAGCGTGGTCGCTTCCAAGGGCTATTTTCATGGCTATCCCTCATACTTTTTAAAAACTAAGACAGCGTTTGTTCCTCCAAAGCCAAAGGAATTTGACATAGCAATTTTTACATCTGCTTCTCTGGCTTTATTGGGCACATAATCAAGGTCACACTCGGGGTCAGGCTCTTCGTAATTGATGGTAGGTGGAATAATGCCGGTTTCAATGGTTTTTACCGTAAACACCGCTTCAATCCCTCCGGCTCCACCCAGAAGATGCCCGGTCATAGATTTGGTGGAAGATACCGGAATCTCTTTAGCCTTATCTTTAAAGACCTGTTTAATGGCCTTGGTTTCAGCTACATCGTTTAACGGGGTGCTGGTACCGTGGGCATTAATATAATCTACCTCGTGATACTTTATACCAGCGTCTTCAAGGGCCTGGGCCATAGCCCGAGCCGCCCCTTCGCCGTCTGGAGGAGGAGCCGTCATGTGATAGGCATCTGCCGTAAGCCCGTAACCACAAACTTCAGCATAAATTTTGGCTCCGCGTTCCAGGGCGTGTTCAAGGCTTTCAAGCACGAGTATGCCTGCGCCTTCCCCAATGACAAAGCCGTCGCGCTTGGCGTCAAAGGGACGGCTGGCCTTCTCTGGCTGATCATTAAACTTGGTGGAAAGGGCCTTGGCCACGGCAAAGCCGGCTATGGTAAGCGGAGTGATTAAGCCTTCGGTGCCACCTGTTATAACCATATCGCAACGGCCCTCGCGAATGTATCTAAGGGCCTCGCCAACAGCGTGGGTGCCGGCAGCACAGGCTGTGCACACCGCAAGGTTTGGCCCTTTAGCCCCGTGAAAAATGGCTACTTGGCCGGCAGCCATGTTGGGAATCATCATAGGAACGAAAAAGGGCGTTATGCGCCGCCAGCCCTTTTCAAGGAGCACGGGAGTATATTCTTCTATAACATCAATGCCTCCCATGCCTACACCTATGATAACGCCTGTTTTTTCTCCAAGAGTCTTTCCTGCCAGGCCGGCGTCTTCAATGGCTTCCTGGGAGGCGGCAATGGCATAGTGGATAAAGGTATCAAGCCGTGAAACCAGCTTTTTGGGCATAAAGTCTTCAGGCTTAAAGCCTTTTACTTCACCGGCCACCCGGCTGGGATAGCCGGTGGCGTCAAACTTGGTTATGGGACCAATGCCTGAACGGCCAGCTACCAGGCCTTCCCAGGTCTCTTTTATGCCTATACCTACAGGGGTGATAGCTCCTATACCGGTAACAACAACCCTGCGTTTTTTCACTAGGCCTCTCCTGTTCTGGATTTTACGTAATCAATAACGTCTTTCACCGTGCGAAGCTTTTCTGCTTCTTCGTCGGAGATTTCCATACCAAAGGCTTCTTCCATGGCCATTACCAATTCTACCAGGTCAAGGGAGTCTGCTCCCAGGTCATCAATAAAAGATGCCTCAGGCTTTACCTGCTCACGAGAAACTCCAAGCTTTTCTACGATAATGTCTATAATCTTTTCTTCTACTGACATGACTTCCTCCTCTTTAAGACTAATTTGCTTTTTCTTATGCCGACTTTTACCTGAAACTCAGCGTTTTTCCAAGACGTAAAATGAAAAATTACATATAAAGCCCGCCATTTACATGGAGTACCGTGCCAGTAATGTAAGAAGCCTCAGGTGAAGCCAGAAAAACCACCGCCGGGGCCACCTCTTCGGCCTTGCCGACTCTTCCCATAGGAATCTGGGCTAAAATGGCCTCTTTTATTTTGTCTGGAATTTTAGCTGTCATGTCAGTTTCAATATAGCCCGGGGCCACCACGTTTACTGTAACACCACGGGTGGCTACTTCTCTGGCTAAAGACTTGGTAAAACCTATAAGTCCGGCTTTGGCCGCGGCGTAATTAGTCTGCCCGGCGTTTCCCGTCATGGCAATTACTGAAGAAATATTGATAATGCGGCCGAAACGGCGCTTAAGCATCCCCTGAATTACGGCCTTACTACAGTTAAAGGCCCCTTTGAGATTAACTTCAAGCACGCGGTCCCAGTCTTCCTCTTTCATACGTAAAAATAAGGTGTCACGGGTTATCCCGGCGTTATTTACCAGAATATCAATGGGGCCAAGGGCCTCTTCGGCTTTTTTAACGGCCTCAGAAACTTCGGTAGCATTGGCCACGTCAAATTTAGAAGTTATAGCTTTGCGACCAAGCTTTTCAATTTCATTTGCAACCTCTTTGGCAGCCTCTTCTGAAGAACTGTAGTTTACGACTACATCTGCGCCGGCCTTGGCTAAAGCTATGGCAATGGCCCGGCCGATTCCTCTGGAAGCTCCGGTTACCAAGGCTATGCGGTTTTCAAGGTTCATATCTAACTCCTTTCTTCGTCTTCTTTTAAGGCTTCACAATACTCAGTCATAAGTTCGTCTATTAATTCTTGAACCGAGACGATTTTATCTATGCGATAGGCGTTTGAGCCGGCAAAGACAAAGCCGGCGTCAAGGCGTCCGCGCTGAGCGTTGATTAAGGCCGCGGCTATGCAATATGGGGCCTTACGGTAGTCACAGGTCTTAAGACAGTGATAAATACACTTATAGGGTGACTTTTTCCCTTCTTCCACTGCTTTAATAAATTTGCCTTTTATAGCCCGGCCAGGTAGCCCTACCGGGCTTTTGATAATGGTTATATCTTCTTGCGTGGCTTTAATATAAGCCTCCTTAAAAGGAAGGGCTGCGTCACATTCATAGGTGGCTACAAAGCGGGTAGCCATCTGAACCCCGGCACAGCCAAGCTTGTTTATGTAAAAATAAATGTCTCTTCCCGTATAAATACCACCTGCAGGGATTACGGGAATTTTACGCCCGGCTTTGTCCTCAAAAGGTTTCATGGCCTCAATCACTTCTCTGGTTATGTTTTCAAGTTGTGATTCTTCGGCTTCTATTTTGTCGTGGGAAAACCCTAGATGACCACCAGCCTTCGGACCTTCTACCACCACCCCGTCTAAAAGATAGCCATATTTGGTTAGCCATCTTTTGGCGATTAAGGTAGCTGCTCTTCCAGAAGAAACAATTGGCACCAGACGAGAGTGGTTTTTCCCTTCAGGGCGAAGGCCAGGAAGACTCATCGGGAGCCCTGCACCTGCAAAAATGATGTCAGCCTCAGCTTCAAAAGCAGCCACGCAAAGGGGCTCAAAATCAGTTAAGGCCACCATGATGTTTACGCCGATAATTCCCCCTGGAGCCTTACTTTTGGCCAGGGCAATTTGTTTTTTAAGGGCCCTGATGTTGGCAGCTTTAGGGTCTTTAAAAAATACGGCCTCTCCCTCAAAAATACCGATAAGGGCAGCTGAAATTACACCGATTCCACCGGCTCTGGCTACGGCAGAGGCAAGCCCTGCCAGCGAAATTCCAACCCCCATGCCGCCTTGAATAATGGGCACTGGAGCTTCAAACTGGCCGATTTTTAGACTGGGTATTTCACAGGGCCATTTTTTTGTTTGTTGTTCTTCAGTCATTTTCCCTCTGACTTTTTAATTTTTTTAGTTTCTTTATCAAAAGAGGTAAAATCTCTCTGGCGTCTCCTTGAACGGCTATGTCTGCCTGCTTCATAAGAGGAGCTTTTTCGTCAATATTTATGGCTACCAGAGTTTCCACACCTTGCAAGCCTACGGTGTGATGTAGAGAGCCTGAGATACCAAAGCCAAGATAGAGTTTGGGCCTTACACTTACTCCGCTTACGCCTATCATGTGGTCTTCAGAGATCCAGCCAAGGTGACATACCGGTCTGGTAGCTCCAACGGCGCCATCTAGAAGCTCAGCCAAATCAAAGAGTTTTTGAAAGTGTTCTTTTGATCCCAATCCCAGGCCTCCAGCCACGATAACCTGAGCCTTGGTGATATCAACATCTGTTTTTGGTTTAGGCCTTTTTTCAATAACTTCAAGTGAACTTTTAAAGGCTTCTTCAGAGGGCCTGAAAATTTCAATCTCTCCCTGATAGCCTTCTATTTTTTTAGCGTGTGGAAAGACGCCAGGCCTTACCGTGGCCATCTGAGGCCTGGTGCGCGAGATTATGCGCGCCATTACCTGTTCTCCAAATGAAGGTCTAACCTGGATAAGAGTGCGGTCTTCTTGGCGAATTTCAAAGGCAATGCAATGGGCTGTAAGGCCAAGCTTTAAAAGACCTGCTACCCGGGGGGCAAGGGCCTGGCCCAAAGAAGTAGCCGGGAAAAGCATTATCTCAGGGCGGTATTTTTCAATCTTTTCTGCTACTATCCTGGCGTAAATGTCATCACGAAAGTCATTTAGCCTTTCGTCAAGGGTGGCTATAACCTTATCTGCTCCGTAAGAAATAAGCTCGCTGGCCGCTTCCTTAGCTTCAGGCGGTCCAGGCAAAAGAACTATCAAATGGGTTTTGAGTTCGTCAGCCAGCCGACGTCCTTCGCTTAAAAGCTCGTAAGTACTTTCATGAATTTCTCTTCCCGTCCACTCACCGAAGATAGCTACTCCCTGATAGTTTTCCATTAGATAAGCCCCCTTTCTTTAAGGATGCTCAAAAGGCGCTCGCTTACCTCTTCAGGCGGGCCAGAAATTATTTCTCTTTTTCCGTGGTATTCCGGGGCGAAAGTGTCTATAACCTGGGTAGGAGAACCATTTAAGCCAAGGTATTCTTCTTTAGCTCCTATGTCACCGGCTGAAAGAATCTTTACTTCCACTTCATCCTGTTTAAGGAGCCTTTTTATAGAAGGTGGCCGAGGCACATTGGCTTCATGCTCAATAGTTATCACCAGAGGTGGTTTGGCCTTTATTTTTTCTTCACCAAATTCCCTTGTTCTTATGAGTTCCAAACTATCGTTTAAGGGCTTTATGTCTTTAACCCAGGTAACCGAAGGAAGACCAAGCCAGGCGGCAAGTTCCGGGCCAACCTGGGCGGTCTCTCCATCAACAGAGACCTTCCCACAAACGATGAGGTCAAAGGGGCCAAGCTTTTTGGCGGCACAGGCAAGGGTATAGCTGGTGGCTAAGGTGTCAGCTCCGGCAAAGGCCCTGTCTGAAAGTAGTACTAATTCATCGGCTCCGAAAGCAAAGGCCTCTAAGAGAATATCTTTGGCATTAGGGGGTGCCATGGAAACTGCTACCACCTTGCCGTTTGTTTTTTCAGCAAGCTCAACCGCTGCTTCTAGAGCGTAGCGGTCATAGGGGTTTAGCACCAGTTCACTTTCTTCGCGCTTCAAGGTATGCGTTTCCGGGTCTACTTTAACAGAACCGGGCTTTGGGACAGGTTTTAAACAACACATTATACGCATCAGGTTTGGCCCTCCTCACTTTGATATAGCTTTGCAAGCTCACGGGAAAGAACGTTTTTCTGAATTTCGTTAGTGCCTTCGTAGATTTGCAGGCACTTGGCGTCACGCATGTATTTTTGGGCCAGGGAATCCCGGCTGTAACCAAGACCTCCCATCATCTGGACGGCCCGCTCTGAGACCCACATGGCCATGTCCGTGGCGTAAAATTTGACCATAGCCGAGGCCCCGGAGATGTTTTTCGTACCAGAGTCAATCATGCTGGTGACATCGTAAAGAAGGCTTCTAGCAGCTTCAATGCGGGCGGCCATCTCGGCAAAGGTATGACTTACCGCCTGGAAATTATAAACAGGCTGGCCAAACTGAATACGGCGTTTGGAGTGCCTTATAGAGACCTCCATGGCCCCCTGGGCAAGGCCTATGGCCTGGGCAGCCACCCCTGGGCGTGCCAGATCAAGGGCCTTAACTGCCAGGATGAAACCCATACCTTCCCGCCCGATGAGGCGGTCTTTAGGGATGCGACAGTCCATTAGGAGGAGTTCTGAGGTTACCGAAGCCCTTAAGCCCATTTTTTTCTCTTTTCGTCCAGGGACAAACCCTGGATCGTTTTTGTGGACAATGAAAGCACTTGCCCCGCGAGGACCTTTTTTAGGATCCGTTAAAGCAATTATTACGTAAATATCAGCAATGCCGCCATTGGTAATCCAGGTTTTTATACCATTTAAAACATAGTGGTCACCATCTTTTTTGGCGGTGGTTTTGATGGCGGCGGCGTCTGAGCCTGCCTGTGGTTCAGTTAAGGCAAAGGCACAAAGGGCCTTGCCCTGGGCAATTAAAGGAAGATATTTTTCTTTCTGGGCCTTGGTGCCACCGATTAAAAGAGGGAGCGCACCTAAGCAGCCAGCGGCAAAAGTGGTGGCTACTCCCGGGCAGTACTTGGAAATAGTCTCCATAGCAAGCGCTGTTTCCGTAGAACCAAACCCAAGCCCGCCATATTCTTTGGGAATCAATAGGCCAAAAAGGTCAGCCTGAGCCATGGCCTTTATGGGCGCGGGGTCATAATATTCTTTTTCGTCCCATTCAATGGCGTGGGGGGCGATGTAGTTGCGACCTATGTAATCAGCCACTTCTACTACTATTTGCTGTTCCCTGGTAAGTTTCCGTTCAATCATTCGCGCCTCCAGTAATCACAAAAAAATATTCTTAGGGAATAACCTTTTCCCAGGTAAAATCAATTATGTTTTTGGGTTGGGCTCAATTCCTTTTCATGCTCAAAATCCTCACCATCCGGCAAATATACGGCCACTCCGATCTAAAAATGAGCTCATGCCCAAGGGTAACTTTTTTTACCGTTGTTTCCTAGGCCTTTCAACTATTGATCCTATTTCTGACCATTTTAACATATTTCGCTTTTGTTCTTATCTAAAATTTATGATTCTTTTTGTTAAAAGAAGATTTTGAACTTCAAGTAGGAAAGATCAAATAAAGAGTATCGTTGCAAGGAGACATAGTAACCTAACGACAAGGATTCCCCTCGCCACTTCGTGGCTCTCCATGCCCCCCTATCTGCCACTGCGAGCTTTTTATTGTCACTGCGAGGAGCGAGAAGAGCGACGAAGTGACCCTATCGAGTCATTATGAGGAGGCTCGAAGGGCCGACGAAGTAATCTCTACCGGATCGTCACAGCACCGGCGGTGCCTCGCGGTAGAGATTGCTTCGCTCCGCTCGCAATGACACAGAAGGGGCTCGCAATGACAATAAAAAGCTCATCATAACTAAGAAGTGGCTCATCATGACAGCCTCAAAATTGTCATCTGTTTCATACTTCCCTTAATAACATAACGTTTCGTTTTAGCGCAATTTTGCCCAGGAAGGGAAAAGGATTTTGCCCTCCCTGTAATGCATTTTAGCGGCCCCGTTCACCAGAAATAGATAAAGTCCGTCTGACCCTTGAGCCAGAATTAGACGCCCATTAGGCGCAAAATAGGGAGCTTCAAAGCTCGTCTGTCCACTAGTAATTTGTATCGGTTCACCACCTTCAGGGTCAATAGTAAAAAGAGAGAAAACCCTTCCTTTGAGGCTGGCATAGACAATTCTATCCCCTGCTGGAGACCAGCAAGGAGAAGTATTGTACCTTCCTTTAAAGGTAAGGCGTCTTACCCCTCTGGTGATGAGGTCCATAATATAAATTTGAGGACGCCCGGTGCGGTCTGAAACAAAGGCCAGGTAATTTCCATCAGGCGAAAAGCTCGCGCCGGTGTTTATGCCTTCGCCGTGGGTCAGACGCCGTAAGATTTTTCCATTTAAGTCTATGAGATAAAGGTCTATGGTGCCGTCTTTGCTCAAGGTTACCACCAGTTTATTTCCGTCAGGGTGCCAGGCGGGCGAAGCGTTGAGCCCAGGATACTGACAAACAGTGTGCCTTTTGCCTGTAGTCAAGTCAATCACTTGGATTGAAGAACGATTATTCTGATAATAGACAAAGGCTACCTTGCGGCCGTCTGAAGAAAGCCTGGGGCTTAAAATAAGTTCTCCGCTGATAAGGGGTATGGGGTTATGGCCATCAAAGTCCTGGACAAAAAGAGTATCTTTTAGCCCTTTCCTTTCTACAAAGACGACGCGGCTCATAGCCACGCCAGGTACACCAAGCATTTCTTTGACAGCCAGGTCAACAAAGCGATGCACCATGTATCGGGCTGAAGACTTAGGGCCACGAAAGCCCCTGGCAAGCACCGTTTTACCTTTGACCATGTCAGTTAGGTAAAAGGCTGACTGGAGATGATTCCCCGAGAGGCTTATTTTGCCTTTGATTAGCCAGTCCACTCCGAGAGAGGCAAAGAGGTTTGTTTCTTCGGTGTGAAGCCCTTCGCCAAGCACATTGAAAAGTAGGTGTAATTCTAAATCATGTCTGGCAATAGAGGCCATTTCCCGGCTCAAGGGGAGTGGACCATCAAATTCAGGAACCGCTACCGGTATTTTAATAAGCTCAGGATTAACTATTTCAATCTTTTCCTGGGCATATAGGCAGGAAAAATATCCAAAAAAACAAACAACAATTATTAATGGAAGCACGATATAGATCTTGAGGCTGTTATTGCGAGCAGAGCGAAACAATCTAGATTCCTTCGCTAGAGCTCGGGAGAGAGGCTGCTTTGTCGTGCTTATGTGCTCCCTGCAATGACAAATAGGAAGGGCCCTTGCGAGCGAAGTGAAGCAATCCAAGAGACTGCCGCGGCGACTACGTCGCCTCGTGATAACGTTCTGTAGGGTGAAAAATTTTTCCATCATATTTTATCCTTTACTTCATTTTGAATACTGCAGGAAGTTTAAGATATTTTCCAGGGGCAGGTAAAGGGTTAGCTTTTTTAATAGTGGCTGCTACGGCTTCGTCAAAAAGTGGTTCTCCTGAACGCATGATAAAACGCCAGGAGATAATTCTGCCATTTGGGGCAATTTCAATTTCTACTTCTGCCTTGAGATAGGGCTTATCCTCAAGAATTTTAGGGACTGCCCAAAAATTCATGAGATGAGAAGCTATGAGCTGGGTAGTTTCTTCTGAAATGCCTTTTCCAATGGATAACCCTCCTTTTACCTTTTCGCTTATAGCGGCAAGTTTTTCTTTAAGCAGTTTTTCTTCTTCCTTGGCCTTTAAAGCGGCAAGTTTTTTGGCAAGTATTTGTTCTTCTTTGGTTGTTTCTTCCACGCTTTTACTGGGTTTAGAGGTAGCTTTAACCGGGGCCTTGGAGTTTTTGGCAACTTTTTTAGGAGAAGACCTGTTTTTTTTAATAGCCTTTTTAGGTGCAGGCTTAGGAGCCGGTTTCTTTTTAGCAATAGCTTTGGATTTTGAAGTTTTTGGAATAAAGGATTTTTTCTTTGTTTGTGGTTTTAAGGGTTTGGCAGGAGGCTTATTTTTAGCTGGTTCAGGGGCAAGGTTTAAGCTTTTTAGGTTTATGCGAATAACAGTTTCCTTAGGTGAGGAAGGCCGGTTGGCAAGGATTAGCCCTGAAAAAATTAACAGGTGCAATACCAGCGAAAATAAAAAGGCTTTAGGCCAGCTTAAAGAATTCATGTTTCTTCCGGGCGGGTAATCAGGCCAACGCTTTCAAAACCTGCCTTTTTGACTTCGGCCAGCACCTTGGCCACCAGCCCGTAAGGGCAACGCCTATCCGCTTTTATGTTTACGTCTTTGGTAAGCTTCGCCTTGCGGGCCTGAGTTAAAAAATGGGAAAGTTTTTCCACGCCAATCTTTTTATCGTTAACGAAAATTTCCCCTTTTTCGTTAATAACAATTAAAAGGGTTTTTTCTTTCTGTTCAACTTCACCAGCCTTAGTTTTAGGAAGGTCAACTTCAAGTCCGGTTGATAGAAGAGGAGCGGTTATCATAAAAATGATAAGAAGCACCAACATTACATCTACCAGAGGGGTTACGTTTATATCGGCCATGAGGCCATTTTTTTTATTCTTCATAGGTTATCACCTTAAGTTTTAACAGGTCTTCTACTACCTCGGTAAGGGGTAGCCCTATTACGTTAGTAACTGAACCGTTAATGCATTTTACCATATAAGAAGCAAGGCCCTGTATGGCATAAGCTCCGGCTTTATCCCAGGGTTCATCAGTGGCTAGATATGCTTCTATTTCTTCTGGCCTAAGGTTTTTGAAGAAAACTTCAGTTCTTACTGTGTTTTCGATAAAATCTTTCCCATCCTGGATTACATAGGCTGTAAATACCTCGTGCTTATTTCCTGAGAGCAGGTCAAGCATATAAAGAGCGTCTTTTTTATTTCTGGGCTTTCCTAAAATTTTATTCTGGCAAACCACGATGGTATCAGCGGCCAGAACAATACTTTCTTTAACTCGAGAGGCTACCTCTTGGGCCTTAAGTCTTGCCAGTTTTAAAGCGTAGTCTTTTGGCTCTTCTCCTTCAGGGGGAGGTTCTTTGATTCTGGCTGGTTCCACGACAAAAGTTATACCAAGGCTGGCCAGAAGCTCCTTACGCCTCGGGCTTTGTGAAGCCAGAACCAGCGGCTTTAAATTCCGAAAAATTCCTCGGCGCATTTAGTTGTAGCCTCGGCACACTTTTCAAAAGGTACCTTTTTAACTTCGGCGATCTTTTCTACCACGTAGCGCACAAAGGCGGGTTCGTTTCGCTTGCCACGAAAAGGAACTGGCGTGAGAAAGGGGCAATCAGTTTCTGCCATAAGCCGGTCAAGAGGAACAAAACGAACTACTTCCCTTATGTTTTCACCTTTTGGGAAGGTAATGATACCCGTAACAGAGATGAAGCCACCTAGGTCAAGAATCTTTCTAGCTTCGGCTACATCTCCGGCGTAGCAGTGAAAGACAAATTTCTCTGGTAATTCAGTTACAAGCAGGCCAGTAATGTCAGGAGAAGCGGCGCGGGAATGTATTACGACCGGGAGCTTTAGTTCTCTGGCAAGGGCCAACTGGCGCAAAAAATGCTCTTGCTGGAGCTTGCGCGGGCTGTATTCTTTGGCGTAATCAAGGCCGATTTCACCAACAGCCACCATTTTGGGATTATCCAGTAAGCTTTTTAAAATGGGATAGGTTTCGTCGTTTATTTTTTTGACCTCGTGAGGATGAATCCCTGCCGTGGCAAAAAGGCCTTCGTATTCCTGGGCTAGCTCAAGGGCGCGAATAGAGGTCTTTATATCAATGCCAACGTTTATTATTTTTTCTACTCCAGCTTCTCGTGCCCTAGCAATAACTTCAGGAATTTCTTCTTTTTTGTAGGAACTTTTTAAGTTTAAATGGGCATGGGTGTCTATTAGCTTCATGAGCTAAAAAATAATCCATTTGTCAATTTAGCCAAGAAGGGATTCCACCTAAAAACTTTTCAAAACATCTTTCAAATATGTCTCATTTGTCCAGAATTTTTAGAGGAAAATTAAGAAAATAAACCTATGAGCCGATAATATTATTGGGAGCGTAAAACAGGTGACAATTTTGGGTTGTCATTGCGAGTGAAGCGAAGCAATCTCCGTCTCGAACTATACAGAAGGGATCAGAGATCGCCACGGCGACTTAGTCGCCTCGCGATGACGCTCTGTAATGTAAAAAATGCTCCCGTTAGTATTATTGGGGAGTACCAATGTAAATAACATTTTTAAGCTGTATTACTAACAAGGCAATCCTGAGGGGTACTTTGGCGATCATGTTACCTCAAAAATGTTTTATTACGTGGAAAGAAGTAAGATGCCTTTGCAAAATTCAGAAACATTAAATTGAGATCGCCACGCGATTGTGTCACCTGCGACAAAGATTGCTTTGCTACTTCTTGGCTTGCAATGACAAAGCAGAAAAAGCTTGTAATGACACAGTAGGAGAGGAGGGCTACCATGACAGAGTGCATGGAAGCTCACAATGACTTGGCCGTGTTGTACTGCGAGGAGATCCTCGCTGAAATTGCCGGGTTGAGATTGCTTCGGCTTCTGACGAGGCCTCGCAATGACAAGCTCACTTTGTCACTGCGAGGAGGCGAAAGGCCGACGGAGCAGTCTCAGGATTAGTGAAGAAATATTTTGAAATGTTAAATAAAGGGGAGGAGAAATAAAAAATATGTCTGAAAATAAAAAAGAAGTTTGGCGGCGAAGAAGGCGTCTTAATCTTTCTAAGGTGCCAGAGTGTTTAACCAAAAGGATTGTTGAAGTTTCTTTTTGTTCCAAGTTAGAAGAATTTGAAGAAGCTTTTTCTCTCCTTTATGACCGCTATCATGAAGTGGGTTTAATTCCCACTTCCAAAGAGCGCCTGTTTTTTACACCCTATCAAGCCTTACCAGATAGTCGGGTATGTGTAGCCCGTTCTCTAGAAACAGGGGAAGTTACCAGCACGGCCACCCTGGTTATAGATTCTGAAGTTGGTCTTCCCAGCGATAGCCTTTATAAAGACATAATTGACAAATTAAGGAAAGAAGGCCGAAAACCAGCTGAATTTACCTGCCTGGCCGCTAAAACAGATATTTACAGCCGTAACGGCCTTTTTTATATATTTCGTATTCTTTATAAATACGCCATCAGCAAAGGGGTTACCGACCTTGTTATCTCGGTTCATCCCAAGCACACAACATTTTATGAGTTATTGTTATTATTTGAAAGAATAAGTCCTCTAAGTTATTATCCCCGCTTAAAAAATGCTCCTGCTTATCTAGAACGGCTTGACTTGATCGATGTTAAAAAAAGATATGAGGTGGCCTATAGTCCTTTTTGGGAGGGGCAAACCGTTATAGATTTTTTCTTCCACATAACTTTACCTGAAGACGCTTGGATTCTTACTCATAGTTACAACATGAAAAGACATATTTTTAAATATTTTTATATAGAAAAAACTAACGCCTTTAAAAAGATGGACAAAAAACTGGCGGATTATCTGGCTTCTATTTATTTGGAAGATTCTGATTATCAGGAGAAAGAACTTCTTCAGGTCGCTTTGTAGCCTCAGTTTTAGTATCAGGATCATTTACATGACAAAATTCATCGTCGGGCTATGAGTTATCTTAACGAAGTGATCCAGCGGGCCACTGCGAGGAGATCCCTTCGCTACCGCTCGCGACAAGGATTGCTTCCCTCCGCTCGC
>NZ_LSFI01000046.1 GCF_001642325.1 Thermodesulfatator autotrophicus | reverse complement strand
GCGGACACAGTTGACGAAACACTATGGGGCATCTTAAACGGACGCTTATATCTTCTAAGTGTTTTATTCTTTCACTCGCTAAAGGTTCCAGATCAATATCACCAACTATTACTAAATCAATAGGAGAGAACTCTTTTAATGCTAGCATAAAAGCTCTTGGTAAATATTCAATCACTTTACCTTCTATCTCTATATTGCTTTTTTGTTTTATTTCACTGAGTAATTTTTCTAGTTTTTCTTTCTTCTCTTTAATTTGTTTTTCTTGAATATCAATCCAGTCTGCAGTTTCAAGAGATACTGGAACTAAGAACAAAACATACAATTTAGCATTTTTTCTTTTAGCAATTTCTAGAGCATGATTTACGTATTTGGGCTCTCTATCTATTTCTTCAATAAAGAGTATTTTTTCCATTATCATGTCCTCCTTATTTTTAAAAACTTAACTTCAGTACTAATAATCCATGAGGTCGGGTTGGTTTTTGAGGATTATTATGAGAACTTTTACATGATGTTTTAATTAAACTGCATGCTAAATCTTGTTCCCCTCCATGGGCAAGGCCTGCTGCCGCCATATATGAGGAATAATAACAAAGCAATTTTTTAATCCATTGATTCATAGGTTCCTCCTTATAAAGGTTTTTATTTTTTAGACAAGCAATAGTTATGCCAATTTTTCAGGTGTGTTCCAAAAAGAGAAAGTTTAAAAAATTTTTTTTAAAATTCTTTTCTGAATTCCGGCTTGTGTGTGATGCAAAGTGCAACAGGATGTTGCAAAAAACAAACTTCGGGATAATAATATTTTCTAAATCCAGTAAAGCCGCGAATACAAAAAGTGGTTTAGGCGTTATTACAGGGGGAAAATTATTAATGGGAGCATTTTTTACCTTACAGAGCGTCATCGCGAGGCGACGTAGTCGCCGTGGCGAAGTGACCCTACCAGGTCATTACGAGGAGGCCCGCAGGGCCGACGAAGTGACCCAACGGGTCATTACGAGGAGCATGAAGTGCGATGAAGTAATCCCTGTCCCGAGCGCTAGCGAAGGGATCTAGATTGCTTTGCTCCGCTCGCAATGACAAGTCAAAATTCATTAGTCAGGCAAAAATGATTAACCGTAAGAGCTTTGCAAGTTTAGAAAAAAATAGGTTTAGATTTCTTTGGCTGATGGCACAGTTTTGCAAGAATTAATCCATACTGTCAATGTGAACTGATATGGGCAGTCTTAAATTATAATTATAAAAGGAACTATTAAGATGGAATCAAGTCTTAGGTTAAAAGTCCAAATTGGATATTTAATTCTTCTTATCCCATTATGTTTTTCCCTGATTCTTTCTTATATTAGCCTAAATTCTTTGTGGTATAGAATTAAAAGTTTAGAGACAATAGATCTTTTTATCCAAAATTTATTAGAAATTAGAAGATATGAGAAAAACTTTTTCCTTTATAAAAACAATAAAGACTTAGAAAATACAAAAAAATTAGCTACTAGAACGCTTGAAATCTTAAGCAAGAAAAAAGAAATCTTCTATAAAATAGACAAAGAAAAATCAAAAGAGATAAAAAATAAACTTAATAACTATTTATTGTTTTTAAATAAAATAGAAGAAATTAAACCAGAGATAGTTAGAAAACTAGGACATGAATTAATAATCTTGGGTAAAGACTTAAGAAATAAACAATTATCAATTATTGATACTAGTTTTTCTAAATTAATTGTTTATCTTTTTATTCTTGGACTAATATCTATAGGTATTATAATAGGTGTTGGATTTTTCTTGGCTAAAAGAGTAGTATCTCCTTTAGAAGATTTAGAAAAATGCATGAAAGAAATTTTGACAAGTAAATATTTTTCTGTGAACTGTCCAAGTCATAGAGATAAAGAAGTACGCTCAGTAATGAAAACTTTAGATTTAATGTTAAAAGAAATAAAAGCAAGAAAAGCTCAGCTAATTCAGTCGGAAAAATTGGCTTCATTGGGAACCCTTCTTTTTGGTGTAGCACATGAATTAAATAATCCTTTATCTAATGCATCATCTAGCTGCCAGATTTTAATGGAAGATATAGACAATATAGACAAAAACGAAATTAAAAATTTTATCAAACAGATTGATCATGAAATATGGAGAGCTAGAGATATAATACTAGCTCTTCTTGAATTTTCTAGATATAAACAATTTGATTTAAGTGAGTGGAATTTATATAATCTTATTCAAGAAGTCTTATTTATTTTGAAAAGTAAAATTAAACAAAAAAATATTAAAGTAGATATAAGAGTAGATAAAAAGTTAAAGATTTACGCAGATAAGCAAACTTTTCAGCAGGCTTTGATTAACTTAATTTCTAACTCTATAGATGCTATAGAAAATAACGGCCAAATTTTAATAAAAGCTTGTTATGATCCAAATAGACATGGTATTTTTATCGCCATTGAAGATAATGGATGTGGTATTCCATTGTCAATTCTAGATAAAATTTTTGATCCATTCTTTACTACTAAAGGAGTTAAAGGGATAGGTTTAGGCCTATATCTAGTTAATGAAATTGTTTCTCGTCATGGTGGCACTATAGAAGTAGAAAGTGAACAGGGTAAGGGAACTATCTTTTATCTATTTTTTCCTTATAAACGACACAGTAAATCTCAAATTAACGGGGAGGAAGAATGTAAATGTCTATAAATAATAGCAAAATTAAATACAAAGGAAATTTATTAATTGTTGATGATGAGCAAGTTACATTGAAAAATCTAGTTTATATATTTAAGAAGGAAAATTATAATATAACTGCTACTACTAAAAGCACTGAAGCATTAGATCTAATAAAAAAAAGGGAATTTGATGTGTTGCTTACAGACTTAAAAATGGAAAAAATTGATGGGTTAGAACTTCTTAAAGCTATGAAGTATTATCAGCCAGAAGCAGAGACTGTAATAATAACCGCATATGCAACTGTAGATTCGGCTATTGAAGCCTTAAAAAGCGGAGCTTTTCACTATATATCTAAGCCGTTTAAGCTGGACGAAGTAAGAAAAGTAATAGCTGAAGCTATGGAAAAAGTAAAGCTAAAAAAAGAAAATAAACTTTTAAAAGAAGAAATAGAAAAGCTAAAAGGAAAAGTAAAAATAATAACTCACAACAAATATATGCAAGATTTGCTTAATACTGCTTTACAAATTGCTCAAACTGATTGTGTGGTTCTTATCACCGGGGAGTCTGGAACAGGAAAAGAACTATTTGCCCGTTTCATTCATGAAGCTAGTCACAGAAAAGATAAACCGTTTATAGCTATAAATTGTGGTGTTTTTTCAGAAGATCTTTTAGCTAGTGAATTATTTGGTTATGAAAAAGGAGCTTTTACTGGAGCTGTTCAGACTAAAAAAGGATTAGTGGAGCAGGCAAATGGAGGAACTCTATTTTTTGATGAAATAGCTGAAATGTCTCCTTCCATGCAAGTTAAGTTGTTACGCCTCCTTCAAGAACATGAATTTTATAGAGTTGGTGGGACGAAGCCTATAAAAGTTAATGTTCGTTTTATTGCAGCTACAAACCGAAATTTGAAAAAAATGGTAGAGCTAGGGTCTTTTAGGCAAGATTTATATTATCGTTTAAATGTGGTGCACCTTCATTTGCCGCCATTAGTAGAGAGAAAGGAAGATATACCCGTTCTTTCTTATTATTTTTTAAGACGTCATGCCGAAGCAATGAACAAAAATGTAAAAGAAATAGCCCCAGAAGTATTACATATTTTACAACAGTATGATTTTCCAGGAAATGTTAGAGAATTAGAAAATATTATTGAAAGGGGCGTTGCCCTAGCAAAAGGAGAAGTGCTAGACGTAAACTGTCTACCAGAAGAATTGAAAAGTTTAGAAATTCACACCTTCAGAAGAAAAGACGGACATTATCCCACCCTTGAAGAGTATGAATTGGCATATATCAAATGGATTCTTAAAGAAACCAAAGGAAACAAGACTAAAGCAGCCCAAATTTTAGGCATTGGCCGTGTTTCTCTCTGGAGAAAATTAAAGAAATACGGTCTGGATAAAGAGTTCCCTTTTTAAGGTATTGCAAATTTTAACAGCAGTGTTGATATTTTTTACATGCTATCCAATTCTCTTCTCTCTTAAATTTAACAACAGATTTAGTTTGGCATAGTTTTTGAATAGATTATTGTGGAGGAGGTTCCATGAATATATGGAAACGTTTTAAAAAAGAATGGGATGATACCTTTGCCGCGGCTACTTTTGCCGAGGCAGGCGAATTCGAAACTGCTAAAGAAATAGCTAAGAATTTAAACGGCTGGATAATACTAATTGGCGAAGGGGATTGTATTTCCCCAAAAGGGCTTTCTTACGTAAAAAAATTATGTTTGGCAAATAACAGTGGGTTAAAAATAATTTGGAAGGGAAAACTTTCTTTAGATCTATTATCTAGCGAATTAAAAGACTTATTTTGGCAAATAGAGTATATAAACAATGAAATTACGAGAATTATCCCTTCTCATCTCCGAAATATTAAAAATATTAAAATGGTCGTTTCTTTTGGGCCTAACTCTCGGTTTAGAAATTTGGCCCATAAAATAAATGGAGAATTTTTGTGCCCATTTGTTTGTATATATCCAAAATAACTTTGAGGAGTGTAATATGGCTAGATTTTTAGAAATTTGGCGGCGTTTTTGGGATTCTTTTGTAGTAGCTTCTTTTGCTGAAGCAGGAGAATTTGATACAGCCCAAAAATGGGCCCGCGAATGGGGGCTAGTCTTTTCTCATAAAATTCCCAAGTGGCAGTAAACTTTTGCCGCTGCAGCCTTTGCTGAAGCCGGAGAATTTGAAGAAGCCAAAAGATGGGTACATTCTCCTGCCTCTTATGTACAAGTAAGATCTAGGGCCATTGAAAACTTCCTGGAACAATCTATTGAAGCAGCTACAGCGGCTACTTTTGCTGAGGCCAACGAATTTTATCAGGCAGTTAAAATTATTGCTCGCTTAAGAGGGAAGAAGGTTTTGGTTGTTTGTGAAGGAGCAAGCTTTCCAGAACGGTTGTTGAAACAAGCATTTGAAATGGCTCAAAATATGAAAACAGAATTAATAATATTAAATATTTTTCTTCAAACTATGAATGCCCAGGATTCAAAATATGCCCAGAAATGGAGAGAAAAATTTTGTCTAAAAGCGAAAGAAGGCCTAAAGCCCTGGAAAGAAAAATATCCTGATGTTCAGGTATCTCAGGTAGTAAAATTCGGAGAGCCCCTTCGGGTGTTAGAAGAATTCCTTATGGAAAATAAAGGAATTAAGTATATTCTTACCTTAAAAGAGGTTTCTGTTAAAGAAGCCCTGGCAGTAAAGCCTTATTGGGCAAAGAGTTTTAAACATTAAATCCAATCTACTTGGCCGGGTAACTCTATGTATACAGGGTTCCCCGGCCAAAGCTCATATTTTTTTACTAAATCTTCATCTATTTTAAAGTTAAGCGAAATATCTTCTAATGAAACAACTATTTTTAGCTCTCGGAAGTTTATTTCACTATTTACCTGTTTAATTATCATTTTTAGACCCACTTTTTTCGGGGAAAAAGTTATATTTATTTTAGCTGATTCTATAATGGCTACCGGATTATCTATGTTTTTATAAGGCGCGTTAAATACAAGTTTCTGGCCATCTCTAAATTGTTTTATCGCTTTTCCATCAACAATTTGCCATGGCCCCCAGATAAAATTTATCTCATCGGTAAAGATATGTCCCTTGAAAATATGCCAGGTTTTATGAGGAACTTCATCAAGCCAGGCATAATCATGGCTGGCTATGAGAACAGTGGTATTCCACAAATTATGAGCCTTTAATACCGCCCTTTTTATAAGCTGAGCACTGTAAACATCTACACTGGCTGTGGGCTCATCTAAAAGTAAAACCTCTGGTTCCAGGGCTAAACGGCAAGCCAGAGCTACCCTTTGCGTCTCTCCTCCAGAAAGGGCATACCACGGTCTTCTGGCGAACTCTTCAGGAGAAAGCCCCACTAATTCCAGGGCCTTATAAACTTTTTCCCGCAAGATTTGTTTATCTCTAATCTTTCTAATTTTTAGCCCATAAGCCACGTTATCAAATACATTGCGTTTTAGTAGAAAAGGTTGCTGCGGAAGAAGGCTTATTTTTCTTGAAACCTGGCTAAAAGGCCTGGCTGGTTTTCCCTTAAAAAAGATTTCTCCTGAGGTTGGTTTTTCAACCAAGCCGAGAATTTTAAGCAGAGTGCTTTTACCGGCTCCGTTTGGCCCTACCAAGGCTATAATTTCTCCTTTTTCAACGGTTAGATGGTCAACTTTTAAAGCTATTTGGGCGCCATAAGAATGAACAAGGTTTTTAACTTCAAAAATGGGACTTAACATCGCTTCCTCAGGAACGAAAGACTTAAGTTTACCAGAAGGGCTATGGTAAGTAAGACCAGGCCTAAGGCAATGCCCATGGCAAACTGGCCTTTAGAGGTTTCAAGGGCGATGGCCGTGGTGATAGTGCGAGTATGCCACTTTATATTTCCGCCAACCATTAAAGATATTCCCACTTCCGTAAGCACCCGGCCATAAGCCGCTACCGCCGCTGTTAATATGCCAAAACGAGCCTCCCAAAGGCAAGTGAGAAGAAGTTGAAAGCGATTTACGCCTAGAGAAAGAAGAGTTATACGAAGATTACGGTCAAGGCTTTCTACCGCTGTGGCCGTAAGGGCAATAACAATGGGCAAAGCCAAAATAGCTTGGCCTATGGCCACCCCTTTAAGGGTAAACAAAAGACCGTACTTGCCCAGAGGGCCTTTTTGGGTAAGTAAAGCATAAACCAAAAGCCCTATTAGCACTGTGGGGAGGGCAAGAAGGGTGTCAACGATGGTCCTTACCGACCTTTTCCCCGGAAATTCATAGAACCCCAGACAAAATCCCAGAGGAATACCTATAGCCAGGCTTGCCGCCATAGAATAGCTTGAAACCTTAAGTGTGGCCTCAATGGCTGAATAGGTTTCAGGGTCAAAAGTTATTAGAAGCTCAAA
Organism: Thermodesulfatator autotrophicus; assembly: GCF_001642325.1. Taxonomy (GTDB): domain Bacteria; phylum Desulfobacterota; class Thermodesulfobacteria; order Thermodesulfobacteriales; family Thermodesulfatatoraceae; genus Thermodesulfatator; species Thermodesulfatator autotrophicus. Next base: position 16,566 of record NZ_LSFI01000046.1, on the reverse strand, counting down.
GGCTTTTATGATTCCTTCTGTAATGTAGCCCATTCCGTTTTAGGGAGAGCAAATTATTTTTCTGGAATAAATAACTGCTTGCCAAGAAGTTTAAATTCAGCAATGGCTTTTTGGGCCTTAGGAGAGGTTATCCAGTCCGAAAAAGCACGAGCCAGGTCATTTCTAACATTAGGGCAGCGCTTAGGGTTAATTTCTATGACACTATATTGATTACGCAGAGCCTTATCTCCCTCCACAAGAATAACCAGAGGGGGCTTCCCTTTGTGGTTGTATTCAAACTTTATATAAGTTCCACGATCAGTAAGGGTGTAGCCCTTCTTTTCAGCTGCTACGTTTAAAGTGGCAAGCATTCCCTGGCCGGTTTGAATATACCAGGGTTCTTTATCTAATTTTTTGGGGTCAATACCTGCCATTTTCCAGAGTGCCAGTTCTTTTTTGTTGGTGCCAGAGTCATCTCCACGGCTTACAAAAGTTGCCTTTTTCGCAGCTATTTTTTGTAAGGCTTCTTTTATAAAGAGACCTTTAATGCCAGCCGGGTCTTCTTGCGGGCCAACAATAACAAAATCATTATACATCACTTCCCGACGATTTATGCCGTAACCTGCTGCCACAAACTTCTTTTCAGCCGCAGGGGCATGAACTAAAAGAATATCTACATCACAATTTTGGCCAAGGCGCAGGGCTTTGCCTGTCCCCACTGCTATCCATTGGAGTTTGATACCGGTGTCTTTTTCAAACATGGGAGCGAGATAGTCTAACAGGCCGGTGTTGTCAGTGCTGGTGGTAGTGGCCATGCGCAGGACTTTATCTCCTGCCCAAGCCTGCCAAGCCAGTGCCATAATGAAGAACATCAAAAATAAAAACAGCTTTTTCATGTTAACCTCCTTTGATTATTTGGACATAACCTATAAAATAACTAGAGGGGAAATCAAGTCATAAAAAGTTGTTTAAAGTTTATTTTATTCTGTCGGAGGAATAAAGTGCCTAGAAACAACCCAAAATCTTACTTTTCTACCAAAGAGGTAGCAGAGTTTTTAGGGGTAAACGAAAAGGTGGTTTATCAGCTAATAACAGAAAAAGGGCTCCCGGCCACTAAAGTTACTGGAAAATGGCTTTTTCCCAAACATCTGGTAGAAGCCTGGCTTGAAAAGCACGTAATTAACCACCCTGGTCTTGGAGCAGAAACTAGAGAAAATCTTCTAGTAATCATAGGAAGTAATGATCCTTTGCTGGAAAAGACTATAGCTCTTTACAATCGTCGTTACCCTGATAGTCCGGCAGTTTTTGCTTCGGTAGGTAGTATGGGTGGACTAAGAGCCCTTTCCAAAAGGCTCTGTCACATAGCCACTGCCCATCTAATGGAAGAAGATGAAAGAGAATACAACTTTGCCTATCTTCAAGAAAGAGTTGAAGGTCCTTTGCCTGCGGTAGTGAATTTTTGTTTTCGAGAGCAGGGAATTTTGTTACCACCAGGAAATCCGCAGGGAATCTATTCAATAGCAGATTTAGTTGAAAAGAAGCTAAAAGTGGCTTTGCGTCCTGAAGGGACAGGCACCAGAATCCTCCTTGAGCATGAACTCCAAAAAATAGGCTTTTCTTCTAAAGATTTGGAGGGAGAAGAATATAACAGTCATCTTGAAGTAGGTTTAGCTATTTTCACTGGTAAAGCCCAGGCCGGAATAGCCATTAAAGCTGTAGCTAACCTTTTAGGGCTTGACTTTATCCCAGTGAAACAGGAACGCTATGATTTGCTTATTCCTAAGGAATTCTTCTTTCAAGAAAACGTTCAGTTCTTTCTGGCCCTTCTTCAAGGTGATGAATTTAAAGACCTTGCCAGCAGTTTGGCCGGATATAACGTAAAATTAGCTGGAAGAGTAATCTTCCCAGGCTCTAAAACTTTAGAAAAATAAATGCGTTTATTTAAACCTTTGACATGCAAGATGATGCAGCCCCAAATCCTTAAGCGGCCCTTTCAGCAGGTTCTCCTGCTCCTTTTTTCTGAAACGGCAGGGATGTTTCGAAATCTCCCTACTATCAGGACTTGGCTCAAGCCCTGCAAGGGTCCTTTAAGCCTGGTTTTCTTTGAATAAGCTGTGTGGCATGGACTCCTTTTCGCCTGTCCCGAGCGAGAGCGAGGAACCCCCTCGCAGTGACAGGAAAGGAGTCATTGGGAGCCATACTATTCCGGTCATTGCGAGCCACGAAGTGGCGAAGCAATCTCTTCCCTTAAGATATAAAAACTTCAATATTTTAGAGTTTCACAAAGGTCTTTTTCTAAATAGGTTTGAGGGAAACAGGTGGGAAGTGGCGAGGCGGTCCGCCTTTAGGGTTAAAACTCCTCGCCATTTTGAAATCTTGCCTTTATATTATGGACATGAAAAACTGTGAGGACTATTCTCTTCTAGAAATTGTTCGCCAGAAAAAACATCACCAGCCAGATGGGCGCTTTAAAAACCCCTGGCTCCCTTATGAAGCGCCAAAGCTTGCCAAAATTTTCAAATGGAAGCTTTCCCATTTAATTGTTAAAGAAAATAGCAGATTTCCGGTATTTTCTCTTTCTCCTTCCCTTCTTTGTGGAGAAAATGGCCCCATTATCTCTTTTCTGGCCCACAATACAGTTTTTTTGAGACTTTCAGGAAAAAACTTTTTATTTGACCCTATTTTCGGAAACATAAGTGGCATAATCAAAAGACATACTCCACCTCCTCTTGCCCCCGAAAATCTCCCACCTATTGATTTTATTATTTATAGCCACGCCCATAGGGACCACCTGGACCTCCAGAGTTTGCGGAAGATTCCAGGCACACCCAAAATCATAACGCCGTTAAATTTTTCCCTTTATCTGGGAAATTCTATTGTTGAGCTTGATTGGCTTGAAACATACGAAGAATCATCTCTTCTTATAAGGGCTGTTCCGGTACAACACTGGTCAAAAAGAAATATTGGCGATACAAACCTGGCTCTTTGGGCTGGCTTTATTATTGAAACTCCGGAATTCAAAATCTTTTTTGGGGGAGACACGGGCTATTTTTTTGGGTTCAAGGAACTGGGGGCTCTTTTCGGCCCCTTTGACCTGGCGCTGGTTCCTTCAGGGGCATACCTTCCCCGTGAACTAATGGCTCCCTTTCACCTCAGTCCAGAAGAGGCGGTTAAAGTTTGCCAGGAATTAGGCGCAAGCTTAGGTACACCTATCCACTGGGGAGCTTATAAGCTGGGAGACGAAGCCCTTGATGATCCGCCAAAGCTCTTTAAAAAACAAGCTTTAAAACAGGGTGTTAAACCCCTTATTATCTACCCAGGTGAGGTAGTATTTCTTTCTAACGGAAGGCCGGTTTTTCTTACATCTTAAAATAGTGGCTAACTGGCAAAAGGCCTCTTACGGCGTTCCCCACAAATATTCGTTCTGCCCGGTCAAGGTCCTCTAGGTATAACTCTTTTTCTTCAGCTTTACCCTGGGCTAAAAGGCTTTCTCGCAAAACTCCGGGTAATAGGCCAAGTTCTGTGGGTGGGGTATATAACTTGCCGCTGATTTGCAAAAATATATTGGAAATTGTTCCTTCAAGAATCCTTTCTTTTTCATCATAAAAAATCACGTCAAAAAGGCCATTTTTTTGAGCAACTTTTTGCCAGCGGTTAAACCAGTCCCGATGGGTAGTTTTGTGAAGCAGAAATTTCTTGGGAGGAGCATAATCTTTTTTCACCAGGGCAATTTTTATCTCTCTGGGAGAAGGAGGAAAAGGATAAGCCTCAAGCCTCAACCGACCGTCTTCTCTCAGTAGAAGACGCAATTTAGCTGGACCATTAAGGCTGCTAAATGTTTGTTCTAATATCTTTTGCAATCTATCTTCCTCAAGTGGAAAGCCAAAATAAGTGGCTGAAGCCTTTAGGCGATCAAGGTGAAAGGGCAAAAGCTTTACCCCTTCTTCAGGGATGAAACACATGGTTTCTATAAGTTCAAAGGAAGGTTCCTGGCCTGTTAAAAATCGGGCTTTAAGAAGACATTCTTCGTATTCTTTTTCTGGCTCACTGTCCCAAACAATGCCTGAGCCAATACCAAACTCGCCTTTATCTTTGTTCATAAAAAGGGTGCGAATAGCCACATTAAAAGCCATCTCTTTTTGGGGAGAGATAAAACCAATGGCCCCGGTGTAAACTCCTCGCGGCTCAGTTTCAAGTTCAGAAATAATTTCCATGGTGCGTATTTTGGGGGCTCCTGTCACTGAACCGCACGGGAAAAGGGCCCTAAAAAGATTAAAAAGGTTAAAGTTTTTTAATTTTCCTTTCACCGTTGAAGTCATTTGAAAGACTGTTTCATATTTTTCAACTTCAAAAAGCTTTGGCACCCAGACACTTCCCGGCTCACAAACCCGGCCCAGGTCATTACGCAAGAGGTCAACAATCATTATATTTTCCGCCTGGTTTTTTATATCTGACGCCAGAAAACTGGAGATCTTTTCATCTTCCAAAAGATTAGCTCCCCGGGGAGCGGTACCTTTCATTGGGCGAGTCCAAATAGTGGTGTCTTCTATCTTAATAAAAAGTTCAGGTGAAAAACTCAGCACCCAGAAAGACGGAGTTTTCATAAAGGCCCCGTAGGAAACCCTTTGCTTGTGTCTTAACGCTAGATACCAGCTAAGGGGATTATTATAAAAGGAAAAGTGATACTTAAGAGTAAAATTCACCTGGTAGGTGTCTCCCGAGGCTATAAAATCTTTTATCTGGTGAATTTTTGCCATGTATTCATCTTTGCTTAAGGAAAGCCTTAATTCGTTAAGCTCAAGGGAGCCTGTTTCATAAAAGTGGGAAATTTTAGCTTCAAAAATTTGGGGGGTTTTAAAAGCCCCCAGGACCACCAGAGGAGCAAAGGTTTTTTTAGTGGAAAGAGGTAAAAGTCGCTTGTCTAAAAAATAGCCAAATTCATAGCTAAAATAGCCTGCGAGCCAAAACCCTGCTGAAAGGGCCTTTTCAAGCTTACGAAAAAAGAGAGTCATATCATCGCCAGGGTTAAAGAGAAAAACAGCCTGTGGGTTTTCAAACAAAAAATGCCTTTTTTCTCCAGGAAGAACCTTAGAAGTTTCAAGAAAAATAAAGAAATCGTTTCTGTTTTTTTCTTCCAGAAAAGAAAACAGAGGGAAAAGATTTGAAGGCTTAACTTCCAACGAAAAAATTAAATCATGACTCATGCTATATCTTTTTAATCAAAAAATGGGGACAGGCAATCATCAAAAATAGGGACAGGCAAAGTTTTAGAGTTTTAGAAGATAGTGCAGTTATTTTTACCGGGAGCCAAGTCATTGAGATTTTTGCCTGTCCCTCTAAGATGCAATGAGGCCAGAGGCTATTTTCAAAGGAATTGTCTTATTTTTTATACCCCAGTAATGCTAGGCAAAAGTTGCTTTTAGTGGCAAGATATCGGAAAAACAAGGCAATATAAGATCATGTTCCCGGAAGACGATAAAGAATTTTTTAAATGGCTAATCAAAATAAGACGGAACATCCACGAATGGCCAGAGCTTGCTTATGAAGAACACCGCACCGCGGCCCTTATTGCCGAGGAGTTGAGCCGCCTTGATATCCCTTACCGCACCGGAGTGGCTAAAACCGGAATAGTCGCTGAACTTGGGCACGAAGGCCCATGCGTAGCCTTAAGGGCAGATATGGATGCGCTACCCCTCCAGGAAGAAACAGGCCTTCCTTTTGCATCTAAAATTCCTGGAGTGATGCATGCCTGTGGCCATGACGGCCACGTGGCCATGCTCCTTGGGGCAGCTCACCTTCTTAAGGCCAATCCACCGTCAGGGAGAGTTCGTTTCATCTTTCAGCCAGCAGAAGAAAAGGGAGCAGGCGCCCTTGAAATGATAAAAGCCGGGGCCTTAAAAGGAGTTTCTGCCATTTTCAGCGGCCATATTGACCGGCATTTCAAAGTGGGAGAAATAGCCATAAATGAAGGCCTTATCTGTGCGTTTACAGACACTTTCACCATAAACATTGAAGGCAAAGGCGGGCATGCAGCCTGGCCTCACGAAGCTATTGACGCCGTAGTAGTAGGTTCGCTTCTGGTAGTAAACATTCAGACTATTATTTCAAGAGAAGTTAACCCGGCCTATCCCTGCGTCATAACAGTGGGTAAGTTTGAAGGAGGCACAGCCCATAACGTAATCGCTGAGCGAGCCTACCTTGAAGGAACCATTCGCTCCACTCATCCTGAAGTAAGAAAGCGAATCATTGATGGTCTTAAGCGCATTGCCAAAGGCGTGGGAGACTTACACCGAGCCCATATTAAGCTCAAAATCAAAGAAGGCTATCCCCCAGTGATAAATACTCCAGAAGAAGCAGAAATTGCCAGGGAAGCTGCAAGACTTATAGTAGGCAAAGAAGGCGTTTTAAAACAACCACATCCAAGCCTTGGGGGAGAAGACTTTGCTTTTTATCTTAAAAAAGTACCAGGCTGTTTCGTAAGGTTTGGGGCCGTTAAAAAGGGTTTTGAAAAAGCCCCGGCTCACAGCCCTAAATTTGACTTTGACGAGCGGGCCCTTCCCGTTGGTGCTAAATTTTTGGCCCAGGTGGCAAGATTGGCACTAAAAAAGCTAAGGGAGAAGGAAGATTCGTAAAAGTTTTTCCTTCAAAACAAGCAAACCTTTAACCCTTGGTGTAGAAATAGAACTGGAAGTCATTGCGGAAAAAGATTGGAACTTAACCCCCAAAGGGCCTGTTTTAATAAAAAAGGCTCCTTCCTGGTTAAAGCCCTGGTTGAGACCTGAAGCTTACCAATCCATGGTTGAACTGGTAACTCCGGTTTGCCATCACTTAAATGAGGCCGAAACTTTCCTTGAAAAAGGTCTTAAGGCCCTTGAGAAGCTGGCCAGCCAGGAAGAAGCTTTAATTTGGGCGGCAAGTCTTCATCCAGAAGCTAAGGCCGGGGAACAACCTGTCTGGGAAGATGAGCGTTACAAACGCATTTTTGAGGAACTGCAACTGGTGGGAAGACGCTTTATTGCCCAAGGGCTTCATATCCATCTGGGCATGCCAGGGAAGGAAGAAGCCCTGAGAGTCTACAATGCCCTGAGGCCTTATTTGCCTCTGTTTCTGGCCTTAAGCACTTCCTCTCCCTTTTACGAAGGTATTAAAACAGGGTTTCATTCATATCGCACCAAACTTTTTGAGGTCTTGCCCCTGGCCGGGCTTCCCCGGGGCTTTTCTTCCTGGCAAGAATTTGAAACAACCATAAACCTTTTAATAGAACTCAAAATCATTGAAGGTTTTAGAGACCTCTGGTGGGATATTAGAATACAACCAACGCTTGGCACCATAGAAATAAGAGCCTGCGATGTCCCTGGCCGGTTTAAAGACCTACTTGCCATCGTGGCTTTCATACAGGCTATGGCCACCAAGTTCCTTGAGGGCAAAAATCCCCCTGGCCTACCTTATGAAGCCATAGCTTTTGGTAAATGGCAGGCCGCGCGCCACGGCCTTTCTGGCACCATGGTTGACCCGCAAACCTTAAGGCGAGTCAACTTTGCCACTTTTGCCGCTGAGCTTCTTGAAGACTTAACTCCTCTAGCTAATAAACTGGAAATTATTGATTATCTTTTACGGATTGAATCCATCCTTAATGAAAAACCTGTTTCTTTTAAAATGCTTGCGCTTTTTGAAAAGGGCGCTAACTTTCGCCAAATCATGGCCACTATGAAAAAGGAGTTCTGGGAATGAAAGGAGCCGTAGCCTGTGGGAATAGATATACCGCTTTGGCTGCTTGCGAAATTCTGGAAGCTGGTGGCAATGCTTTTGATGCAATTTGTGCCGCGGCTTTTGCCTCAGGGGTAACAGAGGCTGGCTTAACCAGCCTTGGCGGGGGAGGCTTTGCCACAGTTTATGTGGCCCAGGCCAAAAAGGCCCTGGTTTACGACTTCTTTGTGGATACTCCAGGAAAAGGGCTTAAGCAAAAACCAGAAAACCTTGATTTCAGAACCGTAACCATAAACTTTATCGGTTCTTCACAGGACTTTCATATTGGCCTGGCCTCAGTGGCTGTACCTGGCACTTTAAAAGGTTTGGTAACCCTTCACCAGGAGCTTGGTTCTTTACCCCTAAAAGAGGTGGTAGGTCCAGCGGTGCGCTTTGCCCGAGAAGGTTTTGAAGTGGACTCTTTTCAGGCCTATTGTTTTAAGCTTCTCACCCCAATTTTTACAGCTACCGAGGAAATGAAAAGCATATTTTTCCCTAAAGGAAGACCTCCTGAACCGAGAGAAATAATCAAAAACCCAGCCCTGGCTGATTTTTTGGAAAGCCTGCCTCAAAGCCTTGAAGAGTTTTATCAGGGAGAAATCGCTCAAAAAATAGTTGATATGATGGCCTCAGGTGGAGGTCTTTTAACCCTTGAGGACCTCAAAAGTTATCAGGTTATCAAACGCCAACCCCTTGAGTTTGAATTCAAAAAGGGAAGGCTTCTAACCAATCCTCCACCATCGTTTGGAGGGCCAATGGTTAGCCTCTCCCTCAAGATATTTGAAGAGTTATTTGAAAAGGGAAGCTTCCTGAGCAAGGAACATGTAAAGGCACTAGCTGAAACCTTAATCCTGGTTCACGAACTTAGAGAACGAATAGTTAAAGAAGACCCCAAAAGGGCCATTGAGCTCTTGAAGCGCCCCCTGGCTACTCGCGGCACCACACACATGAGTGTGGCTGATAAAGCAGGAAACCTTGCTTCCCTTACCATGACTTTTGGTGAGGCCTCGGGCTTTATAGCTCCTGGGACGGGAATCGTTTTAAACAACATAATGGGTGAAGATGACCTTCATCCCCGCGGCTTTTTTGCCGACCCTCCAGGAATACGCATATCTTCCATGATGGCCCCAAGTATTTGCTTTTTGAATGGCAGGGGAGTGGCCCTAGGAAGTGGGGGGAGCAAACGTATCCGTTCAGCCATCTTTGAGGTTATCGTTAACCTGGCCTATTTTCATTTGCCACCTTATAAAGCTGTTTCTGCTCCTCGCTTTCACTACGATGGTGAAGTGCTTCAGATAGAACCAGGCGTATCTGAAGAAGTGCTGGCTGAACTTAATTGTCCCATAAACATCTGGCCAGAAAAGGATTTATATTTCGGAGGGGTACACCTGGTTGATGACCACTTTGAAGGAGCAGCTGACGAAAGGCGCGCTGGTGTTTTCAGGGTAGTGTAACACAAACAAAAAGCCTATTTCTTAACAGCCAGTTTACTGCAGATAAGCCCGAGCTCAAAAAGAAGATAAAGGGGCACCGCCATTAAAGCCATGTTGAAGGCATCTGGAGTGGGAGTTAGCACGGCGGCCAGGATGGTTATTATCAAAATAGCATGTCTCCTGAAGCGCCCTACCCTGTGAGGATTTATTATCCCGGCTTTACTTAGCAACACCATAATAAGAGGTAGTTCAAAAATAGTTCCAAAAGCCAGCAAAAACATACCGCAAAAATTGACAAAATGCCCTACAGAAATAGTGGGAACAATGTTTTCCTTCTGGAAGGAAAGCAAAAACTTAACGCCATAAGGCAAGGTTATAAAATAACAGAAACTAACTCCTCCATAAAAAAGAAGCATACCCACTAAAATAAACAAAAAGCCGGTACGACGTTTAAAACCAAAAATCTCACAAAAAACAAGCCATACCAACCATAAAACATAAGGGATCAGAACTAAAATGCTGCAAACAATAGCTACTTTTACCAGGGCCAGGAAAGGTTCAAAAACACCAAAAAAGGCCAGTTCCTGATTTAAATGCCGCTGCAAAAGAGAAATAATGTGAGGTGAAATTATATAGAAGCTCGCAGTTAAAAGCAGCAAGCTTAATATGCCAAAAATTAATTTACGGCGAAGTCTTTGCAGGGCTTTAATAGCTAATTTGTAAGGTTCTTCAGGTTGAGCGGCAGTCATCTAGAGTAAATTTTCGCGAATATAATTTATGGCGTTTTTAAAAAGCACTGTTCCCAGTGGGTCTTTTATCTCTTCGCGACGCCAACGAGGATGGTTGGTGGGATGATTGTAGGCCTCAGGGTGAGGCATAAGGCCAAATATACGGCCAGTCTCATCACAAATGCCCGCAATACCAAGAATAGAACCATTAGGGTTAAAGGGATATTCAGTGGTTGGTTCCCCGGTAACAGGATGGATATATTGGCACACTATTTGGTTCTGGGCTTTAAGCCTTTTAAGGACTTCGTCATCTTTTACTACAAATTTTCCTTCTCCGTGTCTTATGGGAAGGAACATTTCTTTTAGGCCGCGGGTAAAAACACAGGGAGAAGCCTGGTTAATACGAAGTTTTACCCAGCGGTCTTCAAAGCGGCCGGAATCATTGTAAGTGAGGCTGGTAAGCCGCTGGGTATAATTACCATTAAAGCCTGGCAAAAGCCCGAGCTTAACCAGCAGTTGAAAACCATTACATATTCCAATTATAAGGCCACCTTTTTCTATGAGATTAATTATCTGGTCAAGAAGGCGTTCTTCCCGGCCTTTTACTTTGGCGTAGCGAAAACGATGAGCCCCAGCTTTAGCTGCCCCTAAATGGTCGCCGTCAAGAAAACCACCCGGAAGACAAAGCAAGTGATAGTCGTCAAGGCGTTTTTCACCATAAACGAGTTCGCTAAGATGAACAATATCTACTTTTTCAGCACCGGCTTCGCGGCACACGTGGGCAGTCTCTCGTTCGCAGTTAGTGCCATAACCAGCGGTAACAATAACTTTTACCTGCTTATGAGCCATACTAGCCTCCTTTTTATTCGCTTTCTTTTTAACACGCTCTCAAAAGGTAGGCAAAACCTTTTCAGTAAAGCCTGCCCCAAAATTCTTGTAACCCTTTTCCTCTTCGGATATAGTCTCTAACATGAATGAAGCAGTTAAGGCCTGGTGGTTAAAACTTACCTCTCATGCCTGGCTTGGCCCTCTAGCCATTGTTTGTCTTTATTTAATTATTGCCAAAATCGTTGACCTCACTTTTAAGAGAATTTTGAGACGTCTGACCCAAAAAACTTCTTTCTCCTTTGATGACGAACTTTTACACTTTGTTCACTGGCCAGTGGTATTAAATATCGCTCTTCTTGGGCCGCTTCACGCCATTTATGAAATTGGACCTGGTGGCCGCACAGAATTTATCACCACCAGCCTTATAAAAAGCCTGATTGTCCTCATCTGGATAATTACAGCCTTTCGTATCGTCCGCTGGGTAACCAGGCGCAAGAGTTATTTTGCCGAGCGTTTTGGCCATCTCGGAGCGGACATGCTGGTCCTTCTAAAAAATGTCGCTTACGTGATCATCTTTCTCACCGGAACCTTGATACTCTTAAGCCTCTGGCAGATAAATATAACTCCTCTTCTGGCCTCAGCAGGAATTGTAGGTGTAGCGGTAGCCCTGGCTGCCCGTGAAACTCTTTCCAATTTTTTTGGGGGTATTTCTCTATTCTTAGACCGAACTTACAAGGTAGGTGATTATATTATTCTTGATTCTGGAGAGCGTGGAGAAGTGATAGACGTAGGCATTCGCTCAACCCGTATTCGCACCAGAGACGACATTATTATTACCATTCCTAACTCCATTATGGCCAACTCTAAAATAATAAACGAAAGCGCCCCTGAACCCCGATTTCGTTTAAGGCTTCCAGTGGGCGTGGCCTATGGTTCAGACCTCGAAAAAGTAGAAAAGGTTTTACTTGACCTGGTGAAAGACACCCCTCACGTGGAAAAGTTCCCTGAACCCCGCATACGTTATCGTAATTTTGGCGACTCTTCTATTAACCTGGAACTCCTATGCTGGGTTGACGACCCAAGGCACAAAGGCCCTGTTACCCACGAGTTAATTAAACGCATTCACGAACACTTTGAGAAAGAAGGTATCACCATTCCTTTCCCACAAAGGGATGTTCATCTCTACCCGGTTGATAGCTCAAACAACTAATGCGCTACCTGGTTTTTGTTTACGGCACCTTAAAAAGGGACTTCAGCCTCCATCGTTATCTTAAAGATGCCAAGTTTGTGGGAAAGGCCTCGCTCTCTGGCTATGAAATGTATGACTTTGGCTGGTATCCAGGGATTGTGCCGGGCAAGGGGACTGTTTTTGGAGAAGTCTATGAGATAGACTTAAAAACGCTCTTTATCCTTGACGAAGTGGAAGACGAAGGCCATGAATACGAACGAAAGATACTTCCGGTAAAACTAGATGATGGAAAAACTCTTCACGCTTTTGTTTATGTTTACAAAGGCCCGGTAAAAAACAAACCCAGAGTAAAGGACGGCAGGTGGCAAAAGAAGTAGCTTTCTTGCTTAGCCCCTCAGGAGAAATTGGCACCAAAAAGCCTGGCACCCAAAAGGCTTTTATAGATACCTGGCAGCAAACCCTCAAGACCCGCCTTGAAAAACTGGGTTTTTCCCCGGTGATAAAAGGATTTCATAGCCGCCTTTTACTGAGAGGCCCCGAAGAAATGGAAAAGGCCCTTATCTCGCATTTGGGGACAGGCAAAGTTTTCCGTTTTTACCAAATAAAGGCAGGCTTTGACTTTAAGGCCCTCTTGCCTGCTCGCCCATTTACCTACGAAATCTATGTTAAGGCCAAAGAGCCTGCCTGGCGTGAAAAGGCCCTTTCCCTAAAAAAGAACCTCCTTAAAATGCTGGCTGAAGAGGCCCAGAAAAGGCATTCTTTATGGGATAACTACCCGCCAGAACACCTTTACTGGCTCATAGAAGGCCGTAAAGACAGGCTCTTTTTGCTTGCCAACCCCAGAAAAGGCCCTGGCGGCCTGCCAGTGGGGACAGGCGAAAAAGTGCTTGTGCTCTTTTCTGGTGGGCCAGACTCTCTTTTAGCCGCTTACCTCCTTTTAAGGCGCGGACAAAAAGTGAGCCTTCTTTTCTTTGATGACGAAGAAAACGAAAGATACGAAAAAGTAACCCAGGCCGCCAGAGCACTTGCTTATTTTTTGCCAGATTTAAGCCTTGATTTTTACACCCTGAAGTACCGGCCGTTTCTTGAAGAATTAGCCGAAAAGGCCCCTAAAAGAAAAATTTGTCTTTTCTGTAAAAGCCTGATGCTCATTTTGGCCCAGAAAATAGCCGAGAAGAAAGGCTTTTTGGCCCTTTCTACCGGCGACATCTTAGGGGAGCAGGCAAGCCAGACACTCCCTGCCCTTTCATTTATCTCTCATTTTCCAAGAGTGCCTGTTTTGCGGCCAGTTATTGCCTTAACCAAAGAAGAAGTCTATGAAAAGCTTTCCCTGATAGGCCTAAAAGAAGTAGCCCAAAAGGCTTTACCGCCCTGCCCTTTTGCCCCCAGACACCCCCGCACCGCCCTTCCCAAACCATCTCAAAAAGAAGAAAAATTTTTGCACCTTTTAGTCCAAAAATCAGTTATCCTTAAAAAAGAAAAAATTTTCTGGGAGAGCCCTTATGAAAATAGAAGTAGCCCAAAAACTTGTTAAATTTTCCTGGGAAGACGACGTTCACCGCCAGGTCCACTACCCTGAGGAAGACCTTTATCTTGAAGTTTTCTCAGGAGGCACCTGTCTCCTTTCGCGCAAGGTAAATTTCTTGAACCAAACTGAAGAACTCTTCTCTCCAGGTGAGTACCAGGCCAGGCTTTTGTGTAAAAAAAGGCCTCTTTTAAAGATGATTTCCCCCTTTCATTACACCCCAAAGGTGGTTTTCGTCTCTGAAAATGAAAGGCGCCATCACCTTACGATTTCAGAAATTGACTGGGAAAACGTAAGACGAGAGATTGAGCTTGGCGCCAACCACCGTTTTGGTGAAGATACTTCCCTTTTTTTGCGTATCCTTCGCTATAAAGACCCGGCTACTAACTTCCCTGAAGAAGAATGGCAAAGAGCTGATTTCAAGGATTATTTTCTCGTCCTGGGTGCGCTTAAGGCTTTAGAACTTCACGTTTGCGAAAAAGAAAGCCAAAAAAGCCTTAAAAAAATTATTCACCTTGAGCTTTTGCCCCCTGAAACCATAAGCATTGTTGAAGAGACACCTTTTTCTGTGCCAGAAGTTTTCGGTCTCTTTCTTACCCGCCAGGTAATTGAGCCTGACCAGGTTAACCTTAAAGCCTACTGGGAATTTCCAGATAAATTCTGGAAAACAATTGAAAAAGAAGAACTTACTCCCCGCAAACTTACCTGGAAAGACACTGATATTTTGCTGGAAATATTTTATCGCCACCCTGAAGAAGAAAAATGGAGAGCTTTCCGTCCAGACGAAAGGCGTGTTATAAGGCTTGCCAGAGATTGGATAATTAACGCCGTTCCTGACGGCCACCTTTACCAGGCCAAACTGGTGCTATATGACCGTAAAGATAATTTGCGTTTAAAAGATATTGCCATTTCGCAAGAATTTCTTATCCCTCGGAAGAAAGAAAAAATCGTGCTTATGCCCATTGATGAAAGGCGTCTTTTTACATACTGGCATCTTGACCAGAAAGAACTTTCTAAAAAACTTGGCCGTTTTGCCGCTGGCAAAAGTGTAACAACCTATATCAAAGTTTATCACGACTTTTTCGGCCATCTTTACCATCATCCTGATAAAGACGTAGCTGTTGACCTTTCAAGTGCTGATAACTGGTATCTTTGGGTAGAGCCAGACAAGGCTTACCGCGTACAACTCATCGCTGTAAGAGAAGACGGCAAAGTCCTTGAGTTGACCGAACCCTCAAACCTTGCCCACACCGCTCGCCTGTCACCAGGAAACGCTCCCATCTCTTACGCCACCCATGAACTGCCCGAAAAACACCCCACTATTAGGCCTATTGAATCGCGCATGGGCACCGCCGAACACTCTATTGGTTATCTTATCCTTCATCTCCATGCCCATCTTCCCTACCTGAGACGGAGAATCGTCTATGGGACTGCAGGTATATGGCAGCCTCTGGGCTTTCCTGAAGAGTGGTTTCATGAGGCCCTGGTTGACACCTACATTCCCCTAATAAAAGTATTTGAAGACCTGGTTAATGAAGGCGTTGACTTCAAGCTCTCCCTGGATATCTCCCCTACCCTAACCAACATGATGCGTTGCCCCCTTCTTCAGGAAGAATTCCTGAAATACCTTGAAGGACTTACTAATCTTGCCCGCGCTGAAATAGAACGGGTGCGACGAGAGGCCCCGGCCTTTGAAACTGCCGCCTGGATGCACCTTAAACGCTTTGAAGAAAGCCGCGAAATATTCTTGCGTTACGATAAAGACTTAACAAAAGCCTTTAAGCATTTCCAGGATATTGGCAAGCTGGAAATATCAACCTGCGCCGCCACCCACGGCTTTTTACCCTTTTATACCAGATATCCCGAGGCCATAAGGGCCCAGATAGAGACCGCAGTGCGAGACTACGAGGCTGTTTTTGGCCGTAAGCCCCTGGGGATATGGCTACCTGAATGTGCCTATGTGCCCGGCCTTGAAAAATACCTTGAAGAATACGATTTACATTATTTCTTTTCAGAAACTCACACCGTTTTAAATGGTGATAGTCCGTCTGAGTTTGGCATTCACGCTCCAGTCTTTGTGAGAGGTTCACGAGTGGCTGTTTTTGGGCGCGATCCGGAAACTGGCAAACAGGTCTGGAGTGCCGATGAAGGCTACCCTGGAGACCCTGACTACCTTGACTTTCATATAAAAGGCGGACCTTTTCGCTATTGTCGCATAACCAACCGTTATTCTTTACAAAAAGAACCCTATAACCCGGATTGGGCCAGGGAAAAGGCTGCCCGTCATGCCCAGCACTTTATGGAAGGCCGAAACTTCCGTTTTGAATACATAAGAGGCTGGTTCTGGAAAAAGCCCCTTTCTGTAGCCACTTACGACGCTGAGCTCTTTGGCCATCACTGGTTTGAAGGCCCCCTTTTCCTCTACTTCCTGTTTAAAAAACTTTATTACGACCAAAACCAGACCGAACTCATCACTCCGGCGGACTATTTGCATCGCTATCCCACTAACCAGGAGATATTACCCCCTCCTTCTTCGTGGGGAGACAAAGGCACTTTTGATAAGTGGATGTATGGTTCGGTTTCCTGGATGTATCGCCATGTGCACGAAGCCATAGAAGCTTTAAATGAACTGGCTAAAAGGGCCGGAACTTCTAACGATGATAAGCTTTCGCGAATCCTTGCTCAGGCCGGCCGCGAAGTCCTCTGGGCAATGAATAGCGACCTGGCTTTTGTTATCTCAAACGGCCACTTTGTGGACAAGATGAAAGAATTTTTCTTTGGAGCCCTTGAACGCTTCTGGATTCTTTATGATATGGCTGAAAAATACCTGGCAGGTAAAACAATAAACGAAAGACTTTTGCGAGAAATAACACTTACCAGGCCTATTTTCCCGGAACACTCCTGGGAGGTCTGGCAGAAAAACTAGAAAATAAGCAAAAGCTTTTAGGCAGATATCATTATAATGCTATAATTATAACTTTATGAAAAAGAAACTTCCTGTTGGCATCCAGAGTTTTGAAAAGATCCGCACGGAAAACTACTACTACGTGGATAAAACCCCTTTTATTAAGAAACTGGTTGACGAAGGGGGGTATTACTTTCTTTCCCGTCCCAGGCGTTTCGGGAAAAGCCTTTTTC
>NZ_LSFI01000045.1 GCF_001642325.1 Thermodesulfatator autotrophicus | reverse complement strand
TTCTTGATAATATTGAGAAAAAAGAAACAGCCATTGAAATTCGCGAAGAACTGAAAAACTTCTATTCAGTTTTAAAAGACGCTGACCCTTATCTTAAATTTGTTTTCATTACAGGAGTTACCAAATTTAGCAAGGTTTCTCTTTTCTCTGGCTTAAACAATCTCAAGGATATAACTATCCATCCTGAATACGCCACTATTTGCGGCTACACTCAGGAGGAGTTTGAGAAAGTTTTTGCTGATCGCCTGGAAGGCCTTGATCTTGAAGAAGTGCGCCACTGGTATAACGGTTACTCATGGTTAGGAGAGCCTGTTTATAATCCTTTTGACATTTTGCTTTTTCTTGATTTTCGTGAATTTCGTCCATACTGGTTTGAAACAGGCACGCCTACTTTTCTTATCAAGCTTCTTTACGAGAGGCGCTTTTTTATTCCCGAGCTGGAGAGACTGGAAGCAGGGGAGAATTTGATTTCTTCTTTTGATGTGGACTACATTGAACCAGAGCCCCTTCTTTTTCAAACTGGGTATTTGTCTATAAAAGAGATAAAGAAGCGGGGTCCCAGGGTGATTTATCGCCTTTCTTATCCCAACCTGGAAGTGAAGATGAGCTTAAGTGACCATTTGCTAAGCTGGTACACGCGGGTATCAGGGGAGAAAGAAAGGAATTTAGACCGTATTTATTTAGCGCTTGAGGCCAATGATTTAGAGAAAATGAAAGAGGCGTTCAGGCGTTTTTTTGCATCTATTCCACATGATTGGTATCGCAAGACGGAACTTCATCACTATGAGGGTTTTTATGCTAGCATTTTTTACTGCTATTTTACGGCCCTTGGAGTTGAGGTTCGGGTAGAAGAAGCGGTAAGTCACGGGCGCCTTGACATGGCGGTAATGTTTGATGGCAGGTGTTACTTATTTGAGTTTAAGGTGGTGGAGCTTGAGCCAGAGGGAAGGGCCTTAGAGCAGCTCAGAGTCAGGGGTTACCACGAGAAGTATGTTGATAGATGCCAGAAGATTTATCTTGTGGGAGTTGAGTTCAGCAAGAAGGCAAGGAACATAGTAGGCTTTGAGTGGGAAGTGGTGGGGGATTAGGCCGGGGTGCTTTTTTGCGAAGCAAGTTAAAGAACAAGTTTTGGCAAAATGAAGATTAAAGGCTCGGCATTTTGTTAAATTTAAGGCATTTATTGGAAAACATTTATAAATTCAGTCAAAAAGAAAATATTCCTCTTTTTTTGGCAGGAGCTTTTGCTCTCAAAGCTTATGGCCTTTCAAGAATGACAGCAGATATAGATTTTCTTACAGGGCAGGCATATATTGCCAGAATAAAACTTTTTTTGGAAAAATTTGGTTTTGAGACACTTTCTTCTTCACAGGGTTTTGTCAGTTTTCTACATCCTCTTGGCGGACGTTTAGATTTTATTCTGGTGGACGACGACACTTTAAAAAAAATAGCTCTTGAAGCCCAAAAAAAAGAAGTTTTTCCAGGGATAATGTTTTATGTAATTTCTCCAAGGCACTTAACGGCATTAAAAATTTTTGCGGTTAAAAATCAGCCTGAACGCCTGGGAAAAGAATGGGCTGACATTGTTTGGATGCTGAAACATAATCTGGTATCTTTAGAAGAAATTTTGGAAA
Source organism: Thermodesulfatator autotrophicus (assembly GCF_001642325.1). Taxonomy (GTDB): domain Bacteria; phylum Desulfobacterota; class Thermodesulfobacteria; order Thermodesulfobacteriales; family Thermodesulfatatoraceae; genus Thermodesulfatator; species Thermodesulfatator autotrophicus. The sequence continues at coordinate 22,715 of NZ_LSFI01000045.1, read as the reverse complement.
TAGCGAAAAGCTATGGAGTTAAAGAAATCATCAAAAGATTGGATACCGGACTTTAAAGAACTATCCGGGCTTAAAACGCCAGAGCCTCCCTATCTTGATTTTCCTTCATACATCAAATTTTTAGAAGAAAATGGTTTCTGGGAAGTTAAAAAAGAACCTCCTCGTATCTACCAAAAGCCATTTAGACTACCTGATAGCCTGTGCTTTTAAGAGTAGCTGTCTTTGGCCTTTACGAACAAAACTAGGGATTTCTTCATAGTGACACCAAGGAATGTGCTCCTCGCAGGGACAAAACGGGGGGTGTCATTGCGGGCACACCCTTTCCCTGTCATTGCGAGGCAGCGCTTTTTTTTCTATGTCATTGCGAGCCCCGTCAGGGGCGAAGCAATCTCAGCAAGGCAAAACCACGGCAAAGTAATTCAAAAAAATCCCTCAAACAATTCTCAAAAAGGCCGAAAAGTGTTAATAGTAAGGTCAAAAATTAAGAACAACTTTTTATCACTCCTGAGATGCATTTATGAAATGCTAAATTTGATTTAGAATTGAAAAATAGATATCAAGTCCCATTTCACTTGAGGCTTAGAAAAAGTATAAAGTTAATTTTGAAGGAGAATTTTTATGAAAAATTTAGATATTTTAAGCAAACTTGACCCAGAGGATAAAGAAAAAATTATCTACTTTGCTAAAATTCTTTTGAAAAAGGAAAAATATCAGAAGTTAAAGAAAGAAATTGAACAAAGAAAGAAAGAAATTGAAAAGGGTGAAGTTTTAACGCATGAAGAGATATGGAATAAATTAGATGTTTAAAATTATTTACGCTAAAAGTGTTTTTAAAGATCTTAATAAGATTGATCGGAAAGACTTGGAAAAAATTAAAACGGGTATTGAAGAGTTAATAAATTTTCCAAACATTTCTAAGATCAGGCACCTAATAAATCATCCATTAGCTGATTATAGATTGAGGATAGGAAATTATAGGATTCTTTTTAATGTAAACTGGAAGAAAAAAGAAATATACATTTTGAAAGTAGGGCACCGAAAAGAAGTGTATTAACTTCTAAAAGATGGAAGCTCAAAGTGTTGATAATAACACAATATCTTGCGAGGCTGTGCTTTTTTCTGTGTCATTGCGAGGGGCAAAGCCCCGAAGCAATCTCAGCAAGGCAACCTAATTCTCTCAAGGGGGTTAAGGTCTAACGCATGGCAGAAGAATCGTTAGGTGTAAAAGCCGGGCGAGCGGCCATCTGGCAGGTGGCAGGTGGCGGTTGGCAAACCCTGGTGCGGCTGGGGGCCAGTGTCTATCTGGCACGGGCCCTTAAGCCTTCGGATTTTGGCCTCTTCGGTATGGCCCTGCTTTACCAGCAGCTTATTGTAACAGCTCTTTCTATGGGTTTTGGCACCGGGCTTATCGTCAAAAAAGATATTACCCAGGAAGATCTTAGCACCAGTTTCTGGCTCTCCTGTATAACACGCACAATTATTTTTCTAGCTGTTTTTCTAACAGCCCCTTTAGCAGCCATGTTTTGGAAAGAGCCGAGGGTTGAGCCGATCATTCGCGTCATTGCCTTTACCCTTTTGCTCCAAATTATTGGTATGATTCCTCAAACTTTAGCAACCAAAAACCTTGAATTTAAAAAGTTAAATATCATCAGGGCTGTGGCCATTGTGCTTGAGTCAGGCACGGCTATAATTTTAGTAGCCCTTACTAACCTTACTTATTGGGCCCTGGTTATTGGCATGATGCTAAACGCTGCCTTTTATAATTTTGTTCTCTGGTTTAGCACTGGCTGCTGGCGCCCTAAATTTATCTTTCACCGCGAGGCTTTTAAATATTTGTTCAGGTTTGGAGTTTATACCTGGCTTTTTGGAATTACCAATTATTTAAAGCAAAATGTAGATTACTTCATAGTAGGCCGTTTGCTTGGGACTTACAAATTAGGTTTATATGAATTTGCTTATAGATTACCTCATTTGGTTATTGAGCGTGTTGCCAGTCCCGTTGGGGGGGTTGTTTTCCCGGCGCTTTCTAAAGTCCAAAGCGATAGTGAAAAAATTTTTAATGGATACTTAAAAGCCGTCAAATTTGTAGCTCTGGTAACATTTCCCATGCTTTTTGGTTTAATTGCTATAGCAGATATTTTAGTGCCAGTTATTTGGGGAAGTCAGTGGTTGCCTATTATAATTCCTTTGCAAATTCTCAGTCTTTGTGCGGTGTTAAGGTGCCTTTTTCAATATATGGGGGCCATTTTTTATTGTAAAAATAGGCCTGATCTGCCGTTTAAAATATCTTTTATAACATTGTTTATTGCTATTATTTTTATTAGTTTTATGGGTTATTTTTATGGGCTTATTGGTGTAGCTATTGGAATGCTTCTTTCAGTTTTTCCATCATTTGTTGTCCAATTTTGTGCTTTTCGTTTTATGCTAAAGGTTAATCCTCTTAGATTTTATAAAGGTTTATTACCTGTTTTATTTTCTTCTTTATGGTGTGCCTTTAGTGCCTATCTTATTAAAGAAATTTTGTTATATTTTCACTTAGACATGAAATTTATTTTGATTTTCTCGGTAATTTTTGGTGCTTTAATATATGTTGTTTCTTTGTTTGTTTTCTTTCCTTCTTTAGTCAAAGAAGTATTTGAAAACGTTGAATTAATTTTGGGGAGAAAGATTAATTTTAAATTGTGTAAAATATTATGAGTAATGAACCTATTTTTATTGTAGGGACCCCCAGGTCAGGAACGACTTTGTTGGCAGCTATGCTTTCTGCGCATAGCCGTTTAGATTGTGGCCCAGAGACTCATTTTTTTTGTCATTTGACAAGAAAAATTGAAAAAGAAATTTCATCTAGAAATAACTGGCCAGAAATCGCTGTTCAATATATAACTTCTTTAAAGTTAACAGGGGAATATATTTATAAGCTGTTCGATTTGAGTAGAAATGAAATTTATTCTTTTTTGCTTGATAAGCCTCCTTCTGTTAATTCTTCATTAGAAGCTTTGACTCAATTACATGCCTTAAAATTAAATAAACACAGATGGGTAGAAAAGACTCCTAATCATTTATTGTTTTTGCCTAAATTAAGGAAATATTATCCAAACGCCTTTATTATTCGTAGTTTGCGAGATTTTAGAGATTCGGCTTTATCAATGTCAAAGCTTCCCTGGGCTAGTAAATCAACTATAGCTAATATTTTCAGATTGAATGAATGGTACTACTTAAGTGAAAAATATTTAACTGTCTATTCGAATTTGTTGGTTCTTCCCTATGAGAGGTTGATATATAATCCAGAAAATTATCTGGGAAAAGTATGTAACTTTATTAATGAAAGATTTGAATTGTCTATGATATATAATCGAGATGAGGTCCGACATTTATATTCTAAAAAGGAATGGTGGAAAACAAAAGTAACAGCTCCTTTGGATAAATCCAGATGCTATGTCTGGAAGAGAGAAATGGATAAAGATATTCAACTTGCTACTACTTATATTGCTATGAATATGCTTAAAAAGTATAATTATGAAATTGATGTTCCTCCTCCTAAGGAAACAATTTTTCTTTTTCCTTTAACAAGAGATTTTGTAGAAAGAAATGAGTCCCTCTTTCTGAGATTAGCAAAAGAACGAATTAGGCTTGTTGGTTGTTCCAATATAGATTTGCTAATTGATGCGATTCAGTATGAAAATCCTTCAAAGATTGTTTTTTTGTATCCTATGAATGTTTCTTTATTTTCACAGTCTTTTTCTTCTTCTGAAAGCTTGAAAGCAGCATTTAAATTTATAAAAATATTAGGTCACTTAAAAAAGCAAAGTATTCCTCTTTATTTTACTGATGCAATAAAATCTATTTTTTCTTATGAGTTAGGATATGCTGAGCAGATTGTTAATTCTGTTTTGAGAAGATTTACTAAGAAATTAGTAGATAATTTTCTTAAAAATCATTAAAGAAATTATGGATAAAGTTTTAATTAGTGTTATAATTCCAACTTATAATAATGCTTGTTATATTAAACAAGCTGTGGATTCTGTTTTGTCTCAGAGCTTTCGTGATTTTGAAATTATTGTTATTGATGATGGCTCAACTGATAATACCAAAGAGGTCCTGTTTGATTATTTTAGAAATGGAAAAATTAGGTATATTTATCAGGAAAATAAAGGGGTTTCTGAGGCTCGTAATAGAGGTATTATTGAAGCGCGGGGCAAATATATTTCTTTTTTGGATGCTGATGATTTATATCTTAGAGATACATTGAAAGAAAGAATAAATTTTTTGACTCAATTTAATTTGAAATTTATTGTAACTGATTTTCTTTTGATTGAATCAGATGAGGATCTCTTTAGATTAAAATCTTTGACTCCAGTTCTTAAAAAAAGAGGTTTTTTAGATCACTTTAAAACTGATTTTGACAGCGATTATATTCTAGTTGATTGTAGACAATTTGCTCGTGTTTGTCTGAAATATATCCCGCCAAGGCTAACAACAATCTTAGTGGAGAGAGAATTTTTGATAAAGAATAAAATTTTTTTTGATAGAAGACTTCATAGATCAGAAGACTTAGATTTTATGTGGAAAATAATTTCTTTTTTAGAATTTGATTTAGTTGGTATTTTAAGAAAACCAACTTATATTTATATGTTTAATCGAGCTAGTCATCAAAAAAATCCTAGATATACAGAAAAGTTGATATATTATAATAATATGATTTCTCATATTAGCCATATTTTTCCTAAAAAAGTTATTGCTGAGAGAATTTATTCTGATTATTGGACAATCTATAAAGATGGAGATTTACGTTCTAGATTATTATTGTTAAAAAAATTTTTGTTTTTATATCCTTTCAGTTTTAAATATTGGAAATCTTTATTAAGTTTATTAATAAAGTCGTTTCTTTTATCTAAATTAAACAAAAAATTTCGATAAAGAGGTTATATAAGAATGTTACCTAATTTTATAATTATTGGCGCGATGAAAAGCGGCACTACTTCGTTGGCCAAATATCTTTCTGAGCATCCAGATGTTTTTGTTTCTGATCCTAAAGAACCTGGTTTTTTTTGCGAAAAAATAAACTGGAATAAAGGGATTGAGTGGTATGAAGAGTTATTTAAAAACGCTAAGGGATATAAGGCTGTAGGAGAAGCTTCTACCCATTATACCAAGTTTCCAGAACACCCTAGAGTTGCTGAAAAGATAAAAAACATAATTCCAGAAGTAAAGTTGATTTATATAATGAGAGATCCTGTTGATAGAGCAATATCTCATTATTGGCATATGGTGCATTATCATAATGAAACTAGACCTATAAATAAGGCTATAAAGCTTGATAGTCTTTACGTGTGGTTTAGTAGATATAAATATCAGATGGAACCATATTTAGAACTTTTTAGAAAAGAACAAATTCTTTTTTTATTGTATGATGATCTTGTTAAAAGACCAGAAGAGACAGTAAAAAAATGTTTTGAATTCTTAGGGGTTGACCCTGATTTTAAACCAAAATCTTTAGGTAAAGCCTTTAACCCTCGCCCTAAAAAGGTAGCCAAAACTAATTTATTACTTCATAAAATACGGTGGTCAAAGACCTGGGATAAAATTTCTCCCTTAGTACCCAAAAGTTTAAAAGATTTTGCTAAAAAATTTGAATATAAAAAAATAGAACCTAAAGAAGAGTTATCGGATAAACAAAAGAAGAAAATAAGAGAATCTTTAAAAGAAGATATAGAATTTATGTATCAAGTTACTAAAAAATAAAATTTTTGCATAGATATAGAAATTAGCGTTGTAAAATAATGCAAGAAGCTATTTCCATGATCTTTGCAAAATTGCCGAGATTATCATTGTAAACACAACTGTAAAGGATCCGATCCCATTTTTTGGTACGAAAAATGGGGTCGGATTCCGGAACAAAGTTTAAGGCTTTCAAATATTATGAATAAAAATTGGCTTGTACTTACTAATTTCCCTCCCAAAAGAGGAGGCTTACAAACGAGAACTTTACAGTTATGTGAAGAATTACTTTCTAGAGGAATGAAAATTAATGTTTGGAATTTTAATTCAGATCATTTTAGTGTTTTGCTTCAGAGGTATAATTCACAATGCAATGTTTTGAATTTTAATAACGTTGATACTAGAAAATTTGACTTTAAAACTTTTAGGGATGCATATAAAAAAATAAAAGATTTAAAGATTGATACTTTGTTTTTTTGTATTCCTGGAACTCCTGATTTTTTTTCATTTATATTAGCAGCTAAGCTAGCTAAAGTGAAAAATATAGTAATGCATGTTGGAGCAATGCCTACCCTCCCTTTTTCTATTAACTTTGATACTTTATTGTGGAAAATTGGACGCTGGCAATGGAGATTTTATTTTACTTGTAAAATGTCAATGAAATGTATATCTTTAGCTCTATTTAACAATCCAATTCAAATAGAAAAATTTACTAAGATTTTTTCTTTTAAAAATATAAGAAAAGAATTGTGGTGGCCACCAATTGATCTCGATTATTTTAAATTTGATCATAATATCAGACTAAAAATGAGAAAAAAATATAATGTAGAGGATAAAATTGTTTTTGGGACAGTTGGTACACTTTGTTCTCAAAAGAGGCAAGATCTTATAATAAGAGCTTTCAAAAAATTAAAGCAGAGAGCCAAAAATATTAAACTTTTTATAGTTGGAACTGGAGAAAAATTTGAAGAATATAAGAATTTATCATTAACATTAGAGTTGAATCATGATGTTATTTTTCTTGGGGAACGTAGTAATATACCGGATCTTTTAAATATGTTTGATGTTTTTGTTTTTTCTTCTTCTGATTTGAACGAGACTTTAGGTATCGCTGTTTTAGAAGCTATGTCTTGTGGTTTGCCTTGTATAGTTAGTGATCTTCCTGGTCTTAAAAGAATAGTAGAGAATAACTATTATGGTTTAATATTTCAAAGAAATGATGTTGATGATTTGGTAAAAAAAATGTATCTCTTATATAAAGATAAAAATTTAAGATATAAATATTCAAATAGGTCATTAGTTCGATCAAAGATATGTGATAAAAAGAACGTTATAGATCATTTATTATCTCTTTTAAATTAAATAGAGCATGGAATTCATGAAAGGCAAATTAAAAGTTCTTTACTTAACAATGAATCCTAATAGACAAAGTACAACAGTTCCTACTGAATTATGGTTTCGTTGTTTGAGTCCAAAATTATTTCCAGTTATAGTATTTGACAAAAAGGGACCTTTTTTTGACTGGACTTCTAAAAGTAAAATCCCTTCTTATCATATATCTCTTCCTTTTCCTAATAAAAAATTCCCTATTCCTTTTCTTATGTCGCTTGTTAAATTAGCTTTAATAGTTAAAAAATATGATATTCAGTTAATACATGCAAATGAACATGATATTTATCCTATATCTAAATTTCTTTCAAATTTACTAAAAATTCCTATAGTTGTGAGTGTTCACTCAATAATACCTAAAGATTTTGGTTTATGGGCTTTTAAAAATTCAAAATATCTTAAAAGAATTTATTTTGTTAGTAAATCGGCTATGCAGAATTCACTTCCAGCCTTAAAGAATCTACCTAAAAATATTTTTATGGTTTTGCCTAATTGTATTGATCCTAACAAGTATTATCCTGATCCGAAAATAAAACTCTTAGCTAAAGAGCGTTTAAATCTATCTAATGCCTTTCTTGTGGGGGCTGCAGCTGCTCTTCAACCTATAAAACAACTGGAACATATTGTCTATGCCCTTTCAAAGATTGAAAATAATTCAGTTAAGTTTGTGTTAGCAGGTGGTCCTAAAGCTGGATTTGAGTCTTATGTACAGGCATTTTTGGATTTTGCTAGTGATATTTTGAAAAATAGATTTATTTATTTAGGACATTTAGATGATCTTTTAGAGTTTTACAATTTAATAGATGTATATGTCTCTACTAGTAAAGAAGAAGCTTTTGGTATTAGTGTTCTTGAGGCTCTTTCTACTGGTTGCCCTGTGATAGCTTATCCTAGCAAAGGTGCTTTGAAGGAAATAATAAATGAAAGAATTGGTATAGTGATTCCACAAGATAGAATAGATGCTTTAACAGAAGCTATAATATTTTTAAAAAATAACGAAGAACTTAGAAATTCTATGGGTATTGAGGCCAGAAAATATGTTATAGAAAATTATTCTATGGAGACTATTTCTCATCTTTTATGGGAAGACTATCTTCAAATATTGAACCAAAATTAAAAATCTGTCTCGTAAGCCTTGCCCCCTTCGTTGGTGGAGCGGAGGTGGCCATGGAGCGGTTGGCCCTAGGGTTAGAGCGTTTGGGCTGCAAAGTTATCTGCGCCCTTGGCTCTAAAAACGAAGTGGGAGAAAGATTTTCTAGGCAGGAGATAAAATGGGTTTATTTCCCTATGCTATTTACGGGAAAGTTGAACTTTCCTTATTACCTCTGGGCGCTTGCTCGCTTTCGTAAATATTTGGCAAAAGAGAAGTTTGACCTTGTTCATGCAAATGATCTTCCTAGTTTCCAATTCGTAAGCCATGCGGCGAGGCCTCTTGGGATTCCGCGAATTTGCCATCACCGTTACATCTTTGACGGTGAGGCCATTAAATGGTTTTTGAAATTTGGAGTAGAGTATCACGTTTTTGTTTCTAAAGCTCTGCGCAAGGATTTAGAAGAGGCCTATCCACCTTTAGCTTCTCATGCTGGAGAGGTGGTTTATGATGGCCTGCCTCTTCCGAAGCTTGCGGATGAAAAAACTCGTTTAGAACTTAGAAAAAATTTAAAACTTCCAGAAGATAAAACGATAGTCCTCTTTGCGGGACAAATTATTCCACGCAAAGGAGTGCAGGACCTTATTCAAGCCTGGCAAATTCTGCCAGAGGAGACGAAGAAAAAGGCCTATCTGGCAATAATTGGTGATGACCTGGCTGGTAAAGGTGCTTATCGCCGGGAAATGGAAGCCCTGGCCAGGGAACTTGGAGTAAAAGCTGATTTTCGCGGCTTTCAGAAGAACGTGGACGAGTGGCTTGACACCGCAGATATTGTTACTGTGCCAAGCCACATTGAGCCGCTCGGGAACGCCACTCTAGAGGCTATGGCTCATGCCAGGCCAGTTATTGGCGGCGCAGTAGGAGGCATACCTGAAATGATAGTTGAAGGAGAGACAGGGCTTTTAGTGCCGCCTGAGAGCCCTGAAGCCCTGGCAGAGGCTTTGGTTTCTTTGATAGAAGACCCTGCACTGGTTAAGGAGATGGGTAAAGCGGCCCGACGCCGCTGCGAAGAGGTATTCAGCCTTGACCGGCACGTGGAGAACATGCTCAGGGTTTATGAGATTGTTTTGGGAGAGGTAGTTTAGGGCGAGATTGCTTCGGATGCGAGATTGCTTCGGGGCTTCACCCCTCGCAATGACTGCAAGGGGAATGGCTCGCAATGACATAGAAAAAAGAGCGGCCTCGTGATGACGCTCTGTAATGTAAAAAATGCTCCTATTAATATAATTAAAAGAGATTAACAACCGATAAATAAGACATGGGCAAAATAGCGTTATTTCTTCTACTAATAGTCAATGCCTTTTATTCCCTGGCAAATCCGTGGTTTGGAATTTGTGTTGGTTACATGTTTAATATTCTTGGGCCGCAATATATCTGGTGGTGGCATTTCCAGGGGTTAAGAGCTTTTTATTTAATAGCTATCCCCACTATTTTGGGTTTTTTATTCGGGGCTATCCGGGGAGCGCTAAATTTTGAAATCATTAAAAATAAACTGGTTTTGTTCTCAGTCCTTTATTTCTTTTTTGTCTTTCTTTCTTATTTTACCGGACCTTACATAGATGTAGTTAATAAGTGGCGGTTTTATGATCCTTATCAAGTGTTAATAACCATGTTAAAAGTTTTTATTTTTTATTTTATTGGCCTGGTATGCATCTCTGAACATAAAAAACTAAAGTATTTTGCCTTTATATTACCTATTGCCGCTTTATATCTCACTTATTGGGCCAATATGCAGTATTTTTCAGGCCGTTTTTTTATTCGTCTCTCCGGTCCTAGAGATATAACTGGGGCAGGTATGTACTCTGACGAAAATAACTTTGCCATGCTCTTTGTAACGGCTATTCCCTTCTTTTTTTACTTAGGATGGTATTTTAAGCGCTGGTATTTACGCTGGGGGGCATGGCTGGTGGTGCCTTTTGCCTGGCATGCTATTTTTCTTACGGCTTCAAGAGGTGGGCTTTTGGGAGCAGGCCTGGTGAGCCTTCTGGCAGGTCTTCGTAGTCCCAAAAAAATTATTGGAGTGGCCCTTATACCAGCTTTTATCATAGCTTATGTATGGCAAGGAGGTTCTGTTATTAAACAAAGGGCTCAAACTATTAAGACTTACGAAGAGGAATCTTCTGCACGTGCTCGCCTGGAAGCCTGGGAGGCCGGTTTGAAAATGCTTATGGATAATCCCTTAACCGGAGTGGGGCTAGCTTCCTTTGGCCAGGCCTTTCCTTTTTATTCTGATAAAACTCCACGTATGGCTCATAATACCTTTGTGCAAATTGCGGCGGAGTCAGGCATTTTTGCTGGCCTTTTTTATATTTTGTTCATGTTTTGTTGTGTGTGGGGATTATTTAAATACCGAAATTATTTCTTGCGTGATTCACTGGAATATTATTTATGTGACGCGGTATTGGTGTCTTTATGTGGTTTTTTAGCCTGTTCTTTATTTCTTACTCTGAATGGCTTTGAAATACAGTTTTATTTAGCTATTCTCGCTAATACTCTTATATATTTGGCTCAAAAAAGTGCCGATGAAAAACAGGCCTGACTTTTTCTTTACCTATGACTTTTTCCCCAAAGTAGGTGGAGCGCACCTCTGGCTCTATAAAGTGGCCTGTTATTGGCCTCTTCCGGCGGTGATTGTTACGGCTGAGATTGCTTCGGCGAGATTGCTTCGGGGCTTTGCCCCTCGCAATGACACAGAAAAAAGGCGCAGCCTCGCAATGACTGGAAAAGAGTGCAGCCTCGCAATGACACCCCCGTTTTGTCACTGCGAGGAGCCGGAGGCAACAAAGCAGTCTTACGGGTCATTACGAGGAGGTGCGGAGTACCGACGAAGTGACCCACAGCAGGGTCATTACGAGGAGCGTGAAGCGCGACGAAGTGACCCCACCGGGTCATTACGAGGAGGCCCGAAGGGCCGACGAAGTAATCCCAAGGATTATCCGAAGATGACTTCTTCACTCGCAGATTTTACTGTACAAGAGCTTTTTGCGGCAGAAAACTTGCCAGAGATTGTCCGCTTACCTTTTCATGTTAGCTCCTGGGGTATTGATAAAAACTTTCTTAAAAATTCTTACTTTCTTTGGAAGTTTTTCAAAAAAACGCAAAAATCTGTAACTATTCATGCGGTAAAGGCTATTCCAGAGGCGGCTAACTTGCTCTGGCTCAAGTTTTTATGGAAAGATAAATTAAGAATTATTACTTATGCCCACGGAGAAGAGTTCCTGGTAGCTAAAACCAGTAAGGAGCTGAGATGGTTAACCAGGAAGGCCTTGCAAATTTCAGACTTAGTGATTGCTAATAGTTATTCTACCCAGAAACTAGCGACTGAGTTCTGTGATGAAGAAAAGATACACGTTGTTCACCTTGGTGTTGATTTTGAAGACTATCAAATTCCTAAAAATGAACGCCAGGAGTGGCGGAAGAATTGGGGATTTTCGGAAGAAACAGTGATTTTACTGACTGTAGCTCGGATGGAACCCCGCAAGAATCAGGCCGCAGTTATCAGGGCTATAGCAGAATTGAGAAAGGAAGGTCTCCCTCTCGCTTATGTTATAGCTGGGGCTGGCGAAGAGGAAAAAGGGCTCAAAGAGTTGGTCCAAAAACATAACCTAGAACCCTGGGTTAAGTTTTTAGGTAAAATATCGGAAGAAGAAAAGATAAAGAGTTTTTGTGCGGCAGATATTTACGTAATGCCTTCTATTCAGGTGGGGCCGATGATTGAAGGGTTTGGTATTGTTTTTATGGAGGCAGCGGCGGCAGGGCTTCCTTCTATTGCGGGCAATGTAGGTGGCCAGCCAGAGGCCGTGCGCCACGGGGAGACGGGCTTTGTTATTGACGGGAAGAATATAGAGGAACTTAAAGAAGCCATCAGGCGCCTGGCCCAGGATGAGACCTTACGCCAAAAGATGAGCGAGGCAGCTCGCCTCTGGGCCAGGGAGCATGACTGGTCTTTAGTTTCTAAAAAGATTTGGGAGTTAGTTAGTTATGTCTAATATTGCTTTTATTGTTGGTCATTACAAGTGTGGTACTACTTGGTTAATCAATATGCTCAGTCTGCATCCTGATATTATAGGTCTGGCAGAAACTAATCTTTTCAAATATGCATTTAATAAAAAAGCTGAAGAAAGAACAAAAATTCTTTTTTATGAAACAGCCTGGGCTGAAAAGTGGACCCCTTATAGCAAGATTTTACTCAGAAAATTAGTAAATCCTGTACGTAAATATTGGAAACCTGTAGTTGGTTTAAAAGATACAGAGCAGCCTTTAACTAAGTATTCTTTAAGTATTTTTGAAAGATATAAATTAAGAAAAAAACTTATTGATATCGAAGATCCTAAAAAGTATTGTCAAGAATTTTTTGGATATTTTATTAGAAAATTCAATCCAAAATTTTTAATAGAAAAAAGTGCTGACCATGTACGATCTATACCATTTATAAAAGAAACATATCCGAATAGTAAGCTAATAGTAGTTTATAGAGACGGAAGAGACTTTGTTGTTTCTCATAGGTACTATGCTAAAAATATGAATTTGTCCTGGAATTTTGAAGAAAGTGTAAATCTTTGGAAAGAAATGATTGAATATCAACTGAAATATGAGAAAGAATATGGATTATTTTCTATCTCTTATGAAGAGATGTTGAACAATAACAAAGGAATAGCTCTAAAGTTGTTGAATTTTTTAGGTCTGAATTATGACGACGAGATTTTGACAAATATGATATACAAGTCTTCTTTTGAGTTTAGAACCGGAAGAAAAAGAGGACAAGCAAATAAAAAGAGTTTTTATCGCAAAGGCGTTTCTGGAGATTGGAAAAACCATTTTTCTAAAGAAGAAAAAGAAGTTTTCAAAAAAATGGCTGGAGATTTACTGATCAAACTAAAGTATGAAAAAGATTATAATTGGTAGTTCTTCTGTTTAGATGAGGTTACTTTGGCGGCGAGATTGCTTCGGGGCTTCGCCCCTCGCAATAATGAAGTAGGAAGCAGCTAGCGAAAAACCATACAAGGAAGAGAGCTCACGAAAAAACCATACAATGCCAAAAAGGAAGACGAGACTCTAAATTTAGAAAATAATAAGAGTTAAGGTGTGAAAAAAGCTGGCAAAAAATTGTTTTTTATATTTGCTACGGCCCTTTTGTTTAGGCTTTCACTTTTTCCTTTTTTTATAAACCAGCCTTTAAACATTGTTGATGAGCAACATTACAATAAGCTGGCCTTGGCTATTCTTGAGCGCGGTGAATACGGCTGGGCGCCGGGAAAACCTACGGCTATTCGGCCGCCACTTTATCCAGCCTTTCTGGCCGGAGTCTATAAAATTTTTGGAACGGAAAATTATAATGCTGTGCGTTTGATACAAATTGTTCTGGCGCTACTAAGTGGCCTTCTTGTTTATTTTTTAGCCCAAAAAATCTTCCGGAAAGAAAAAATAGCTTTTGGGGCTACGGCCTTCTTTCTCTTTTATCCATCACTTGTGATTTTTAATTATTTAATTTTGACAGAAACTCTCTTTATTTTTCTTTTTTTGCTGGCTTTGTATTTTCTGATGGCAGGAATAGAGATAGTGCTCTGTGGACTCGGGATGAGAGATTGCTTCGGGGCTCCGCCCCTCGCAATGACATCCCCTTTTCGTCACTGCGAGCGGAGCGAAGCAGTCTCACCAGATAGAGGAAACGAGAGATTGCTTCGGGGCTTCGCCCCTCGCAATGACAAAAAGGGGGCAAGGCTTCGCAATGACGAAAGGGATGAGAAGCCTCGCAATGATGCTTCCTGCGTCATGGCGAGCGAGTGTAAAGGAGCGAAGCAGTCTCGTAATGGTAAGGCCTGGATATATCTACTCCTAGCCGGTATATGCTGGGGGCTGGCAAGCCTTACACGAAGTGTTACCTATCCCTTAACCCCTTTTATTGCTTTATTCCTGTTTCTGGTCTGGCCTCGTAAAAAACAGGGGCTTCTAGCAGGAATTATCTTTATTTTTGCTACTATGTTGGCCCTTTCCCCCTGGATAGTCCGCAACTATCAGGTCTTTGGGCATTTCATAGCGGTGGATACCATGGGTGGGTTGAATCTTTACATGGGGAATTACGAGCACACGCCCCTTCACCGGGCCTGGGCGGCGGTGGATAACCCCCCTGAGATTGCCTGGTACCGTGGCCACGAAAAAGAACTGGCGGGCCTCAATGAGGCGGAAAAACAGCGCTGGACCATTAAAAAGGCCCTGGAGTTTATGAAAGAGCATCCGGGTTTGACGGCCCTGCGTACAGTGATTAAGGCGGCCAACTTCTGGCAACTTGAACGCACCATTATTGCCGGGATACAAAGAGGGATTTTCCCCGGACTTAGTAATAAATTGCTGGAGATCGGGGTGGCCCTGAGTATTTTAGGGGCCTATGTCCTGGTGGCTATTTTTGGTTTTTGTGGTCTTTTATGGCGACTTTTCAGTAGGGGTGAGATTGCTTCGGCCCTTACGGGCCTCGCAATGACAATAAGGGAGAAAGGCCTCGCAATGACAGAAAAGGGTGAGGGGCCTCGCCATGACAATAGGGGAGAAGGGGTTCGCAATGACGCTTCTCTTTGTCACTGCGAGCGGAGCGAAGCAGTCTTAATCGCAATGACGCCTCTCCCTGTCACTGCGAGCGAAGCGAAGCAGTCTCAGGTAATCATTAGAGAAACGAAAATTTTTGATTACCTTATCATTTTAATTATTCTCTATTTTACTGCTATTCACGCCGTTGTTTTTGGGCACTCGCGCTATCATTTGCCGTTAATTCCTTTACTTGCTATGTACGCCGCTTATTTTCTATTGAATATCCGTATTTTCTGGGAGAACCAGCGCCGCCGTTTCTGGCAAGTATTTATTCCGGTGTGCTTTATCTTCGGTATATTCTGGACTTATGATATTCTTATCGGTAGCAAGGATAAAGTGGAAGCCCTTTTGCGTATGCTGTTTTAAATAAAAGAGAAAACTTTGCAAAATTCAAAAACATCAAATTGAGATCGCCGCGGCAACTGTGTTGCCTGGCGATAAAGATTGCTTCGCTTCGCTTGAGATTGCTTCGGCCTCTTACGAGGCCTCGCAATGACGGAGTGGAAACCGGGGCTTGCAATGACAGTTCCTTTTGTCACTGCGAGGAGGACGGAAGGCCGACGAAGCAGTCTCAGAGGGAAGACCAGTAAATATTTTGCAAAGCTCTCAAAAGATTATAGACGGCACCATGAAAGAAGAGACCAAAAGATGGAACTGGGACTATTGCAATGATCCGGAGCTTATTTTAGTCCGGCGCATGCTTTATGATAACCCCTTGGATCTATTAAAAAAACATGAGAAAAATATACTAAAAGAAACTTTTTTAAAAAATATACACTTTTTTAAAAGAGAAAATTTTACTTTCTGGAAATTGATACTGGACATATCTGATGAAGAAATTAAGCAAAGAACAAAGAAAAGTTTTAGAACTTCTTGCGAAATCTGGCGTTTTTAAAAGTTTTTATTTGACCGGAGGCACTGCCCTTACATTTAAATATGATCATCGTCTATCTGAAGATTTAGATTTTTTTACACTTCCTCCATTTGCTGAAGATAATTTTCCTGCTGAAGAACTTCTCTCTAAATGGTCTGAATGGGGAGAAGTAGAAACCGTTTCTAAAGGCACTATTCAAGGAACAATTGATGGTGTCCTGGTAAGCTTTTTTTCGTATCCCTACCCTTTAATAAAAGGTGTGGAATATTTTAACCTCAATAATGCGTTAATATCTGTTTCTTCTGATGAAGACCTTATAGCTACTAAAGCTATTGCTATTTTACAGCGCGGCCAGAAGAAAGATTTTTTTGATTTTTATTTTTTGATGTTAAAGCATGAGTGGAAAATAAGCCATGTAATAGAATTTTGTCGTTGTAAATATATCACTTTTAAAAATTTAGAAAAAAATTTACTTAAAGCTTTAACCTATTTTGAAGATGCTGAGAGGCAAGAAGTTTTGATTAGTAAGGACGAAAAACTGTCAGAAAGCGAATGGTTAAAAATAAAACAATACTTTGAAAAGTTAGTTTTTAATTACTGTAGGGCCTAATGACAATCAGTTTAAACTTAAGAATAATATATTTTATAGTGAGACCTTTGCAAAATGATAAAATATTTTTTTACTATATTTTTTTACTTTAAGGGAAGAGATTGCTTCGCCCCTGACGGGGCTCGCAATGACGGGGCGATAAGGGAGCCGCTATGAGACTTCTTTACATTATTGCGGGGAGCATGTTCTCAACTGTCACTGCGAGGAGGCGAAAGGCCGACGAAGCAGTCTCAAGAAGATATTTTGTAAAGGTCTCTATAGCAATCATATGTTTTTCATTGTTCTTTCTATTACTAGCTAATTCGTCCTATGCCCAGACTAAGTTTGGTTTTCCAGAAACGACGGGAAAAATAGCGATTATAGCAGATCAACTACCTGGCTACATGACTGAAGCCCAGGTTAGGTTTGCCGCTACGCATTACGTAGGAAGCCAGAAGCTGACTTTAGATCTTGTCAATCGTCTAAGACGCTATAACCCAAATTTTGTAGTTCTTCATTACCATCTGGCCATCTGGCAACAACAACCAAAGCACCAGTTTATCATTGACGGCAAGAGATGGGGAAATGACTGGGATTTTGTGAATCAACATGAAGACTGGTTCTGGCACAACGAAAAGGGAGAGCGGGTCAGGTCAAAACAGGACGGCAAGTATCTCATGAACATCATGAATCCAGAGTTTCGCAAGTACTGGAAAAAGTCAATTGCCCGCCAGATAATAGCTGGAAAGTATCAGGCTGTTTTTCTGGATTCGGCTTCTCCCGCCTTATTACCCTGGGAAGCCGCTCACGCTGACCCGTGGCTGGCTGGCCGAGCGGTAATTACCCGACGCTTTAAGGAGTTAAAAGGCCTTACCTGGAGTGGAGCCTATGAAAATTTTATGGCAGATTTAACTGGCTTTCTTGAGTTTTTAGGCTTTGCCACTTTACCAAATATAGGTGCTCTTTTTACCTCCTGGGACACCACTGATTATTACACCACGGCTTCTGGTGCTTTTATGGAACATGCCTTTCAGACTAAAAATGCCAAAGACTGGAAAACGGCTATGAACCGCACTTTAAAGCTTATTAATCAGGACAAAATTGTTATTTTCCAACCATATCTTAAAGCAGATAACGATTATGAAACGAGGATGTATTACCTGAGTTGTTATTTACTGATAAAAGGCCGTTACAGTTATCTCCATTATTTTGCCAAAAAGATTTTCTCCTGGTACCCCGAATGGGAAGTTGAGCTGGGCAGACCTCTTGAGCCGGTTAAATCAATAAGAGATTTAGAAATAAATAAGAATTTATACTGCCGAAAATATGAAAAAGGTGAAGTTTGCGTAAACATTTCCCGAAAAAATAAAGTAGTGAGTTTTAATAAACCGGTTTTTCGGGTAATACCTCAAGGGGGTGGGCCGGTTAATAAAGAGGGCGAAATTAACGGCATGTTACTGTTTGAAAAAGGAAAGAGCTTTGTAATAAAGCCCTGGGAAGGCCTGGTGGTGGTTTATGAAAAGTAGGAGTGGTTTGGGCTGAGATTGCTTCGGCTGAGAGATTGCTTCGGGGCTTCGCCCCTCGCAATGACGAAAAAGGGACAAGGCTTCGCAATGACAGGATGGTGTTCTTCGCAATGACACCCCTTTTTGTCACTGCGAGCGGAGCGAAGCAGTCTTAATCGCAATGACAGAGTTGAGGCTCCAATGATAGAGAAAAACAGAGTCTCGCGATAACGAGGAAAGAGGAATAGGCTATGAAAAAACTAGATTTTAAAGCCTACATTGCCATCGCGCGGCCGGACCACTGGTTCAAAAACGGTTTTATGGTGCTTGGTATCTTGCTGGCCTTTTTCATAGAACCCCATCTCATAAAGACAAGCTGGTATCTAAAAGTTCTCCTGGGAGTGATAGTGGCCTGCCTGGTGGCTTCAAGCAATTACGTGATTAACGAAATCCTTGATGCTCCCAAAGACGCTCTGCATCCTACCAAGAAAAACCGCCCCATACCTTCAGGTAGAGTTTATCTGCCGCTGGCTTATGCCGAGTGGCTCATGCTGGCTGTTATAGGCCTTGCCATTGCTTATAAAGTTAACCTGGCCTTTTTCTTGTCGGCTCTCTGGCTCTGGGTTATGGGTTTTTTTTACAATGTTCCTCCTTTCCGCACTAAAGATATTCCTTATCTTGATGTGCTAACAGAGGCCATTAACAACCCCATACGCCTTTTTTTAGGCTGGTTTGTGTTGATTCCTAATAAAATTCCGCCGTTATCTCTGGTTATTGCTTACTGGATGGCAGGCGCTTTTTTTATGGCAGCCAAAAGGTTTGCCGAATACCGTATGATTAATGACCCTGAAACAGCGGCTAAATATCGTAAATCATTTGCTCATTACACCGAAGAAAGACTTCTTATCAGCATATTCTATTACGCTATATTTTGTGCGTTCTTTTTAGGCATATTTATAGTTCGTTATCACTTAGAATTGTTATTGTGTGTGCCTTTATTGGCCGGCTTTTTTGCCTATTATTTAAAAATTGCTTTTCAGGAAGATAGCCCTGTACAGCGCCCGGAACACCTCTATCGGGAAACTGGCCTTATGTTTTACCTGGGGCTCTGTTTTACGGCCTTTGTGTTTCTCTTGTTTGTTAAAATTCCAGTGCTTTATAAATTGTTTAAGATAATTCCTTACAATATTACACCTTTATGGGAGTTCTAAAATGCCAGGTATAGCAGGTGTTTGTTCTCAAAGTGAAAAGACCTCGTTTTTACTAGAGGAAATGACAGAAAGCCTTAAACACCGCCACGATTACGAGTTACTTAACTATAAGAAAGCCCCTTTTTACGGCTCTTTGGCTCAACTAAAAGAACTGGCTTCTACCAATAACCTTTTAACAAAAAATAACAAAGTGTTAATTTTTGATGGTGAACTATATAACAATGACTCTGCATTATCTGACGCTGAATATATTTTGAACCTTTATGAAAAAGAAAAAGGCTTTGCTTTTCTGGCAGGGCTTGAAGGAGCCTTTTCTTTTTCTCTTTTTGATGGAAACGAAGGGAAATTATATCTTGTCTCTGATAAGTTTGGTTTAAAACCTCTCTATTACGCTGTTATTGGAGAAGACTTTCTTTTTGCTTCAGAAGTTAAGGCCTTCTTTAAACACCCGAATTTTGACAAAACCCTTGATTACGAAGCCATAGGTGATTTATTTTACTTTAGCTTTGTAACCGGTGATAAAACCCTTTTAAAAGCAGTAAAGCTCCTGCCTCAGGCTTCAGTTTTAACCTATTCGTTAAAAGAAAGACTGTTTCGGATTATTCCCTACTGGGATAACTTTTCACTTTTTACTCCAAAAGGGGAACATAAGGAAGTTTCATTTGAAGATCTGGTTGAGCTTTTTAAAAAGGGGGTTAAAAAGCGCCTTAAAAAGAAAGATTTACTTGGTATTTCTATTTCTGGGGGGCTTGATTCCCGTAGCATTCTTGCCGCCCTGGGAGGAGAGGCCCAGGGTATGCCTTCTTATACCCTGGGGCTTCCTGGCTGTGAAGATGAACGCCTGTCAGCCCGTATGGCAAGGATTATGGGCACCAGGCATGAATTTATTCCTATTACCAGGGAGCACTTGAAGGATTTTCTGGCGCTGGCCAGGGCTTTGGTGCTTTATAGTGACGGTTTTTATCATCCTCACGAGTCCACCGAAAAAGTGGCCCTGGATTACTTTAAAAAGGCCCCTTTTAAGATCTTATTTCGCGGACACGGTGGAGAAATTGTAAAGGCCTCTCTCGCCTTTCCGGTTCAGGTGGATAAAACCGTACTCAAAGCTAAAGAGCCCTCTCTTTTAAACCGAATACTTCTTGAAAAGGCCAATCTGGTTCTTCTGGACCTTGAGGCAAACAAGATTTTTGCTAATGAAGAGCTCAAAATACAGCCTCAAAGGATAGCCGAAGAGCGCCTGGCTATAACGCGAAAACTTCTTGATAAACTGAGCCCGGCTGATGTGTTTTTGCATTTTTATTTATGTGAATATGTTAGACGACAGGTAGTGGCCTCTTTGACTATTTTCAGGAACCAGACAGAAATACGACTGCCTTTTTTAGATGAAACCTTTTTGAAGGAAGCCCTTAGACTGCCCGTAAATAAACGCTGGGAAGGAGAAATTCACGTTGAAATTGTTAAAAGATGCGCTCCTGCCCTGGTTAAGGTGCCCAATTCCAACACCGGTGCTCCGCTTGATGCGGGCAAGTTCAGGCTCTGGCTAACTGACAAGTTTAATTCTTTGCTTAAAAAAATTAGTGTACCGGGTTTCAGACACTACACAGAGTTTGATAAGTGGCAGAGAAAGTACTTTCGTGAAGCCCTGGAAGAAATACTTTTTGACAGGCGCACCTTAGACCGGGGTATTTATAATCCAGAAGTTCTTAAAAAGGTCTTTTCTGAGCATATATCAGGTAGTAAAAATTATGCCCGCTTTCTAGGTACAGCGGCAGGGCTTGAACTCTGGTTACGGGAGTTTGTAGATTAAGGAGCACAGAAAAAAGCACAGCTTAGCAATGATGCCTCTCCCTGTCACTGCGAGCGGAGCGAAGCAGTCTCACCAGATAGAGGAAACGAGAGATTGCTTCGGGCTCCGCCCCTCGCAATGACAAAGAAGAAACGGAGCTCGCAATGACAAAGAGGGTTAGGCCATGCAATGACAAAGTAGAGAACAGCTCGCAATGACGAAGTAGGAAGTGGCTCGCATGATACCTTCTTTGTCGCAACAAGGAGTCTAAAGATCGTCTAAGTGGTCTCAAGACGGATTACTTTGTTTTGCTAAAAGTGAAGGTAAAGGAAGAGCCTCGATAACAGTAAAAAAGCACAGCCTGCTAATACTTAAATTTATAATTTAGGATTAGCGATGCCTGAAAAACTCACCTACATAACTTTAAAAGAAAAAGCTGGCAAAAAACGCCTGAAAGAACCTGCTTCTTTTGGTTTGCCTTTGCCTGAAGGCCTGGTGAAAGATGCAAAAACTCTGGCAATTTTAAACCCTGAAGGCAATCAGGTTTTAGCTCAATGGAAGCCGTTACTTTACTGGCCTGACGGAAGTTTAAAGTGGGTTTTAGGTGATTTCCTGGCAGATGTAGAGGCTGGCGAAGAAAAAAAGTATGCCGTTGCTCTTAAAAAAGAAACTTCTTTTCCTGAAACTTCTTTGAGTCTAACAAAAACGGAAAGTTTTATTGAGGTAAAAAGTAGCCACATTTCTTTTCTAATTTCTAAAAAATCCAGCTTTTTAGAAAATGTTTTGATAAACGAGCAGGCTATTTTGGCTAAAACTAACTGGCAACTCAAAGGGGCCAAAGAAAAACAAGCTGATTTTGAAGTTAAAAACATAGAAGTAGAAGAAGCAGGGCCTTTAAAGGTTGTCATAGGTATAAGAGGGCAAATATCTCCCAAACAGGACTTGCACTTGCTCTTTTATCAAAGATTATCCTTCTGGCATAATCTACCCCTGGTAAAAGTTGAGTTTACTATCAGAAATCCACGAAGGGCCAAACACAAAGGCGGTTACTGGGACCTGGGAGACCCAGGCTCCATGTATATAAAAGACCTTTCCCTTATATTGTGCCCTGCCGAAGAGAATGAAAAAATTTTCTTTTCTTTAGAAGGCTCCTGGTCTTTTAAAGAATGTTTCCCTCCTTTTGAAGTTTACCAGGACTCAAGTGGTGGGGAATTATGGCAAAGCCCGGTTCACGTAAACCGAGAAGGCATTGTGCCTGTTACTTTTAAGGGCTTTCGCTTAAAACAGGAATCTTTTGAAAAATATGGGCTGAGAGCCAATCCTCTGGTTAAAGCTATTTTGAAAAATAACTATGAAATTACCTTGGCTGTTCCCTATTTCTGGCAAAACTTCCCCAAGGCCATAAAAATTGAAAAAAGTTTGATCCGCTTTGCCCTTTTTCCTGAAGAGTTTAACGATTTGCACGAAATTCAAGGTGGAGAGCAAAAAACTCACGAATTCTGGCTGGCCTTTGGTGATAAGAAGCAGCCGGTACCAGACATATCCTGGGTTTTTTCGCCTCTTGTTCCCGTTTTAGACCCAGAATGGATTAGTCAAACAAAAGCAGTTCTTTATTTTTCTATTTTTAAAGAAGACCCGGATTATGCCAAAATAACTCAAGAGGCCCTAGAGGGAGA
Organism: Thermodesulfatator autotrophicus; assembly: GCF_001642325.1. Taxonomy (GTDB): domain Bacteria; phylum Desulfobacterota; class Thermodesulfobacteria; order Thermodesulfobacteriales; family Thermodesulfatatoraceae; genus Thermodesulfatator; species Thermodesulfatator autotrophicus. Next base: position 235 of record NZ_LSFI01000045.1, on the reverse strand, counting down.
AAACTCATTTTTTGTCAAGCGCGAAAAGATAGACGAATACGGCTGGCGAAACTTTGGCGATGTTTATGCCGACCATGAGACGGTTTTCCATAAAGGAGAAAGGCCTTTAGTCTCACACTATAACAACCAATATGACCTGATTTATAGCTTTTTATTTCAATTTTTACGAACAGGTGATAGACGCTGGTTTACTTTAGGAGAAGAGCCATAGTGTTTCGTCAACTGTGTCCGCAGG
>NZ_LSFI01000044.1 GCF_001642325.1 Thermodesulfatator autotrophicus | reverse complement strand
CCTGCGGACACAGTTGACGAAACACTATGTCTTTATAGAGAGGATATACAATGATGCCAGGCTTAAGAAGACATCGGAGTTTAAAAAAATAGACCACCTGAATAGAGAAAAAGTAAAGGAATGGCTGAAGCAGGAGGGATTTAAAGAATATGAAGAGCTTATATGGGAATATTTAGGGGGATGCATAGCAGATATTTTGAGAGCAATAAGTATTTTGAGGAAGGGAGAGAATTTAGAGGGGTTTTTAAAAGAGCAGGCGTGGTTGGCATATACGGAGATAGATGAATATTTAGCAGAGTTTGGGGAAGAGGAGACGAAGTTCTTTTTAGAGGTAGCAAGGGAGATAGTGAATAGAGGATACTTTGACATAAGTGGTCTAAAGATAGATAAGAGGAGGATTTTGCAGTCCTGGGCGGAGAAGGAGATACTTTTTTACGACCTGCTGGAGCTGAGGGTAACAGGGAACAGCCGGGTGTATGAGAAAGGCCTGGAGATATTGCTTGAGAGGGATAAGGGTTAATGGGTTGAGGGGTTTGAACCGCCCCAGATTTGCCGAATATAAAAATCTGTGGGAGGATTTTGAAAACAGTTATCGCGAGCCCCCACCCGTCATGGCGAGCGAAGCGAAGCAATCTTTATCCTGAGCAGGAGCGAAGGGATCAGAGTCGCCACGGCGACTTAGTCGCCTCACATAACGCTTTGTAATGTAAAAAATGCTCCCATTAATAAAATATCAGAAAAGGAGTCTAAAAGGGGTGAACGGTAAAAATGAAGGGGAAAGGTAAAATATAAATCGTAATTCACCGTCCACCATTCACTGCTAAGCTGAGCCCTGCTCACCGCCCTTACGGCCAAATTTCGGGAAAAGCTGCATTCTGATGTCTACTTTGCGGAGCTGGTGAAGGATTCCGGGGTTGCTTTTGTTCTGAGGATATTTGGGATAATTTCAGTATATATTTTTACGCTATTACATCAGGTAAAGATTTATATATCTGTGCAAGTATTTAATGAATGCCATTGAAATCTTAATAGTAGCTTCAGCCGGAGGTAGATATTTTGATTGGTGATGCTACAAAGGCAAGGGAAAAACTTGGCCGGAAGTCTAGGCATACTTTAGAGGATCTGGTGCGGGACATGCTCCTGGGGGGATCTTAAACGTAATTATCGGGAGTTGGTGTTAAAGAAGTGTGGATTAAAAGCCGTGAGAGTAGTAAAGAGCTGTGAGTTGTAAGGTGAAAGACTAAGGGGCAAAGGCTGAGGATTTGATTTTTCGGTGAATTGCATTATACTAGAAGTGCAATTTGCCGAGGAGGAAGAAGATGAAGGCAAGAGCAAAAATTAGCCAATCAACAGATCCAAAGGTTACACTCACTATTCGGATTCCTTTAAAGGAAAAAATAGCTTTAGTAGAAGAAGCAAAACGGAGAAATATTACAGTTACAGAATTGATTAGAAAATCGCTTCAGGAGACACTAGGTCTTTCTAAGAAGCTTTCCCAGTGGCCAAAACCAAGACCTTTAGGGATTAAGGAATTTAGAAGAGAAGATCTCTATGAATAAGATATTTTTAGATACAAATGTTCTTGTATCTGCAATAGATACAACGAGAAAAAATCATAAAAAAGCAATCAAACTGATTGAAAAAATCAAGAAAAATACGTATCAAGCCTTTATTTCAACCCAGATTGTTGGGGAGTTTTATGTTTCCCTTACAAGAAATTTTGGGGGAATAAATGCCCCTTTAAGTCCAGATGAGGCAAGGAAAGAAATTGAAGAAATGTTGTTTTCTGGGCTATTTATTGTGCTTCCAGTCACAGAAGATATTTTAAGGAGATGTCTTGCTCTTTGTTCTGAGAAAGATGTAATAGGTGTGAGATTTTGGGATGTAGTTATAATAGCTACCATGTTGGAAAATAAAATACCGATTATTTGTACAGAAAATTTAAAAGATTTTAGAAAATTTGAAGATTTAGTGACAGTTAAAGATCTAGGAGATAGTTCTTGTTAGAGATCGTAAGAAGGGAAAAGAATGAACCGCTCCGAGTTTGTCGGATAGATAAATCTGTGGGTGGATAAGGTATTAATAAATCAAAAAAGTTTTCCAACGAAACGAAGGAACGGGCGGTTCGATTGGTTTTAGAAAACCAGCGGGACTCACACAATAGCGCCTTCAGCAAAACCCGGGGCGATTCACCTAGAACTTAGAACCTAACATTAGGAGGATCGAAAATGGAAGAATTAAACCAGGAACAGTTAGATCTTGAAATCTTACCCAATGAGGCAAAGAAGGAATTGCTAGAGTTTTATCAAATGCCTTTGAAAAAATATAAAATTAAAAAGAGAGGGCTTTTGCCTAAAGGTTTCTATCAACCTATAAAAGTAAAATCTTATTCAAAAATTGCAGCACGGGAAGAAATATATGAAAGAAGATAGAGTTTTTGTAGATACAAATATTTGGATATACGGGCTTACAAAAAGTGGATTAGAGGCTGATAAAAATAAAAAAGAAATTTCTTTGCTAGTGCTTGAAAAATTACTAAAACAGCAGAAACAAATTTTCATATCTATTCAAGTAGTTAACGAATGCCATTGAAATCTTGTTAGAAAGTTTGAATTACCAGATGAAAAAGTTGTGAGATTGATTCATGAAAATGTAATAAAAATTACAAATATAGTAAGTCTAGATTTGACTACTTATATGAAAGCTAATGCATCAAGAATTTGATATAATTTGTCATTTTGGGATAGCCTTATAGTGGCTTCAGCATTGGAAAGCAATTGTTCAGTTCTTTACACAGAAGACATGCAGGACGGGCAGGTGATTGAGGGCAGGTTAAGGATTGTGAATTCGGCTGGTGGGATTTAAAGGCTTAAAGTTAGAAGTAAAATGAAAAATACAGTTGTTTTACAAAAAAGATTATAGATGACATATGAAAAGAGAAGAAATTTTGAACAAATTAAGGGAATACAAACCTATTTTAGAAAAAAAATATGGAATTGTTAGATTAGGAATTTTTGGATCTGTAGCAAGAGGGGACATAAAAGATAGTAGCGATGTAGATGTAATTGTGGAAATAAAGGATGTAGATCCTTTTATTTTATTAGACATTAAAGAAGAACTTACTCGCTTGTTTGGTTGTAGAGTTGATTTGATTAGGCTGAGAAAGAATTTAAACAAATTTTTAAAAAAAAGAATTGAAAGAGAAGCTATTTATGTATGACAAAGGGATTGTATTAGATATTTTAAGACAGATAGAAAACTCAATTAACATTATTTTGAAAAGATTTTCTAAAATTACCGAACCAGATGATTTTGTAGAAAGTGAAGAAGGTTTAGAGAAACTGGATTCAATATGTATGCAATTAATAGCTATAGGAGAAAGTTTAAAGCAGATAGATAAGATTACAGAGGGGAAATTTTTGATTAAATATCCTCAAGTTGAATGGGATAAAGCGAAGAAGATGAGAGATATCATTGCGCATCATTATTTCGATATAGATGAAGAAATTGTTTTTAATGTATGTCAAAAACATTTACCTTTAATGCTTAAAGTTATACAAAAAATGGTAAAGGATTTAGAAATTGAAAATGAATAATATATAAATTTTTTGTAATGCAAGAAAAGGCTCATGAAAGACATGCAAGATGGGCAGGTGATTGAAGGAAATTAAAGGTTGTAGAGGTTGTCATACTACTGGACAGATATTTAGTGAGAAATTTATTTCGTAAGGAAGAGAGAAAATATCTTCTCTTAAATTTAAGCAAAAGTTCTTTTTCTCTTGACAAATTGTTTCTAATATGTTAGTTGTTTTGTCAAACAAAACAAGGAGGTTGAGAATGAGAAAGTTTTCGATTCCGGGTTTCAAGAAAGTAAAAGAGATGGTGTCGGCCTGTCTTTATATGTAAATGAATTTTGCTATTTTAGTCCTCACAACCTCCTAACATTGACCATTCTCATTTATGGAATGATTTTGGAAGGCACATCAAATCTTCAGCGTATAGCTGATTCCCTCCTTTATTGGGCTAAAAATGAAAGCCTCTACAAGAGATTCATGCGTTTTTTTTGATAAACGTATGGATTTAAGGGGTATAGGACTTTTTCTTTTGAAGAGATTTTTATTTTTATTGAAGGGAGCCTCTGGTTCTAAGAAGGTAAGGATTTATTTGATAATAGACAGGCATGAATGGGAGCGAGGGAAGAAGATCAACAATTTACTCACCTTGATGATCTATTCTCTGGAGTGGAATATAGGATTTCCGATACAGGTAATAGATTTAGATGGTAAAGGGAATTCATCTATAGAGGAGCGCAAGCTTTTATTGGAGGAGGTTTACGAAATATTGAGGGGAGATATAGAGAGTGGTGAGATAGAGGTAACGATATTAGGAGACAGGGAATTTGTAGGAGAGAGATGGGAGGATTATATAGGTAGCAAGTTTGGGAACTATATTTTAAGGGTTAAGAGGGATTATGAGGTATGTGATGGGAAGAGGGTAGTAGATATTTATAATGATATGGGTAGAGGGGAGGTGAGGGAGATTAGGAGGGATGGGTGGAGGGTAGTAATAAAGAGGTTATCTGCTTGTAGTGATAGGAGAGATGATTGTTTAGCATTAGTGACATTAGATATGAATAGCAAGGCGGAGGATGTGATAGAGATTTATGGAAGAGGTGGCGGAGCAGAGATGGCAGGAGCTGAATTTGTTTCATGCGATAGAAAGCTTATCAATAAATGTAGAAGATATAAAATAAAAGTTTGGTGTGGTAATCCTGTGGATTTTTGTATAAAGGAGGATTTGCAATGAAAGCTGAGAGATACATGGATGAAGATACGTTAATTAGAAAATCTATAAAAGTATTAATAGATACTTTAGGTCCTGTAAAAACTATTAGATTTTTAAATCTGCCAAGAAAGAAAAGAATTGAAAGCGTGAAGCGTCATAGGGAATGGCAAAAAATGCTTGATAAAGATAAATTTTTTAATGAAGTTTTTGGCAGTACTGAAGGATAAAGGGGTTAATGGGTTAGAGGGTTAATGGGTTAGAGGGTTGAGGGTTGAGGGTTAAAACCCAACAAACTCAATAAACTCACAAACTCATAAACCTAGAACCTAGAACCTAGAACCTAGAACCTAGAACCTAGAACCTAGAACATAGAACATAGAACATAGAACATAGAACATTGAACATTGAACATTGAACATTGAACCTAGAACCTTGAACCTTGAACATCGAACCTTGAACCTAAAAATAGTAATTTTCAACATTTGAAAATATTGAGGGGAGGTCTACTAATGAAGAAACTTCATTTACCCATCATTATTGAGCAAGACGAGGATGGATATTATATAGTAAGCTGTCCAGTTTTTAAGGGATGTCACTCTTACGGTAAAACAATTGATGAGGCAATAGAAAATATAAAAGAAGTTATTGAAATGTGCTTAGAAGAAGAAGGTATTGAAAGCCTTAATGTGTTTATTGGTTTTAGAGAATTAGAGGTTGCTTATGGCTAACTTGCCTGTATTTAAAGGAGAGGAGCTAATCAAACTCTTAGAAACTCTTGGCTTTGAAAGAATAAGGCAAAAAGGTTCGCATGTCAGGTTGAGACATGAAGATGGTAGGGTTACTACTGTGCCGGTTCATAAGGGGAGAGATATTCCTAAAGGGTTACTGAGAAAAATTGTTAGAGAAGATTTAAAAATGACGCTAGGAGATTTCCTTGATGTAGTTGAAAAATTTAAAGATAAATAGTAGAACGATTGAGGGTTAAAGGGTTATAGAGTTGAGGGTTAAAACCCAAACATAGAACATAGAACATTGAACATTGAACATTGAACGTATAGGAACATGATAATCCAAAGATTCGAAGACATCGAGGCATGGAAAGAAGCACGAATCTTAGTTAAAGAAATATATCAAGAATTTAGAGGTATGAAAGATTATGGTTTTCGAGATCAAATTCAGAGGGCAGCTATTTCAGTAATGTCAAACATAGCAGAAGGGTTTGATAGAGGAAGTAATAAAGAGTTCATCCAGTTTTTGATAATTGCCAGGGGATCTGTTTCGGAAGTAAAAAGTCTAAGTTATGCAGCATTAGATATTGGCTATATAGATGATAAGGCGTTTAAGAAAATTTCTGAACGGTGTTTAAAGTTAACAAACTTAATAAATGGTTTTATCCGTTATTTGAAAAATTCAAACAGAAAAAGATAATCTAAAGCAAAGTTCAACGTTTTAGAACATCGAACGTCGAACTTAGAACCTAGAACATAGAACCTTGAACATTGAACCTAGAACCTAGAACTTTGAACTTTGAACATCGGACCTTGAACCTTGAACCTTGAACATTGAACATTTAATGGTTACAAGACTTACGGCCAAATTTCAAGCCAAGCTTAACTCTGATGCCCACTTCGCCGAGCTGGTAAAGGGCTCGGGAACGGCTTTAACCTTAAGAATTGTTGGCATCGGGGCTGGTTATCTTTTTACCTTGCTTGTTACGAGAACTCTGGGGGCCAAGGCCTGGGAGATTTTCGCTCTCTCATTTACGGTTTTGCAAATAACTTCTGTGATCGGCAGGCTGGGGATGGACACAGCGCTTTTGAGGACTATGAAACCCTATGATTACTAGCCTTACAATTAAATTTTCCAAGGTATGGAATCACCCCGGTTTTCGGCGCTACTTTGCCAACACCGCCTGGCTTTTTGCGGAAAAGATCCTGCGGATGGTGGTGGGGCTTTTTGTGGGGGTGTGGGTGGCGAGGTATCTGGGGCCAGAGAGGTTCGGGCTTCTCTCGTATGCGCAGGCTTTCGTGGGGCTTTTTAGTGCCATTGCTACCCTTGGGCTTGATGGGATTGTGGTGCGGGAGCTGGTGAAGGATGAGAGTAAGAGGGATGTGCTTCTTGGAACATCTTTTGTTCTGAAACTTTTGGGGGCTTTTCTGGTTTTTCTGGTGCTTGCGGTGGCAGTGCGGTTTACCAAGAACGATGCTTTTACCAATCTTTTGATTTTTATTATTGCCAGTGGTCTGATTTTCCAGAGCTTCAATGTGATAGATCTTTACTTTCAATCAAAGGTTCTTTCAAAGTTTGCGGTTTTGGCGAATACCATTTCGTTTTTGACTTCTTCTCTGATAAAGGTAGTTTTGCTTATTATAAAGGCTCCTCTTATAGCCTTTGCTGTCGTAGCGGTGTGCGATACATTCATTGCCGCTATTGGATATATGTTTTTTTATAGTAAGTATGGATCTGGAGCTTTTACTAAGTGGAAGTTTAATTTTGAGGTTGCCAAGTCTCTGCTTAAAGACAGCTGGCCTCTTGTTTTTTCGGGAATTGTTATAATGATTTATATGCGCATAGATCAGGTGATGATAAAAAACATGCTTGGTGATTGGTCAGTTGGGCAATATGCAGCAGCAGTGAGGTTAACGGAAGTTTTTTTATTTATTCCTGTAATAATAACAAAATCTTTGATGCCTTCTGTTATTAAAGCAAAAAAAATTAGTGTAAAATTATATTATGATAGACTACAATCTTTGTATCAATTTTTGATTTTTATTGCCTTTATTATAGCGGTACTTGTTTTTTTTACTCGAGATGAATTAATTTCTCTTTTGTACGGCGAGGCTTATTTCAAAGCTTCTAAGATATTGGGTATTTATGTTTGGTCAAATATATTTGTTTACATGAATAACGCTTCGTGGCAATGGTATATTGCAGAAAATCTTCAATACTTGGCAAGCTTGAGGTTAGGATTGGGCGCTTTAGCAAATGTTTTGCTGAATTTATATACGATTCCTCGCTGGGGAATAGCTGGGGCTGCGTTGGCAACATTAATATCATATTCTATAGCTACATATTTTGGTAATTTAATATCTAAAAAAACGATTCCTAACTTTATTTTGCTCACTAAGGCTTTATTTAATTGGAATATAAAGAAGTATAAAGATCCTTTTTAAATTTTAATAAAATATGTTAAGGAAATATAGAATGTTAAAGTTCGCCAAAAGTATTAGTAAAAATTTTAGAGAACATATTATGCGTCAAAAACATAAACAATATTTACCTGATAATCCTATGCATGATGATATTTATATTGTTGAGTTTCCTAAAAGTGGTATTACATGGTTACAGCATATTTTGGGTAATATCGAGCTACAATTAGCTGGCAAAAAAAGGGAATTTATTAGCTTTTATAATCATCATAAATATTTGCCAGATGTTCATCAATTAAGAGGAGCTAATATTAATAGGTTTTTAAATAGAACATTTATTAAATCGCATGCTGAATATAATCCATTTTATTACTTTGTAATCTATTTAATAAGAAATCCGTTTGATGTAATGGTTAGTTATTATAATTTTCTGCTGCATATGGGAGAGAGCTATAAAAATTTTAAAAAATTTGTAAAAAGCGAAAAAGGTATAAAGGCTTGGAAGCGTCATGTGTTAAGTTGGTGGTATAGAAAAGTAGATGCTCAAAGGATTCACTTTATAAAATATGAAGACTTGTTAAAGAATCCTGTGCATGAGATTTCCGAATTATACAAGAATTTAGGAGTGAATGTTGAAAAGGAAATTATTGAAGAGAGTGTAGAAAGGAGTAAGATGGAAAAAATGCGAGCTTCTGAAGAGCATTATAGAAAGTACAATCCTAATTACTCTATGAGTTTTGTAGGAAAACGTGGGAAAATTAAGAAAGAACAGTTTTTGACAGATGAAGTTGGGGAGTACATATTACAAGAAACAAAGGAAATAATAGAGTTTTTTTATCCGGAATTGGTTAAGGATAGAGGAACACCCTGAAGCCAGAAAGAGCTTAGAGGAGTTTTTTAAATCTTTAAAAACGCCTTTGTGGAAGAGGGTTTGGAGGAAAATTAAAAATGTATATAAATATAAAAAGGGAGGGTAATTATGGCTAACCATCACACTTTTAATCAAAGTTTGCAAGATACGTTAAGTTTTTTAAATCATCAAAATAATCCTCCTTATTTCCTTTATTGCAATTTTACCAATAAATATGTAAGTATCCACAGTGGCTCATCTCCTAATATTCCGACTAATTATCCTCAAAATAGAGCTGAAATATTTGAAAAAACAGATAATGGTTTTTGGTATGGACCAATTTCTTCTTATCAAGAAGCACTTGCAATAGCTATTATTATGGCTGATTTTCATCATTTAAATTACGGGGAATATATTAATGTAATAAGCAGAAATGATATAACATATCCTAATAATCATCGTCCTAGATAAAGCGCTTTTTGAGAATTTGGATGTTGAAAGATGAAACTTTCATTTGAAAAGAGGAGGTGGGTTATGCCTTTAACGCCAGTTTTTCATCAGAATATTTCACAACTAATACAGTTTTTAAATGGTCATAATATCCATATTTATGGCATAGCTGATCTTATGAACAGTTCAAATCCTAATGATGAGTTTATCAAAATTTATGTCAACTATCCTAACGCAGGAGTTGTTGCTCACAGACCAATTTGCCCGGATAGACCAAATTTGATTTCTGGGTACGCAGATGCGACTGAAAATGGTTTTTGGGTAGGTATGTTTAGGAGAGAAGAAATAATATACGCGTTTGGTTCAATGCAAGATTTTGTTGATCAGGTTGGGAGGTTATATGGATATTCTAATAATAGTTTATGTCAAAGATGCAACCCGTGAGGGGCAAAATGGAATGTCTTTTATGTGGTAGCAGTGATTTAACTTTTTTGGAAGAAATAAAAAAGAAGGATTTGCTTATTTTGTATAAGAAATTGACAGGAGAGGACTTTTCTTATTTAATTAACGATGATTTAAAATATTATTTGTGTAATAATTGTAAATTAAAATTTTACTTTCCAGTGGTTTCAGGTGATGAAAAGTTTTATAATTGTTTGCAAAAATTTGATTGGTATTATTTAAGCGACAAGTATGAATTTGATTACGCTAAGAAGTTTATAAAAAAAGAAGATTATGTTTTAGAGATTGGAGCTGGTAGAGGGTTATTTGCTAAAAAAATATCTACAAATAAGTACATTGGTTTAGATACTAGTAAAAAAGCTCAAGAATTAGCCAGCAAAGAGGGAATTAAAATTGAAAATGAGACTATTGAAGAACATGCAAAACAAAAAAGCGATTTCTATGATGTTGTTTGCTGTTTTCAAGTACTTGAACATGTCCCAAATCCTAAAAGTTTTTTGGCAGCTTCTATAAAAGTTTTAAAGAAAGACGGTTTATTAATTATTTCTGTACCTAGTGAAGATTCGTTTTTAAAGTATGCTACAAATAACATATTAAATATGCCTCCTCATCATGTTACAAGGTGGAGTAATATTACTTTAGAATATTTGTCAACAATATTTAATTTAGATATAGTCGAAATTTGTCACGAATACGTCTCTGAAATTCACAAAAAATGGTATATAAGTACTTTAATTCAAAGTTTATTATTAACACCTAAACTACTTGATTTAACTATAAAAAGAAAGCTTATTAGCAAATTTTCATTGTTTCTATCTAATATATTAATTGGCAGATTTAAAAAAGAATTTTTTCCTAATGGTCATACTGTTATTGGAGTGTTTAAAAAGAAATGAAAATTTTACATATAAACACATTAGACATAAGTGGAGGAGCAGCAAGGGCTGCTTATAGATTGCATAAGGCACTTTTAGCTGAAGGAATCGATAGTAGTATGCTTGTGCAGATAAAAATAAGCGATGATTATACTGTAATTGATATTGCTGATAATAAGATGCAAAAAGCTTTTAATAGATTAAGACCTATAATAGATCAGATTCCAGTAAAATTTTATAAAAATAGAACAAAGACTCTTTTTTCCCCGGCTTGGTTTGGATTTAATAATATACTTAAAAAAATAGAAGATATAAATCCAGACATTGTTCATCTTCACTGGATTTGTGGTGGAATGATAAAAATAGAAGATTTATGTAAGATCAAAAAGCCAATCGTTTGGAGTTTACATGATAATTGGGCATTTACTGGTGGATGTCATATTAAGTGGGATTGTGAAAAATATAAAGATAAGTGCGGAAGTTGTCCAAGACTAGGAAGTAATAAAGAGAATGATTTAAGTAGATGGGTATGGAATAGAAAACAAAAAACTTTTTCTAAAATGGATAATTTAATAATAAACGGATTAAGCAGATGGATAATGAATGTTTCACAACAAAGTAGTTTACTGAAAGATAAAAGGCATATAAATTTACCCAATCCAATAGACACAAATACTTTTAAACCTTTTGATAAAGAAGAGTCAAGAGAACTTTGGAATTTACCAAAAAATAAAAAATTAATTCTATTTGGTGCAATGAGTGCGACAAGTGATATAAATAAAGGCTTTAAAGAATTAAGTGAAGCTTTAAAAATGTTAAATTTAAAAGATATAGAGTTTGTAGTATTTGGTAGTAGTAAACCACAAAATGCCCCTGATTTTAAATTTGAAACTCATTATGTAGGGCACTTATACGATGATATTAGTTTAGTGACTTTGTATAATGCAGTTGATGTTATGGTAGTTCCAAGTTTGCAGGAAAATTTATCTAATACAATTATGGAATCCCTAAGTTGTGGTACCCCGGTGGTAGCTTTTGATGTAGGTGGCAATTCGGATATGATAGAACATAAAGTAAATGGTTATCTGGCTAAGCCTTTTGATATAGAAGGTTTAGCTTCTGGAATAGAATGGATTTTAAATAATGCTGACTATAAAAGCCTTAGGCAAAACGCCAGGGAAAAAGTTGTTAAAAATTTTGATAGTAAAATTGTAGCTCAGAAATACATTAACTTATACAAGGAAATCCTAAATAAACCATGAAAAAGAGATTAAAATGTCAACTATAATAAGCAGATTGTTAGATTTGCTTAGTGAGGAAAAGCTAACTTGCGATCAAGTTTCGTCTATTGCATACTGCTGGACAGATATTTAGTGAGAAATTTATTTCGTAAGGTGAGAGAAAATATCTTCTCTTAAAATTAAGCAAAAGTTCTTTTTCTCTTGACAAATCGTTTCTGATATGTTAGTTGCTTTGTCAAGCAAAACAAGGAGGTTGAGAATGAGAAAGTTTTCGATGCCGGGTTTCAAGAAAGTTAAAGAGATGATATCGGCCTGTCTTTATATGTAAATGAATTTTGCTATTTTAGTCCTCACAACCTCCTAACATTGACCATTCTCATTTATGGAATGATTTTGGAAGGCACATCAAATCTTCAGCGTATAGCTGATTCCCTCCTTTATTGGGCTAAAAATGAAAGCCTCTACAAGAGATTCATGCGTTTTTTTGATAAACGTATGGATTTAAGGGGTATAGGACTTTTTATTTTGAAGAGATTTTTATTTTTATTGAGGGTGATATGATAAAGCTTTTTGAGAGGAAAAAGCGAGGTGAAGAGGAGAGGGAGGCTCTTTCAGGGATGCTCAAGGATGAAAAAGCAAGGCTTGAGTGGATCAGGCTTAAAAAGCTCAGGAAGAAAGAGGATGGCAAGGAAATTTGGAGATTTCTTTTAAATTTTAAAGATGGTTGGGAGATAGGTAAGAGCATAGTGGAAGAGGATTTTGACAAACTACTTTTTTGGGTAGAAGAAAATGTGCTGTTTTACAACCCAGTAGAAGGGACGGTGAGACATCAGAGCCGGCTTTTGTGGCATACGATAAGGAAGGTAGTTTAGAGATTATGAAGGTTAGGAAATGATATGAAAGAATTAGTAGAGTTAATCAAATTATCATTTTATAGATTATTTATGCCAATAGCGGTAGGTATATCTTTTGTTACTTTAGTCGCTTTTTCCAAAATAAAAATTTTTCCAACTAATGATAATTATATTAATATTTTTTTAAAAAATTTTAGTCAAAATGGAATTCAAGTTCTTACAATTGAAAATATGGAATTAATTTTGCCTGGCTTTTTGTTAATTTTAATATTTTTGATATTATGTTTTGTAATAGGCGAAATTTTTAGTATCCTAGGTGAAATGATTATAAATTTATTTTTTAGTTATTCTCCTATTTTTCCTCTTATAAGAAATCATTTGAACAATAATAAAGATATTACTTTTTTAATGGAAAGGATATCTCCTTATTTAGATAAATGGCTTAGTTATAAAGATTTTGTTGATGCCATTGGTAGGGAAAATATAATAGAAATATCAGAGGTTCATTTTGTTATGAGTAGATTTTTTGCAGGATTAATGGCAGTAAGTTTAGCAACTATTCATATTTTAGTCCCGTGTATTTTTGCAATTATCGCCTTTATAATGACGATAATATGTCGCAGGTTCAAAATCAATAAAATATTAAATTTTGCTTATATTCTTATCCTTTTTGTTAGTTTTTTGGAGTTATTCTTTCTAAAAACTTCTGATTTTAAGTCTATAAAAGATATTTTGGGATCACTTTTGTTTACATTTTTCTTTTTTCTGGCATCGATATATTATCGCTCCCATGCTAATTTGTTGAATCTAGCTATCATCGAGGATAAAAATGTTCGCTAAAATGAATTTTCTAACAGAGCTAAACTCGAACTTCAGCACCACTAGGCTTGCTTATAAGCTGCTTCCGGAGGATTGTCTTGATGGGAGGGGAAGGGTAAGAGAAGAAGTTAAGTTCAAGATAAATCTTCCTGAGCTGGGGATTGTGGATTCAAAGATTCCGAGGCAGGGGGAGGAGAAATTTGACACTTATCTTTTCCTCCCTCCGGGCGAGGGAAGGCAGGGCGAGGGAGGCCTTCGCACGAGGGGGTATTTTAAATTTAGTTATGAGGTTATAGAGGTAGATAGAGGTTGTAGAGGGAGTAGAGGTTATAAGTGGTATACTTGCGATTTCCGCGGGCGAAGGCTTTTTGAGGTGGAACCGCCGGAGGAATTGAATCTTGAGCTGAAAAAGTTTAAAAAAGAGGACGGAAAGACTCATCTCCCTTTGATAACCGTTATTACGGTGGTATTAAACGGCGAAAAATATCTTGAAGAAACAATTCAAAGTGTCATAAATCAAACCTATCCCAATGTAGAATATATTATCATAGACGGCGGCTCTACGGATGGGACAATTGATATACTTAAGAAGTATGAGGATAGAATTGATTACTGGGTGAGTGAAAAGGATAAGGGAATCTATGATGCAATGAATAAAGGTATAAAACTAACTTTAGGTAGATGGGTAAATTTTATGAATGCTGGGGATTATATACTTGATTTAGGCGGATTGGAACTTTGTGTAAATAAAGTTATAGCTTGTTCAGAATATATAAATTCTTTTCTTTTCGGAGTTTTAACTCAACATGGTAAAAAAATATATCCTCACAAGTTTTTTTTTACTAATTTAGGACAACATTTTATGTATAAACTTCCTGTTTACCATCAAGGCATATTTTATAATGTTAATTTTATAAAAAAAAGACAATATTCTCTTAAATATACCTTTATATCTGATTATGTTAATTTTTGTGAATTAATTAAGGAAGGAGTAAGTAAAATTAAATATTTTAGGTATTTATATTGTTTTTATAATTGTGAAGGTTTTTCATCTCTAAATTTTGATCAAGTGAACAAAGAATTTTTGAAGTTTTTTATCTCAAGAAGAAAAATATCTCTGGCTATGTTAAGATTCGGAGCTTATATGTTTAAAAAACTTCAATTTTTGTTGTTAAAAAATAAGTAATGTTTAAAAATTCAGTTTGTTTTTTAATATTGCTAATTTTTATATTTTTTTGTTCTGCTCTTGTTGTATTTTATAATCTTTTCATTTTTTTTCTCCTAATTTTGAGTTGTATAGTTGGTTTTTATTTGTTTAGGTTAAAAGATATAAGATTATTTTTGCTTATTATAAGTTTATTTTCAACTATTTATTTAGCTTTTTATTTCCCTTTTTATGGATTTATTTTAAATTTTACATCAAATTATAAGAATCTTTTGTATGCTGTTGGAATCAGGTCTTTATTAATTAGTTTTTTTTTATTTTTAATTTTCTTTTCAAAAAAAATTTTTAAAAAAAACTTATTATATTTTATGACTATTTTTTATTTAATTTTAGAATTTTTAAGAAGTGAAAACAAAATAGGAGGTATCATATATTTATTAAATTCTTTTTTTCCTGTTTTTCTATTTTTAATAGTCTTGCATTTTACTGCTAAATACCGATTCAAGGGGAAATATGAGTACTTTAAAAAAAATGACAGTATTCTTATTTTAAGAATCGTTTTTGTAGTTATGTTAGTTGTCTATATTATTGATTTAATATATGGATTTTATTTTTTACAATTACAGGAAATTTTTCATCCTAAATATGTATTAGCTATTAAACACAAAGGACATCCTTTTGAAGGACTTTATCATCCATCTTGGTTTTCTATTATAGGAAACAATTGTTATCTTAGATTTTTGGGTATTTTCCCTGATGCAATAAAAAATGGATATTTTCTTGCATTATTTTTTATTTTAATATTTCATACAAAATTAAAGCCTAAAATCTTTAAAATTTATTTTTCTCTTTTCTTATTAAGCTCCTTAGTTTTTACCCTCTGTAAAGGTGCTTTATGTTTATTGGTTATTTATTTTGTGACATATTTTTTGGTCAAATTGAATTATATAAGAAGATTTTCTTTTTATATTGTATATATTTTAATTATCCTTTTTTTACTAATAATTGCTAGTTTTTATTTTCCCGGTAGTAATACTGTTCATGTATTAGGTCTTATAAATGCTTTATATTTTCTTAGTGATTCTTCTATTTTGGAAACTTTGTTAGGAAAAGGCTTAGGATTTGGAGGAAATTTAGCAGTTATTTATACTACTAGTGGAAATTGGATAAAAGCAGGAGCTGAAAGTGGTGTAGGAGTAGTACTTACGAATTTAGGATTAATAGGTTTTTGTTTATATAGTTTTTATTTCTTTAGTTTATGGAGAATTTTGTTAAAAGAAAATAACAAATGTAGTAATATGATGGTATCTTTGCTTCTATCTCTTTATGTTTTAAGCTTTTTACAGGAGGACTTAATAAATAGTAGTATTTGGAGTATGTTTTTCCTTATAATTACGATAAGTGTTTACTATAAAGAAATTTATAATAAAACAACATAAAGTAAAATATGAATTATATCAAAGCTTTTAACATATTATTCAAAGGATTAAAAAAGGATTTTATTCTTTCTCTTTTAGAGAATAAGAAGGGTTTTAATATAATTACTACCGTAAATGCAGAATTTATAGTATTAGCTAATGAGACTGAAAGATTTAGAAGAATTTTGAACAAAAATATATCAACTGTGGATGGGCAGATACCATATTTCTTTTTAAAATTGAGAAATCCTAAATCGAAAATAGAAAAAATTTCAGGTTCAGATTTGATATTTGATATATGTAAAAAAGCATCCCAATTAGGGCTAAAAGTTTTTCTTTTGGGAGGATTAGAAACTTCCAATAAAATATCTCAACAACGGTTAAGAGAACTTTTCCCAGGACTTATTATAAGCGGTTACTCTCCTCCATACTCTCCCTATCCTTTTTCAAAGCAACATAATGAAAAGATTTTGAAAATCTTAAAAGACTTTTCTCCTGAGGTTCTATTTGTAGCTTTTGGTGCTCCTAAGCAGGAGTATTGGATAGAAGATAATAGAACTTTATTGGAAGAAATAGGAATCAGATTAGCAATAGGTGTGGGAGGAACTTTCGAGCTTGTAGCAGGTATAGAAAAAAGAGCTCCTAAGTTCGTTCAAAAAATAGGGCTAGAAAGTATATGGAGACTATATCAAAATCCAAAAAGGTTTAGGAGATTTCTTAGAAATTTCAAATTCTTTAAGTATGCTTTTTTATAAAAAACAAAGGGGGGAGCATAATGATTATTCGCTCTCGTGCACCTTTAAGGCTTGGACTTGCTGGCGGCGGCATAGATGTAAGTCCATATTCCGACATTTACGGTGGTGCGATACTTAATGCAACTATTACCATGTATGCCTATGCAACAATAGAGAAACAACGGAAAGATCGTGTTTAACTCCATTGATAGAAAAGAAAGGATAGAATGTGAAGCTAAAGAAAGATTAAATGTAAATGGTCAGCTTGATTTGTTAAAAGGTGTTTATAACAGAATTGTTAAGGATTTTTCAAAGAGGCCTTTATCTTTTGATCTCTCTACTTATGTTGACGCTCCTCCTGGATCAGGACTTGGGAGTTCATCTACCTTAGTTGTAGCTATTATAGGAGCTTTTGCAGAGTGGCTCAAGCTTCCGTTGGGGGAATATGATATAGCGCATTTAGCTTTTGAGATAGAAAGAAAAGATCTAAGTATGGCGGGAGGGAAGCAGGATCAGTACGCAGCTATTTTTGGTGGTTTTAACTTTATGGAGTTTTATGATAATGATAAAGTGATAGTAAATCCACTAAGGATTAAGCCAGAAGTTATAAATGAGCTTCAGTTCAATCTTTTGCTTTATTATACAGGAACAAGTAGACTGTCGTCTAAGATTATTGAAGATCAAGTGAAAAATGTAAGTGGTAAGAGAGAAAAGTCTATAGAAGCAATGCATAAACTTAAAGAGCAAGCAATAATGATGAAAGAAGCTATTTTAAGAGGAAAGCTTGATGAAATTGGAGAAATATTAGATTTTGGATGGCAATATAAGAAACAAATGGCAGAAGGTATTACTAATTCAGTTATAGATGAGATTTATGAAACAGCTAAGAAGGCTGGAGTACAGGAGGAAAGATTTCAGGTGCTGGTGGTGGGGGATTTATGATGTTTTATTGCCCGGGAAATACAAGATACAAGGTTATTGAAGCTTTACAAAAGTTTGGAGGTGAATTCAGAAGGTTCCAGTTTACTAAATATGAACTTGAAACATGGAGGGTTTAATTTTAAGGAGGGGGTAACGATGGAGAAGATAATTTCTGCTATTAATAACTCAATTGATGTTAAGAAACGGATTGTTGAAAACAAGACTTTGTTAGAGACCATATTAAAAGTAGCAGAAGAGATTGTACTGGCTTTTAAAAATGATAAAAAAGTACTGTTTTGTGGAAACGTAGGAAGTGCTGCGGATGCCCAACATCTCGCTGCTGAATTATCAGGAAGATTCTACTTTGACAGAGAACCATTATTTGCAGAGGCTTTACATGTAAATACTTCCTATTTAACGGCAGTAGCCAATGATTATTCTTACGACGAAGTATATTCAAGACTTGTAAAAGCCAAGGGTAGAAAGGGAGATATCCTGATAGGGATTTCTACATCCGGTAATTCTAAAAATGTAATCAAAGCTATTGAAGTTGCAAATAATATCGGAATGATAACAGTGGGAATGACTGGAGAAACCGGTGGAAAAATGAAGGATGTTTGTAAGTATTTAATTAACGTTCCTTCAAAAGATACTCCAAGGATTCAGGAAGCTCATATAATGATTGGTCACATTATATGTGAGATTGTAGAAAAGGAGCTTTTTAATGGTTAAAGAAGCTATAGTTCTTGCAGGTGGGTTAGGGACAAGGCTTAGAAAGGTTGTAAAAGATGTTCCTAAACCTATGGCAGATATAAATGGAAAACCTTTTTTAGAGTATTTACTAACTTTTTTAGCTAAACAGGGAATAGAAAAGGTAATTTTATCTGTAGGATATAAGTATGAAGTAATAAAAGGTTACTTTGGGAAGTCTTTTTTAGGTATAGAACTTGTTTATTCTGTGGAATGTAAACCACTTGGAACAGGAGGAGGTATAAGAAAAAGTCTTTCTTATATAGATTCAGAGAATGTTTTTATTATGAATGGTGATACATTGTTCGAGGTAGCTTTAAATAAGCTTTTTCTTTTTCATAAGGAAAAAAAATCTTTGCTTTCGGTTGCTCTTAAACCAATGAAGCAATTTGATAGGTATGGAGTTGTAAAGCTGGATGAAAATAAGAGAATAATTGGTTTTGAAGAAAAAAGATATTATGAATCTGGATTGATAAATGGAGGCATTTACTTACTGAATAAAAATTTTTTTATGTCTTTTGACTTAAAAGAAAAATTTTCTTTTGAAAAAGATTTTCTTGAAAAATACTATACTATATATGATTTCTATGGATTGGAATTCAATAAATATTTTATTGATATAGGAATTCCTGAAGATTATGAAAGAGCAAAGGAAGATTTTAAAAAGTTTGAATATAGATAAAAGCTGGACCCTATTTTTAGATAGGGACGGTATTATAAACAAGAAAATAGAGAATGATTATGTTAGAAATTGGGAGCAGTTTGAATTTTTGCCCGGGGTTATTGAAGCTTTAAAAGTTCTTGGCAATATTTTTGGAAAGATAATAATAGTAACAAATCAAAGAGGGATAGGAAGAGGATTAATGACATATAATGATCTAAAAGAGATTCATAATAAAATGCTAGAAGTTTTTAAAGTTAATAGAATAAAAATCACTACAATTTATTATTGTCCTCACGATTATGAAAAAGAAGTTTGTAATTGTAGAAAGCCTAGAATAGGTATGGCCTTAATGGCAAAGAAAGATTATCCAGAAATTAATTTTAGTAAATCTATAATGATAGGAGATTCTTTGTCTGATATAGAGTTTGCTAAAAACGTAGGAATGATCGGCATTGCTGTCAATAATCCAAATTTATCAAAGAAAGGCTTTATTTATTTTGGATCTCTTAATGATTTTGCAAAAGTTTTGAAGGAGAAATATAAAAAATGCTAACATATTTATTCTTTCAGGTGCGGAAGCTAATGAAAAAACACGGCAAAAGTGGGAAGAAAAAAAGAAAGAGGAGTCTTCAGGAAACGATCTTGTATGGATAGTGCACGGTGTTATTCTTGCTCAGGGATTTATTTCTCTATCTATTTTGCTTTTTTAATTTTTGTTTATGTTATTTTAGGGAAAATTTTGAATAAAAAATGAAAATCCATAAAAATCCTATAGAAAATTTGATGGCAGATTAAGTGATTACAGGAGCTTAACAGATGGCTAAAAAAATTGCGCTGATTACCGGAATTACAGGACAAGATGGAGCGTATTTAGCAGAATTTCTGTTGCAAAAAGGATATGAAGTTCATGGAATAAAAAGAAGGGCTTCTCTTTTTAATACCGATAGAGTTGATCATCTCTATAAGGACCCGCATGAGGAAGATGTAAATTTCTTTTTACATTATGGCGATATGACGGATTCTACGAATTTGATCAGAATCATTCAGGAAGTACAACCTGGTGAAATTTACAATCTCGCCGCGCAGTCTCACGTAAAGGTTTCTTTTGAAACTCCAGAATACACAGCTAATGCCGATGCCCTGGGGACTTTGCGTCTGCTTGAAGCCATAAGAATTTTGAAAATGGAAGACAGGGTCAAGTTTTATCAGGCCTCCACCTCCGAGCTTTATGGCAAGGTGCAGGAGATCCCTCAGAACGAAAAGACGCCTTTTTACCCCAGAAGCCCGTATGCCGCAGCTAAACTTTATGCCTACTGGATCACCGTGAACTACCGGGAGGCCTACGGAATTTTTGCTTGCAATGGTATCCTCTTTAATCACGAATCCCCTATTAGAGGCGAAACCTTTGTTACCAGAAAGATTACCCGGGCGGCAGCGAGAATAAGGCTTGGTTTGCAAAAGAGGCTTTACCTCGGAAACCTCAACGCTAAGAGAGACTGGGGCCACGCCAGGGATTATGTAGAAGGCATGTGGCTTATACTCCAGCAGCCCGAACCGGATGATTATGTTTTGGCCACCGGGGAAACCCATTCCGTAAGAGAATTTGCCGAAAAAGCCTTCAAACTTTTAGGCATAGAGATCGAGTGGCAGGGAGAGGGGGTGGAGGAAAAGGGAGTGGTGAAGAAGGTGAAAGATGTTGTAGAGGGGCTAGAGGGAGTAGGAGTTAGTTGTGGAGTTAAGGAAGGAGATGTGGTGATAGAGGTTGATCCTCGGTACTTCCGGCCTACGGAAGTGGATATCCTCATAGGCGATGCCACGAAGGCTAGGGAAAAACTTGGTTGGAAGCCGAAGCACACCTTTGAAGATCTCATAAGGGATATGGTTTTCGCAGACCTTGAGCTGGCCAAAAGGGAACTGTATCTCAAAAATGGAGGATATAGAGTAAGAGGTAGCGAGGAGTGAAAGATGAGAATTTATTTGCTCTCCGTTACGCGTCATATGTTTAAAGCATCATATATTATTTGTAATAAAATCACATAAAAGACTATAGGGGTATTTATGATGGGTGAAGTAAATATCTATTTAGAGAATGACTATTTAATTTTAAAGGTTCCGTTTGTGAAAATTATTAGTAATAAAGAACTAGCTAATTTGTTTAGTCTTTTTAAGGCTGAAAAATTGAAAGAAAAAATTGAACTTGATGAAAGGTCTTTTGATGAATTATTAAAAGATTTTGACGACATCTTGAGGGCTAAAGTAAAAGAATGGCTTGAAGAAACAAAGGGAAATTTATGAAATTAGTTGTAGATACCAATATAATATTCTCTGCGCTTCTTAGGAAAGAAAGTAAGGAATTGCTTATTCTAAAAAGTTCATCCTTCCAATTTTTTACTCCCAAAATCGTATTCATAGAACTATTTAAATATAAAGAAAAAATATTGAAATATACTCATTTGCAAGAAGACGAAGTAATAGAACTTTTTCAGATTATTTTTGAAGACATCAAAGTGATTGACGAATCTCAAATTCCTTATGGATTTAGAAAATTAGGTTATGATTTAACCAAGAATATAGATATTGAATATAGATATTAAGGATTCATTCTTTGTTTCTTTGTCTTTGGCTCTTCATGCTAAATTATGGACCGGAGACAAAAGGTTGAGAGAATATCTTATTGTCAATGGCAGAAAAGAGCTAGTTATTACTACTCATGAATTATTAAATATAGTAGCAAAAGTTTAATCAATTTCTTGTAATTTGAGGAATAAAACAATGCAAAAAAATAGTAAAATCTTTGTGGCTGGTGCAAGTGGGCTTGTTGGGAGTGCGATAGTAAGGAAGCTCCTTGAAAGAGGTTATGAGAATATAATAGGTTCTTGCTTTTCTAAAAATCCGAAATCTTTATATTCAGACTATGAAGAGCAAATTAAAAATGGATATCTTAGATTTGTAAGAATTGATCTAACAAATCAGAGTGAAGTGAAAAATTTTTTTCAAAAAGAAAAACCGGAGTATGTATTTTTAGCTGCGGCAAAAGTTGGTGGAATATGGGCAAACAATGTCTACCGAGCTGAGTTTATCTATCAGAATCTTCAAATTCAAAACAATGTAATACATCAAAGCTATCTCAGCGGTGTAAAAAAACTCTTATTTTTGGGAAGCACCTGTATATATCCAAGAGATTGTCCACAGCCCATGAAGGAAGAATATCTTTTGACCGGAGAGCTTGAATACACAAACGAGCCTTATGCCATAGCCAAAATTGCTGGCATGAAAATGTGTGAAAGCTATAACTTGCAGTATGGAACGAATTTTATTTCGGTTATGCCTACTAATCTTTATGGCTACAACGATAATTTTGATCTAGAAAAATCTCATGTTCTTCCGGCTCTATTAAGAAAAATGCATCTTGCTAAAGCTCTTGAGGAAGAAAACTGGGAGGAAATAAGTCAGGACTTTAATAGACGGCCTATAGAGGGTGTTGATGGTTCAGCTCCTAAGGAAACTATTTTAAAAATTCTTGAAAAATATGGAATAAAAGAGGGGCAAGTAGAGGTCTGGGGAAGCGGAATGCCGAAAAGGGAGTTTTTGTGGTCTGAAGATATGGCCGATGCCTGCGTTTATCTAATGGAGGAAATAGATTTTAAAGATATCGTAAAAATGATGTATCCGGAATTAAATCTTAGGCCGGATTTTCCACTTATCTCGTATGTAATAGAAGGCCAAAAGATTAGAAATACCCATATAAATATCGGGACGGGTGAGGAGATATCTATAAAGGAACTGGCTTATCTTATAAAAAATGTAGTAGGGTTTAAAGGCGAAATATATTTTAATAGTTCAAAGCCTGATGGAACACCAAGGAAAGTAACAGATATTTCAAAGCTTCACTCGTTGGGGTGGAAACATAAGGTATCGTTGAAGAAAGGAATAAAAAAGTTGTATAAGTGGTATGTTACGAGTGATGTGGCTTGATGAAGAAACTTTTAAGTGCATAGTTGCCCATGCTCCTTTGGTTTCGATAGATTTAATTGTTGAGAATGGAGAAGGAAAGATTCTGGTTGGTAGAAGGAAAAATCCGCCGGCAAAAGGGTTTTTGTTTGTTCCTGGGGGAAGAATCTTTAAAAATGAGACTATTGAAGAGGCGTTTAGACGTATAACTTTTCAGGAGCTTGGAAAAGAGATAGATGCCGCATCTGCTAATTTTTGGGGAGTCTATGAGCATTTTTACAAGGACAGCTTCTTTGGAGATGAGTTTTCAACTCACTATGTAGTTCTAGCTTACAAGTTGAAGGTTACCGACAGCCTGCCATTGTTAAATTCTCAGCATTCCGAGTATTTATGGCTGAGAATTGAGGAGCTTTTAAACAGAAAAGATGTGCATGTTTATGCAAAAGCTTACTTCAGGAGGGGACAATGAAAGCCATAATACTTGCCGGGGGATCGGGGACCAGGCTTTATCCGGTTACGTTGGCGATAAATAAACATCTTTTGCCTATATACAACAAGCCCATGATTTGTCTTTAGTGATGCTTCTTGGCATTAGAGAGATATTGTTTATCGTAAATTCGGAGGACCTAGATGATTTCCAGAAACTTTTTGGAGACGGTTCTCACCTGGGAATGAACATACAATATCAGATTCAGGAAATGCCCAACGGGCTGGCGGAAGGATTGATTTTGAAAAATATGGGACAGGCGCGAAATTGAAAGCTTGCCGCCGGAGTATTTCACAATGTCTCTTCAATCTGTGAATGATCTTTGAAATTTTTGCCTTGCGATTCTTAATATTGACTTGTATATTGAAGGTCTAACGATCTGTGGGCCTCGGAGGGTACCATGAGAAGTACGGTCACAAAAAGAGGGCAAACGGTAATTCCCGCTCCTATCAGGAAAAAGTACAGGATAGAAAGGGGGACTACTTTGCTATGGATAGACACCGGAGAAAACATTAGGGTGGTGCCTCTTCCTGAAGATCCCATAAAGGCTTTAAGGGGGATAGCAAAGGGAGAGAATCTGGGAAAGAAAGTGCTCCGAGAAAGGAAAAGAGATGAGATCCGAGAATAGACCTTTTTTTCTTCTCGATACGTCGGCCTGGTTGGCCTACATGGAAGAGGAAGAAGGGGTGGATAGAGTTGAGGAAATACTTAAGACCGGGCGGGTTTTAATGCCTTTTATGGTTCTATTAGAAATCTATTACATTTCTTATCGAGAGAAAGGGGAGGAGATAGCCAATCGAAGATATGCGCTTTTGAAAAGTTTAGATATTGAATTTCTATGGAATCTTGACGAACCTATTTTGCTTACGGCAGGAAGGTTTAAAGCACTACATCGTCTTTCGTTAGCAGATGCTATTATAGCAGCAGCGGCCAAGATAAAAGGCGCCATACTGGTCCATAAAGATCCCGAATATGAAGCACTTGGGCAGGAAGTAGATCAAGAAATATTGCCCTATAAGAAAGCTTAAACAGAGTGAGTGGTTGAGGGAGCTAAGGTCTAAAGGCGGAAAGGTCAGAGGCAAAAGAGGTTGTAGAGGTTCGAAGCTCAACGTTCGATGTTCAAAGTTAATGGGTTTAAGGGTTTGGGGGTTACAAACCCAATAACCCAAAAAACGCAATAAACTCAACAAACGTAGAGCATAGAACTTAGAACATCAGATATGGAGGTAGAAAGGTGAAGCCATAATTCTTGCCGGTGGTTCAGGAACAAGGATTTATCCGGTTACCTTAGCTATTAATAAACATTTCCTGCCTATATATAACAAGCCCATGATTTATTATCCTCTGTCTCTGGTGATGCTTCTTGGCATTAGAGATGTTCTTTTTATTGTTAATCCTAGTGATTTAGACGATTTTCAAAAGCTATTCGGTGATGGTTCGCATTTGGGGATGAATATACAATATCGGGTTCAGGAAAGGCCTAATGGACTTGCGGAAGGATTGGTTTTAGCCGAGGAGTTTATCGGTGGTGATAATATCTGCTACATGCTGGGAGATAATATCTTTTTTGGACATAATCTCGTAAAAATCATGGGTGAGGCAAGGCACGAAATCGAAAACAATGGCGGGGCCTATGTTTTCGGGTATTACGTCAAAGATCCGGAGAGGTTCAGCGTGGTGGAGTTCGACGAAGATGGAAATGTCATATCCCTTGAAGAGAAGCCTCATCCGAAGCGGATTTTGCCTGGCGCGCATTCAAGAAATTTTGTTATAATACCTTCATGAAAAAGCTTCCGGTCGGCATCCAGAGTTTTGAAAAGATACGCACAGAAAACTTTTATTATGTTGATAAAACTTATTTTGTGAAAAAACTCGTTGAGGAAGGAGGAGGATATTATTTTCTTTCCCGTCCCAGGCGTTTCGGAAAGTCCCTTTTTCTTGACACCCTGCGGCAGGCTTTTCTTGCCAGACGAGAGCTTTTTCAGGGCCTATACCTTGAAAACAACTGGGATTGGTCTGTTAAGTAT
>NZ_LSFI01000043.1 GCF_001642325.1 Thermodesulfatator autotrophicus | reverse complement strand
CCTGCGGACACAGTTGACGAAACACTATGGGAAAAGGGTTCTAGATATGAAGCAAAGAAGAGATAAACTATGGCTCCCAGCGAAAGAAAAGGGCCAAAAGGGATGGCAAAAGTGCGCTTATCTTTGGCTTTTTGCCACAGGGCAGCCGCTATGCCAATTACAGCACCTACTAAAGAAGCCAGAAATAGAACAGGGATAAGGCTTTTTACTCCCAAAAAAGCCCCTATCATAGCCAAAAGCTTTAAATCTCCTCCGCCAAGCCCTTCCCTCTTGGTGAAAAAATAATAAAATTCCGCAAGGAGATACAGCCCCCCAGCTCCACAAAGAGCGCCAAGCAGGGCATCTATAGGTGTCGTAAGGGGGTTGTATAGGGAAAAGAAAAGTCCTACGAGAATGCCAGGAAGGCTTATTTCATCGGGAATTATCTGGTATTCCAGGTCTATAATACTTGCTACCCATAATCCAGCCACCATAAAGAAAAAGCCAAGATAAGCTGGTGTTAAACCAAAACGCAAATAGACTAGCACCGAGAGAAAAGCGGTAATTAACTCTACTAAAGGATAACGCCAGGAAATAGGTTTTCCACAGTATCGGCAATGGCCTTTTAATAGAAGAAAACTCAAAATAGGGATATTGTCATACCATTTAATAGGGGTTTTACAGTGAGGACAATGAGAGCCAGGTCTTATTACCGATTCTTCTTTGGGAAGCCGATAAGCACAAACATTTAAGAAACTCCCTACCAGAGCTCCCAAAATAAAAACGGCTGTAATTTCAACTAGAGCTATTTCCTGCATTAATACTCTTATCGGCTATTTCCTGGTAAAGATTACGGGCTTCTTCAAGTATAGGCAAAATTTTTACGAACTTGGCGTAAACCCGATGGAGCCCGTCGTGGAAGCGGAGAAATTCTATTCCCATACCAACTCTATCCGGGGTACCGTGATGTCTCACAATCCCTTCTATGGGAATAGGCCCCACACATGGAAGAGAAATAATAAGAGTAATTTTTTTCCCTATAGGTATAAGATTTTTGGGAAGAGTTTCTATAAAACAACCTGTAAGTGATAAGTCGCAAAGATAGAGTGAAAGATTTTTTTCATCGATATATACTGGGAGTTGACAACAATATCTAGGACTTCTTCGCCTATCTACTAAAAACATACAAACTCCTTTGGAATGTTTTTAGGTTATGATATTCGTAAATAATAAGAAAATAAAGGAAAATCTATGGGCAGTCTAACTTTTATAGGAGCCTGTGGTACGGTCACTGGAAGTGCCTATCTCCTTGAAAGTAAGGGCAAAAAAATCCTTATTGATTGTGGCCTTTACCAGGAAGAAGACTTCCTGGCTTATAATCGCTCTTTCCCTTTTGAACCCAAAGAAATTGACTACGTTATCTTGACCCATGCCCATCTTGACCACTCAGGAAGGCTCCTTGAACTTGTGCGCGACGGCTTTCGTGGTGAAATACTTACCACTCAACCCACTATAGAGCTTTTAGATATCGTTTTAAATGACCGCCTTCACCTTGAACCACAAATAGGTCCCCGTAACCTGCCTGACAAAGTTCGTGAGCTTTGTTGGGCCTTTGAGTATGGCGAAATGGTAGATATCCCCGGCGATATTCACTTTCGTTTCCAGGACGCTGGGCATATTTTAGGAGCAGCTAACGTGGAGCTCTGGTGTGAAGGGAAAAAAATTGTTTTCTCAGGGGATATTGGCCGGCCGGGAACACCCATTATTAGAGACCCAACTCCAGTCAAAACAGCAGATTACGTAATAATGGAATCTACTTACGGTGGAAGAAAACATCCTCCTTTCTCTTTGGCCAAACGCCAGTTGAAGGCCATTGTAACCTCTGCCCAAAAAGAACGGGTGAGGGTCTTTATCCCTTCTTTTGCCATTGGGCGCACCCAGGAGCTTCTCTATTTTTTCAATGAGCTGGTAGAAGACGGTGAAATAAAACCTCTGCCAGTAATCGTTGATAGCCCTATGGCCCTCAAAGTTACCAAAGTTTATGCCCGCCACACTGAACTTTACGACGAAGAGGCCCTTAAAAGGTTGGAAAGAGGAGACAAAATTTTTTCTTTCCCTCTACTTTTTTCGGCCGCTTCACGAAAAGCTTCGCAGCGTATTGAAGAACTTTCCCCTCCCTACGTGGTAATTGCCGGCTCAGGCATGGTAACTGGTGGACGTATCATAGAGCACCTGAAAAGGCATCTCCCCTCTCGTAAAACCTTCGTTGTTTTTGTGGGCTATCAGGCCAAAGGAACACCAGGCCGTGCTATCCTTGAGCGTTTACCAAGGGTAAAGCTTAATCACAGCACTGTAGAAAACCGGGCCCGCATTTTCAGGATTGAGGCTTTTTCTGCCCACGCTGATCATAACGAACTGCTAATCTGGCTTGGCCACTTTCAGGAGAAGCCCAAACGGGTTTTCTTAACTCACGGTGAACCCAGGGCCAGAAGTAAACTACTTAAAGCCATCCGTGAAAAATATGGCCTAAAGGTTGAAGCTCCAGGCCTTAACCGGAAGTTTGTTTTTTAAACACATAGACTTTCTGCCCACCATGTTCAAAAAAGGCTATTCTTTCAAGCTTTAAGGGAAAGTCCACAGGAAGCTTTTTATCAGGATAAATCAAAGTTAAATTCCACGAGGAGAACTCTTTCTTGAAAAGATTTCTCAGTTTTTCAAAAGGGGAAATATCTTTTAGTCTTTTGCCAAAAGGCGGATTGGTTACCATGAAGCCTTTAGGGGCAGGTGGTTTTAAGCGAGAGACTTCTATTTTTTGGAAGTTAACCCAGGAGTTCACTCCTGCGGCTTCGGCGTTTTCCCGAGAGGCGGAAATGGCTTTTTCGCTAAAGTCGGTTCCTAAAATTAGCCCTTCGGGAGGATTTATCACATTTCTCGCCTTTTCTTTTAAGTTTTGCCAGAGTTCTTCATCAAAGTTTCGCCACTTTTCAAAAGCAAAACTTCGGTTAAGGCCAGGGGCCAGGTTGGCCGCATACATAGCGGCCTCAATCACAATGGTGCCTGTCCCGCAAAAGGGGTCAAGAAATGGCGCTTTTTTGTCCCAGCCAGAGAGCAAGATCAGGGCCGCGGCCAGGTTCTCCCGCAAAGGGGCTGGGCCTTTGGCTACTTTGTAGCCACGCTTAAAAAGGTCTCCCCCTGAAGAATCAACCCTTATAAGAACTTCGTCTTTAAAAAGCCTTACCACCAATAAAGGAGCTTTCTCTTCACGGCTTAGCTCTATTTCTCGTCCCAGTCTTAGAGAAATGGCTTTGAGTATGCGTTCAGCTACGGCTTTTGAATGATAAAGTTTTGAACGGTGGCAGGTAACCCGTATCTTTATAGCTTTTGCCGTAGATAAATAAATTTCCCATGGATAACGGGAGGCCTTTTCTATAAGTTCTTTGAAGCTAAAGGCCTTAAAACGACCTATTTTTAACAAAATCCGGCTGGCTGTCCGCAGCCACAGATTAGAAAGATAAACCTTTTCTAACGTGCCTTTAAAAGATACTCCGCCAGGAAGTGGTTCCCCTTCTATGCCTAATAAAGCAAGTTCACCTGAAAGTATTCTTTCTAAGCCGGGAGAACAAACAGCAAGAATTTCATAAATACTTCGCGAAGACAATTTTCTTAGTCACCTTCAATGTACTTGTGGGCGTAAAGGCGCACTTTATGCCCTTCAAGCACGTGAAAAGTCTGAATTTTTTTAAGCAAGGTGGGCGAAAATTGGCCAAGTGGTAGGTAAATTACCTTTTTTCCCTGGTGAGCAGCAAGGCGTTTGGCCAGCGAAGAGGGAGGCCTTCTGGCAATGTATACTACATACTTTTCAAGGGAATAATCAATAGCGGCTATAAGTAGGCGTTCGGCCTTTCCGCGGGCAAAGTCAAACAACGGGTCACTCCAGATGTCAAAAACCCGCATGGGAGGATAGGTGAGCATGAAACCACCGTAATAGCAGCGAGAAATCCCTGGCCCTATTACTACTTCACCGGCGCGCGTAGCGTAAAAGGCCATGTCTGATTCCTGGTTATGCTCACCGTGCCAGGTTAATTTCCAGGGGTAGCGTTCTTTGCCATCAGGAGCTTCGTCTTCGTCAAAAATAACCACCACTGATCCCACTTTACCGGTAACCGGCCTTTCTTCGCGAACGTAAAGACGCCCTTCATACCAGTTTCTTATGGTTTCTCTTAGGTCTATGCCGTCTTTAAGAGAACTGGTAAAAGGCTCAATGCGCCTTAAGTCTTCTGCAAGGACTCGCAAGGCCTTTTGCATTACATAACGCCCAAAGCCTTCCACCACGATGTCTTCCGGGGGAAAGGAACAAATATTTATTCCCTGCCAGGCCTTTTTCCATTCTCCTGGCCTTTTTTCAGTGGGCTTTTTCTTGACAGGTAATAAACGCTTGCGCCGCAATGGTTTTAACTTGCGGAAAAATTTAATTTTTTTGTGCGGTTTAAATAAGTCTTCAAGCTTAATCCTTATAGGACAAATTTCTGGACTTTCTGCTTGAAAGGGATAACGGGTGCCGATTTCCCAGAGTTCCCAGGCAAAGTCGTCGTTTACGCTTCCACGGGCTGCCACCAGAAGCTGGTAAAAATCAGGAGAAAGACGCCCTTCAGCCAGCGCGTAGTTTCTGGCAAACTGACTGAGAATTTTCAGGTGCCTTGGTGGAACTACTTCTTTATTTTTTTCTTCATACCGGGAAAGGGCCTCTTCTAGAAGCCTTTGTTGCAAAATAAGGCGGTCTAGTTTCAAACGGTTAGTGCGTTCTTTTTCGTAAATGCCCTGAAAATATCCTATTTCCGAGAGGACTTCTCGGCTTGAGACCTGGTCAAGGTGAAAGAGTAAAACGCCTTCGCGTTTGCGCCTGGCTAAAGGTTGGGCCAGGTCTTCCTTTAGGAATTCCTGGATAGCTTTTATATGAGCTAGCCCTCCTACAAAAACAATAGAACGATATCTCTGGGACAGCTGTTTCAAGTTATAGGCAATTGTCTTTTCACGGTGAAGGTCAAGAGGGTCTTTGGGAAAGTTAATCTTTAAGGCCTCTTCAATAAACTTTTTGTAACCTACCCTGAATACGGCGTAAGGGTCAGGGAAAACCTCTTTGTGTCCTTGATAGCCATCAAGGTCAAGGTCAACAAAGTGGACTGAAGAGCCTATCTCAAGGCCAGTGCGAATGGCTTCTACCAGAGGCTCCACTGGTTCTATCAACAGGTAAACGGTGGTGCCGTTTTTTTCTTTGTAAGAGACCACCGAAAGTAGCGGAAGCCTTTTTACTCCGCGCAAAATCTTTTCAGCCAGAGTTTCTGGATATTCCACCGCTACGGCTTGAGGCTTTATGTCCAGAAGATAATTTCTTACCTCCTGGGCAAACTCAAGTTTGCCGTGAAGTATGGGCAAAAAAACTATTTCACTCTGGCCTATGCTTACTCTGGGTAGCCCTGACTTTTCCATGTTACACAGGTCTTAACCGGGGGCCTTCTTTTTTGTTATCAGGCCAGAAGATAAGGGCTGTTTGCCCCAAAGTTTGGATAATGGCCTCTTTTAAGATTTCTTTTTTGTCAGCACCTTTGTCCGGGCCAGCCAGGCGTTTTAAAGCATAGCGGGCAATATTTACCCCGTCTCTTACCGAAAAAGACTCACCTGCTCGGTGAGCCAGTTGCAGGAAAGAAACCACATAGTGAAGGATATCTTTGTCGGCAAAGGGGAGATTGGCCTTAA
Organism: Thermodesulfatator autotrophicus; assembly: GCF_001642325.1. Lineage (GTDB taxonomy): Bacteria > Desulfobacterota > Thermodesulfobacteria > Thermodesulfobacteriales > Thermodesulfatatoraceae > Thermodesulfatator > Thermodesulfatator autotrophicus. Next base: position 20,555 of record NZ_LSFI01000043.1, on the reverse strand, counting down.
GCATTTCGTATTCTTCTTCAGCTTCGGGAAAGTCCACATAAATCTGGGGCTGGAGCCTTGAGTGAATGTATTCTGGCACTTCAAAGGTGGAAGCGTCTTCGTTCATGGTGACACAAATGCGGAAATCAGGATGAGCCTTTATCTTAATACCAGCCACAATGGACTCTACGTAACGGCGCGAGTCAAGGAGTGGAGCCAGTGAGGCCCAGCTTTTTTCACTCATGCGGTTGGCCTCGTCAATAATGGCCACGCCGCCTTTAATCATGGCGGTAACAATAGGGCTTGCCATGTAGCGAATGCGGCCTTCATCAGAGATTACCGGCGTAATAAGGAGGTCCTCAGGGCGGGTATCAACCGTGGCCTGAAAGATATATACATCACGGCCAAGTCTTTTGGCCGCGGCATAGGCAATGGTTGTTTTTCCTACGCCTGGCTTGCCAACCAGTCGTGGGTTAAGGGGCAGGTCTTTTTCGTCAATAATCATCCAGGCGGCTAATACCTGTTTTATGACCTCTTCCTGGCCCACGCAGATTAAATTCAGCTCGTCAGGATGGGCCAGGTGAAGGGTTACTCCATCTATTACACAAGTTTCCATGTCTATCACCTGTTTTAAAATTTTTTGACTGATGTGATTATAATCAATTATACCTTATTTGCAGATAGCTTCATCTTTTAGGAGAAGACATGAAGCCAAGGATAAAACAGGTGAAATTTGAAAAAAGTGCCTTTAAGCCCGAAGATTTGCCTGTCCCCAAACTGCCAGAAGTGGCCTTTTTAGGGCGTTCCAACGTAGGGAAGTCTTCCTTAATTAACGCTTTTTTGGGCCAAAAAAGGCTTGCCAGGGTATCTTCTACGCCAGGTTTTACTAAAGCTATAAACTTTTATCGGGTGGATCATAAGTTCTGGGTGGTTGATTTGCCGGGTTTTGGTTTTGCCAAGGTTTCGCCCAAGATGAGAGCCCAATGGAAAAAGCTTATTGAAACCTATCTATCTTCTCCTCGCTTAATAAAGCTTTTGGTCTTGATTTTTGACATTCGGCGAGAGCCAGATGAACTTGATTTTATGTTAATTGACTATGTAAAAGGGCTTGGCCGCAACTTTATCATAGTATTAAACAAAACAGACCGGGCTAAAAAAACCGAACTTCCCAAACTTAAAAAACGATATCTTGATAAACTCTCGCTTGAAGAAGAAAAAGTTTTTTTGTGTTCCTGTAAAACTAAAGAAGGTCTTGAACCTATAAAACAAAAAATTTGGGAAAACATCGGCTAAAGGGCACGCCAGGGCGTGCCCCTTATGGTCTTAGTGTTCGTCTAAATGGCCTTTAAAAAGGCGTTCACCCATAAAAAAGAGCATTCCACACAAGCCAAATCCTCCAAGGACTACCAGCCATTCTAGGAAAGTGGGGCTATAGGAGTAAAGGTGAGGCATATCTACAATCTGAAATCCATGGTAGTGAGGAATAAGCTGGCCTAAAACAACCAAATCATAACGCATGACAAAGATAGCCAGCAAAGCCAATCCAGAAACAATGGCCATGGCTGGAATATTTCGGGCTTTAACCGCTAGAATTACTATAAAGGGCAACACTAAACCCAGGCCAACTTCAAAGAACCAGAAATTAAAGGCAAAAGGCCCGGCAATTAAAGCCATGGTGGCTTCATATTTTCCAGGAGGATGTCCTGCCAGGCCGGCTAAAATCTTCCAGGTGGTGAAAAACATGACAATGGCCAGCAATAAAGCGTAGATTTTTCCGGTCACTTGAAGGGCCTTTTCCATCTTTTGGTCCATCTGCCAGCCATTAACTTTGTAAGCAAGCCAGGTGAAAAAGATAATAGCCGCCCCTCCGCTCATCATGGCTGAGGCAATGAAATAGATAGGCATGTAAGGGCCGTGCCAGAACTCTTTAGCACCAACTAGACCAAAAACTGCTCCCAGATTACTGTGAGCCGCTACACCAGCAATAACACCCATAAGGCCTGCTAAGCCGGCCTTGCGATGATGCCCTAGTTTTAAAAGGGCAAATTCCACCAGCATAAAAAACAGATATGCTCCGTAGAGGGTTCCCATCCACCAGATGTTAGAAGTTGGGTTAGGAGAAATGATGTTATAGATGGCCATGCGCCAGGGGTTTTCCAGTTCAAAAGCAATTACCGCAAAACCAGCAATTATGGTTGCAATAGCCAGGAATACACTTCGGCTGGCAATAGGCATAAGGCTTTGCACCCCAAAAACATGGCCAATAGAAGAAGTCAAACAAAGGCCAGTTGAGGTAACCACGAAAAATACATAAGTGGAAATGAGTATTCCCCAAGGGACTTCTCTGGTTATACCGTAAACATGTTCGTGGCCAGCAATAAAACTATAAATACCAACAGCTGTGCCTACTGCAAACAACAACCCAAAAAGAAAAGCCAACCAGACATTAGTTTTACTGGGAATAATAACTAATTCTCTACCAATTGCTGCTTCTCTTGCTTCTGCCATAATACCCTCCTAAGCTTTTAAAAAACTTGATGTTTAAATACAAAAATTTTTAAGATTTTAATAAAATCTTACAATAGTTAATGTCAAGTAAAATTGGAAGTGAAATTTTAACAAAAATTTTAACAGAGATTATCCTAAAAGATATATCAAGGAATAACAGAAAATCTTGACAATAAAATTGTCAAGATTTATTGACAATACCTATATACAAGGCGAGACATCATGGCAGGCAAGCTTGAAAGGCTTTACATAAAATAAAAAAATCAGTAGTTCTATCTATTGTTCAGTTTCATCTTTTCTTACTACTGAAAGATAAGCTGTACACCTGTTTCTCACTTCAGGGGGGCAATCCACTATGCTCCAGCAGGGGGCATATTTTAGGAGTTCTTTGACTCCAGCAAGATTTAAGCCTTTTTCGTGAATCATTTTGCGCAGGCAATTAATCCACTGGATATTGTCCATGGAATAGTAGCGTCTGCTCCCGCGGCGGACCGGCCTGATTAGGCCTTCTTTTTCGTAAATACGCAAAGTTCTGGGGTGCACTTCCAATATTTTTGCGGCTACACCTATGGAAAAAATAGCTTCATTTTTTTTCATTTTGGGCCTCCTTTCTAAAATATTTGGAGAAGGGGGGGCCAATCCCCCTCCTGTTTTTTAGTGTTCTCTGCTTTCAAATACTCCAGCAAAATAGCGCTCACCGATTAAGAACCCTGTAACTAAAAGGCTAGCTCCACCCATGATCATCAAAAGTTCAAATATAGAGGGCGAATAGCTCAAATATTTGGGAATCCCTTCAAATAAGCCATGATAAGGATGAACAATTTGACCAGCCACTACCAGGTCATATCTCTGGAAAAACGCACCAATCAAAGTAATAAGAGAGGCCAAAAACATGGCATGGATATTTCTTAAACCACCGAACACCAAGATGATGATAGGGAACACCAGGCCTAAAGCTATTTCAAAAAACCAGAAATTAAAGGCCAGAGGTCCGTTTAAGAGAGCCAGGGCTGCCAGGCGGCCTTTATCAGAGCCACCAGTAAAAATCGCCAGAAAACGCCAGATAGTAGCCAGGGAGACGGCTATCAAGAAAAGCAGAAGGACTTTCCCAGCGGCAGAAGTGGCTTTTTGCATAGCCTCGTCCATAGCTTTTTGACGCACCTCGTAAGCAATGTAGTTAAAGAAAATAAGAGCGGCAGCACCAGTCATAAGGGCAGAGGTTATAAAATAAATTGGTAACTGGGCACCATACCAGAAAGGTCTGGCTGCTATTAAGGCAAAGACGGCTCCAAGGTTGGTATTGGCGGCTATTTCTGTCAAAGCCCCTAATAATCCTAAAGCAAAAGCCAGGGCATAACGTTTTGAAAGAATTAAGACAAACTCTAGTAGCATAAAGGCCACACACGCACCGTAAAGAGCACCCATCCACATTATGTTAGAAGTGGGATTAGGAGTTATGGCCATCCAGAACATGCGCCAGGGATTCTCCAGTTCCAAGCCAATGATTAGAAAAGCGGCTAGGATGGCAAAAATAGAGAGATAAAGCGACCTGTTTGAAAGGGGAAGAAGTGAAGTTCCGCCAAAAAGATGCCCTAGAACCGAAAGGATACAAAGCCCGGTGGACATGATGGCAAAATAGATGTAACCAGAGATTAAAATTCCCCAAGGAATTTCCCGGGTGGTATTACAAATGTGGTGATGTCCTACTATTAATCCATAGACACCTGCAGCTACTCCTATCAATGTTAAGAAGAGAAAAAGAAAAGTTAAAAGTGTAATTCTCGGAGTAGCAAAGGAAAGGTCAACTTGAAAAGGTTTAAGTGTTTCTATTTTGGTTTCGGCCATAACTTACCTCCTTATTTTTGTTTTTCTTCAATCCATTTGGGAATGGAAAAAGTGGCAAAAAAGGCGGGTATAGCGGCAAAGGGGCCTAAAGCCAAAAACATAAGGAAACAGAAAGCTCCCAAAATCCCTTCAGCCCAGCACCACCCTTCTTGAGCTTCATTGAGTTCCAAACTTTTCTTTTTTAAAAGCTGGGGTTTAATTGCTTGAATATTTTTCATTTTTCCACTCCTTAGGAGTTTAATGGCCAAAATTAGTGTTTATGCTTTTTTATAGCCAATTAAGTTTTAAATTTTTGAAAAAGTCTCTTTTATCTTTTCTTGTAAGTATTTAATTTTCATTTTCTTGTAATGCATTTGTTATGCCAACTTGACAGTAAAGTATTCAAGTTATTGAATACCAACAGTTTTCAAGAAAAATGAACTAAAGTATAAGGAAGATTGAATTAGCTATGGCAGGGTGAATATGGCTTATTTTGCGCCTGTTCAAATAAATATGGGCGCAATTTGCACCCATATTTAGCTTTTCTTGACAATAAATATTTCAAATAAATTTGCAAATTATTTTAATCAGAAGTTTTTATAGGCTTATTTTGCGCCCATATTCTGAAGACCATATTTTTTAAGTTTTCGGCGGAGGGTATCTTTAGAAATGCCAAGTTCTCGGCAGGTGGCCATCTTGCGCCATTTATTTCGTTTTAAGGCCTGGAGAATAGCTTCTTTCTCTATTTCTTGAAGAGTCTTAGGAATAGAAAAAGAAGCTTTTTCTTCTGGTATGATTAAGGTATCTTTTTTTAGATAATCTGGGAGATGTTCTGGGTATATAAGACCTTCCTTGCACACTATAAAACAGTATTCAATTATATTTTCTAGTTCTCTTACGTTTCCTGGAAAATCATAGTCCATCAAAATTTTTAAGGCGTCTTCAGAAATACCTATTATCTCTTTTCCTTTACTGGCTCTAAATTTTTTAATGAAATGCTCGGCCAAAAGAGGTATATCTTCTCGTCTTTCTCTCAAGGGCGGGAGATGAATTCTGACTACATTAATGCGGTAGTAAAGATCTTGGCGAAAACGTCCTTCTTTAACTAATATTTCTAAATCTTGATTAGTAGCGGCAATTATGCGTACATCTACCTTTTCTGGTTTAGAAGCCCCCAAAGGTTCAAATTCTTTCGTTTCTATAGCTCTCAAAAGTTTAGCCTGGAGAGGAAGAGGAATTTCACCTATTTCATCCAAAAATAATGTTCCGCCATTAGCCAGGGCAAAGCGTCCAGGCTTATCCTTTTTGGCATCAGTAAAAGCTCCAGCTTTGTAACCAAACAGTTCACTTTCAAGGAGAGTGTCAGGAATGGCAGCGCAATTGACAGTTACAAAAGGCCCTTTTTTACGAGGGGATAGGTCGTGAATAGCCCTGGCAAAAATATCTTTGCCAGTCCCTGATTCCCCGGTGATAAGTACAGTGCTTTCACTTTCGGCAATATCAGGCAAGACCTTGAAAATGCGGTCAATCAAAGGACTTTTAGATATAATGTCACAAAGTTTATAAGACTTGTTAAGTTCTTTTCGTAAAATACAGATTTCGCTTAAGTCTCTTACGGTTTCAACCGCTCCTATAAGTCTCCCTAGAGGGTCTTTAATAGGGGAAACGGTAATAGAAACGGGGATTCTTCTACCTGTTTTATGTATAAAATATGCTTGTTTATTAAATATTCTTTTATTTTCTTTTATAACTTGGACAACAGGACATTCACTTTGGCATAAACTGCTTTTGAAGATTTCGTAACAGGGTTTTCCTAAAGCCTCTTTTAAGGAATATCCCGTTATTTTTTCTAGAGCGGGGTTATATGAAGTTATAATGAAGTGCTTATCAACGGAAAAAACTCCATCTCCTATGCTTTCAAGAATAGACTGCATTTGCAAATCAAAAGTAATATCTCTAAATATTTCTAAGGCGCCAAGTAACTTTTGGCCTATAAATATCGGACTAGTTATAATTTCTGCTGGAAACTGGGTACCATCTTTCTTAGTTAAGAAGATTCCATATTTTTTTATGGTAGTTTTTTTCTCACAGCTTTGCTTAATTAAGCAATAATTATTGCATACACTAGACTTTAAAATTTCTTTGCATGATTTGCCTAGAACTTCTTCTATGCTAAAGTCTGTTAAGTTTTCCGCTTTTTTATTAAAGTAAATAATTTTAAAATCTTTGTTTACTACAAAAAGAGCTTCTGCAAGATTATTTAAAATAGTGTTTGACAAACTAAAAGGAAATCCTTTATTTAAACATATAATATTAAATCCTTTAGAAGGAGATAAAAAAAAGCTAATATATATAAAAGCCTCTTCAACGTTTTGGAGATGAACGGGAACTTTCATTACTTCTTTACCAGAAGAAATTTTCTCTTTTAAGCAGTCACATACTGTTTTATCAATTATTTTAGTTAATACCTTATAACAGGGTATATTTTTAACTTCTTCTCTTTTTACTCTTAAAAGTTTTTCAGCAAAGTAGTTTATATATACTATACGAAGGTCTTTGTCGGTAATAATTATTCCTTCTTGAATAATGTCTAATAAATCAGCTATAAACTCTGGATAAATGTTTTGGTTCATGAATATATTTTAAAATTTTTTTAATAAAAATTGAACCAAAAAAGGAAGGAAATGTAAAGTCAAAGAAGGGGAGTTTTCTCCCCTTCTTCTAGTGGGAGGTTTTTCTTTCTTGCCGTTTAAGCCTTTGCCAGCCTAAAACTCCTATGTGGCAGGTGGTGCATTTTTTGTCAGAGGCAAAAGCACTTTCTCCGTCGTGGCAGGCTCCACAATATTTGCCATTATATAGGGCTTCCATGTTGAAATCTTCGTTCTCTTCGGCCGTACCAGTAGCCATTTCAAAAACATCTTCATGGCAATCTTCGCAGCTAAGCCCTGCTTCTTCCACGTGAAATTTATGGTCAAAAATTACAGCTTTTACTGGTTTAGTAAAAATTATGGGCTCTTGGGGATATTCTTCTTCATCTTCCTGTCCCCAAAGAGGTTTACTTGCCAAAAAACAGAACAGAATTAGAGGAATAAACAATAAAAACCAGCGATTCATATAAGCCTCCTAGAATTATCCTAAGCCCTCAATAGTATAAAAAACATTGGGTTTTGCTCCTGTTTCTGGCCTTAATACCCAGATTACTCGGGCCGGGTCATAAACTATTTGATAGACTTTGCTCTTGGGGTCGGCAAGGTCTCCAAATATACGTACTCCCGCTGGACAAGCCTCAGCGCAAGCAGTAATTTTTCCTCCTTTAGAAAGCCTTGATTCCCAACAAAAATCACACTTATCAACCGCTCTTCGCTCTTCATTAAAGTAGCGCATATCGTAAGGACAAGCCGTCATACAGGTTTTACAACCTATACACTTTTTAGGAATCATTTTTACGATGCCTGTTTTTGGATCTTTTACCGTGGCCTTAGTTGGGCAAACCCTAACACAAGGAGGAATGTTGCACTGGTTACAAAGAACTGGCATAAATTGTCGTACGTAACCTTCAGGCCCTTTAATCTTTCTTTCAAAGATGCGGGTGCGCCAGCCATAAGGGGGAACGTGGTTGGTCCGTACACAGGCTTCCATACAAAGTTCACAATCCACACAGCGGTCTGTAATTAAAACCATAGCGTAGTGAGGTTTGTAAGGAAAGGTGCCCACATAAGCAGGGGGGATGGCTTGCGCTTTTTCAAGTTTAGATGCTACCGAAAGAATCGTTCCGCCAGCAAATACTCCTGTAACTTTAAGGCCCATTTTTAGAAAGGACCGCCGTTCTTCAAGGGGTATGGTGTCAACTCCTTCGTTTTTCAAAGAGGCTAACCACTTACCAAATTTTTTGAGGTCCATATTTCATCTCCTCTGGGGAAACTCTTGAGAAAGGCGGATATCTTTAAGATATCCGCCTTTCAAAGTTTATTTCTTTACGTGACATTCTTTACATTTGGTAGGAGCTTTAGGGTGTTTATCTTTAACTGCTTTATGACAGCTTTTACAGTTTTTGTGCATGGCCTTTTTCACGCTATTTAACTTTTTATTTTCCATATTCTTGTTGTGGCAATCGGCACATTTCTGAATTTTCATACCTTCTTTGTAAGGGCTATGGTCTTTGCCGTGATGACACTCACCACATTTGATTCCATAATCTTTCTGGTGTTTTGAATGGTTAAAAGTTACTGCTCCTTTTTTGCCGCCTTCAAAAGTAATAACTTCTGGGCCATTTTCTCCACAAACGGCGTAACTGTAAAAAGCTAGCCCTAATACAAGCCCCAAAATTCCTCCTAAAACCTTTTTCATAAAAACCTCCTTTTTTCTTTTTGCTGTTGGAGCTTAGTTTGATTTTTATTGATCGTCAAAAATCGTTTTGGAGCGAAAAAACCTTTTTTCGGTGAAAATAGGGCCTAATATTTTGTTGTTACAAAAAATTTACTTTCTTTAACAGAATTTTAAATAGTTTTGATTTTATCTATTTATTTCTTAGAAGATTCTGGACAGAAGATATCCACTTTCTAAAAGAACATAAAAGCAGCAAGCAATAATAATTTGAGCTACAATGTCTCCTGGGGAGAGGAAAAGCGCCAAAGCATAAGCCACACCCAAAAGGTAAAGAATGCGCCTTTTCCCTCCGTAAGCGGGCAAAATTCCCACTTTGACCAGAAGGGCTGTAAATAGAGGTATTTGAGAAAGTATGGCCGCAAAAAGGAGCCCCTTGCCTAAAAAGGCTAAATAACTCTGGATTCTCAAAAGAGGGGTAAAATTAGTGTACCCCAGGCCCAAAATTACTTTTAAAAATGAGGGAAAAATAAGAAAATAAGTAAGAGCCAGAGAAGCTAAGCAAAAAATAGTGCCCAAAAAAAGTGTTTTTGAAAAGAACTTTTTTTCATGGGGGAAAAGGGCAGGAGAGAGAAAGCGCCAGGCCTGGAAAACCAAAAAAGGTATAGAGAGAGCTAAAGCCATAAAAAAAGTGCTTTTTAAAGCGGCCATAATAGCTTCGGGCAAGGAAGTAAAAACCAAGTCTAACTTTTGGTCAGGGAAAGCCTTTTCGTAAGGCCATAAAAATAAGGGGGTTAAACGGTGAAACTGGGTAAAAAGGATTATCCAGGCGAAAAAAAGAAAACCCAAAAAAAACAGCAAGCGGCGTCTAAGCTCTTCAAAGTGGGTTAAAAAAGTTATTTTAGCCCGTTGAGTCATCTTTTGATTGTTCTTTTTCTAAAGGTTTCGGAGAAGAAGGATTTTCTGCGCCTTTTTCTTTTTTATTTAAGGTATTGAAAGGGTCTGGTTCCAGGGGAGTGTAAACCTTTTCAAGGAGTTCTCTTTTTACTTTTTCTATTTCGGCCTTGCTTTCTTCAATTTCATCTGCTCCTAATTCCTTTTTTAACTCGTCGGCTGCTTTGCGAAACTCAAAAAAAACCCTGGCTACCGAACGTGCAGCTTCTGGCAGGCGTTCTGGACCTAATACTATTAACGCTACTACAAAAATAACCACCAATTCAGGAAAGCCTATACCAAACATGTCTTAATCCTTAATCAAGATAAATTCTAAAACTACCCTTTCCCAAAAGACAAAACAACTCATAAGGTATAGTCCCTGCTCGAGAAGCCAGTTCTTCAGGGGGAACCTCTCTTTTGGCGCCACCAAGCAAGATAAGTTCATCGCCAGGAGAAATATCAAGTCCAGTAACATCAAACATTATAACGCGCATGGAAACAGCGCCTACTAGAGGCACTCTCTTCCCTTTTACCCAGGCAAAACCCTGATTACTTAAACTGCGCAAATATCCATCAGCGTATCCAACTGGCACCAGAGCAACTTTCATATCCTTGGAGGCTTTAAAAATAGGGCCGTAGCCTATACCCTGACCAGCCTTAACTTTTTTTACACTTAAAATTCGGGCCTTGGCCGTCATTACGGGCTCTAGTTTTACAGGAGAGGTTTGTGGTTCAAAGGGATAAGCCCCGTAAAGGGCAATTCCTGGACGAACCAAGTTGTAGTGAGTGGCTTTGTCAAGCATTAAAGCTGCTGAGTTTGCCAGGTGAAAGAAACGCGGCTTAACCCTGATTTTTTTTATTTTCTCAATACATTCAGCAAAGGTCTTTTTTTGCTCAATGGTAATTTCTTTATATGGTTTTTCTCCACAGGCCAGGTGAGACATAACTCCTTCTAGACGTAACTGAGGATTTTCCTGAATAATATAAAGAGCCTTTTCTAATTCTTCTGGTAATAGGCCGAATCGGCCCATGCCTGTATCTATTTTCAAATGAAAAGGAAAGACCTTGCTGGTTTTACGAGAAAAAGCCGCTAAAAGTCCTAACTGATATAAATCCACCACTGTTGGTATGATTTTTAATCTGGCTATTTCTTGAAGCCACGGGGTTTCAAAACCACTTAATAAAATTATAGGAAGGGCAAGGCCAGCTTCTCTCAAACGTAAAGCTTCTTCCAGGTCAGAGAGGCCAAATCCATAAATGCCCTCTGAAGCGAGAGTTCTCGCCACAGGTAAAAGCCCATGTCCGTAGGCCTCACTTTTAATTACTGGAAGAAAATTAACCTCTGGCTTGGTGAGGCTTTTAAGCTTCCTAATATTAGCTCTAAGGGCTGAAAGGTTAATTTCAAGCCAGAATGACCAGCGAATAAGACCCCCCTAAAATTTTTTTACTTGATTTACTTCATATTTATGCATTTACTACTTGCGGTAAAGGGTTAAAATTATTACTATACTAAAAAGATAGGAATTTAAGAAATCTTATAAGGTGGTAAGTTATGGCGCAAAAACCAATGCTTGAAGTGAAAGACCTTTGGGTAGAAGTAGAAGGTAGGGAAGTTCTCAAAGGGGTGAGCTTGACCATCCCGGTAGGGGAGACGCACATTCTTTTTGGCCGCAATGGTTCTGGTAAAACTTCTTTATTGATGACTATTATGGGCTTTCCTCAATATCAGGTGCGTCATGGAAAAATAATTTTTAAGGGTGAAGATGTGACCAATCTTCCTCCTTATGAGCGGGCCAGGCGAGGAATAGGTATTATGTTTCAGCGACCACCCAGTATAAAAGGGGTAAAACTGCGAGAACTCCTTGAACTCTGTGCTAAAGAGAACGGGTATCGTATCCAGGAGCTGGCACAGGAGTTTGGTTTTGAAAAGTTTTTAGACCGAGAAGTAAATCTTGGTTTTTCAGGTGGAGAACTTAAAAAGAGTGAGCTTCTTCAGCTTTTAATTCAAAATCCAGATTTAGCCTTAATTGACGAGCCTGAATCTGGAGTTGATGTGGAAAATATTGAAGTTATCGGCCGCATGATCAGGCGTTTGCTGGAAAAAGAAACACACCGTCCACGCAAAAAAAGCGGCTTAATTATTACCCATACAGGTTTTATTCTCCAATACGTCCCGGCTGATCGGGGCTACGTTATGCTTGACGGTAAAATTTATTGTCAGGGTAACCCTCAGGAAATTTTTGAAGGAATACAAAAACACGGTTATGAGGAGTGTTTAAAATGTCTGAAAAGAATGGAAACCCAGTTGAACGTTTAAACTTAGAAGAGTTTATACCAGCAAAAAAGGTAACACCACCAAAGTCGCTTGATGAGCTTTCTCCTGAAGAGATTGAACGTCTAAGAGAAGTAGGGATTGATATAAAAGCAGAAGATAAATTGGGTCTCTTTGTGCAGGCTGATTGTGGAGTGGTTTCTTGTAGTTGTGTGCCTAAAGGTATAGAGCTTCTCCCTATTACTGAGGCCTTGAAGAAGTATGACTGGCTGCGTGAAAATTACTTCTGGAAGGCAGTTCCTCCTGATAAAGACGAATTCACTAAAATAACTGCCGAAGACCTGGATAACGGCTACTTTATACGTGTAATGCCAGGTGAAAAGGTCATCTATCCTCTGCAAACCTGTCTCTATATTCGTACTGACAAAGTAGCCCAGCGTGTACATAATATCGTTATTGTGGAAGAAGGGGCTGAGCTTCATATTATTACAGGCTGCACTACTAACCCTCATGTCACTTCTGGCCTTCACATTGGAGTTTCTGAGTTTTACGTAAAGAAAAATGCCAGGTTCAGTTACACCATGATTCACGAGTGGGGAGAAAATGTCCACGTGCGCCCGCGAACTGGTATTTGGGTAGAAGAAGGCGGGGTCATGATTTCTAATTACATTTCTCTTGACAAGGTGGGCTCAGTGCAATCTTATCCCACCTGTCGTCTGAAAGGCAAAGGGGCTGTAGGCCAATTTACTTCTATTATTGCTGCTCCTGAAGGGGCTCATCTTGATCTTGGTTCAAGGGTTGTTCTGGAAGCTCCTGAAACCCGGGCCGAGATAATTTCGCGCACGGTTTGCTACGGGGGTGAGGTCATTGCCCGTGGCCATCTCATCGGCAAAGCCCAGGAAATTAAAGCTCACCTTGAATGCCAGGGGCTTATGCTAACAGATAAAGGCTATATCCTGGCTATTCCTGAGCTTGAAGCCCACGTGGCCAATGTGGATATGTCCCACGAAGCGGCTGTTGGTAAAATCGCCCGTGAAGAAATTGAATACCTTATGGCCCGCGGCCTTGACGAAGAAGAAGCCACCAGTTTGGTTGTCCGTGGGTTTTTGAATGTAAGAATTGAAGGCCTTCCGGAAGAACTACAGGCCAAAATTGATAAGACCATTGAAGAAGCCAGAAAAGGTATGTAAACCAAAAGGCTCCTGGGGTTTACCTCGGGGGCCTTATTGCCCTGCCTGTCTAAACGGACCTACCAACTCAAACAAAATATATAGTTGTTTTATTTCATTCTGAAATTAAGATTTAGTTATCGTGATTTTCAATTTTCTTGAATTATAGAGCCTTTAGACTAAAAGTTTTTGAAAAAGAGTGGGTTCACATGTTCAACAAAATTTGCTAACAAATTTATCAACTTTACAAAAGATTGAAGGAGGGCTTATATGGCAGATCCGACCAAGATTGAAAGTGTCTTAAAGGAGGAACGCATTGTTTATCCTCCGCAGGAGGGGCGGGATGAGGCTTATATTAGCAGCAAATTTGATTACGAAGAAATCTATCGTTACTCTTTGAGCGACCCTGACGGCTTCTGGAGTGAACGGGCTAAAGAGCTTATCACCTGGTTCAAACTTTGGGACCGCACCTGTTATTGGGACTTCCATAAGCCAGAGATTCGCTGGTTTGAAGGTGGCAAACTAAATGCCTGCTATAACTGCGTTGACCGCCACCTTACCGATGAAACCCGCAATAAGGCTGCCATTATCTGGCAGGGAGAACCCGACGAAGAAGTAAAAGTTTATACCTATGAAATGCTTCACCGCGAGGTCTGCCGTTTTGCCAATGTCCTCAAAAAACTCGGCATAAAAAAGGGCGACCGCGTTTCCATTTATCTTCCCATGATTCCAGAGCTTCCCATTGTGATGCTGGCCTGTGCTCGTATTGGCGCTATCCACTCAGTGGTTTTTGGCGGCTTTTCAGCTGAAAGCTTGAAAACCCGTATTCAGGATTGCGAGGCCAAGCTCCTTATTACCGCTGATGGCTACTGGCGTTCTGGCCGCAAGATTCAGTCCAAAAAGAACGCCGATGAAGCCCTTAAAGATTGCCCCACAGTTGAAAAGTGCATCGTGGTAAAGAGGCTTGGTCTTGACATTAACTGGGTGGAAGGCCGCGATATCTGGTATCACGAAGCCATAAACGCTGAAGATATTTCTGACTGGTGTGAGTGTGAAGAAATGGACGCCGAAGACGTCCTCTTTATTCTTTATACCTCTGGTTCCACCGGAAAGCCCAAAGGGGTCTTTCACACCACTGGTGGCTATCTTGTTTACGTGGCTCATACCCTCCAGTGGGTCTTTGATTTGAAGCCTGAAGATATTTTCTGGTGCACCGCAGACATTGGCTGGATTACCGGCCATTCTTACATTGTTTACGGGCCTTTGAGCCTGGGGGCCACTCAAATTATGTATGAAGGTGTGCCCACCTATCCCCATCCCGGGCGCTTCTGGGAGCTCTGCCAGAAGTTCAAAGTAAACCTGTTTTATACTGCTCCTACGGTTATCAGGGCTTTGATGCGGGCAGGTGATGAATGGCCTCATAAATATGACTTATCAAGCTTAAGAATCCTAGGGTCTGTTGGTGAGCCCATTAACCCTGAAGCCTGGTGGTGGTATTATGAACACGTGGGCCGCAGACGTTGCCCTATTGTTGATACCTGGTGGCAGACAGAGACTGGTGGCTTTCTTATTTCTCCGCTACCTTATGCTATTCCCCAAAAGCCAGGTTCAGCTACTTTACCTTTGCCTGGAGTTGAGCCCATTATTCTCAAAGACGACGGCACCCCTGCTGATGTAAACGAGGGAGGCCACCTTTGCATGAAGCGTGCCTGGCCCGGTATGCTTCGTGGCGTATGGGGTGACCCAAAACGCTTCAAAGATGTTTATTTCAGCCGTTTCCCAGGCTATTACTACACTGGTGACGGTGCCCGCCGCGACGAAGACGGCTACTTTTGGATTATGGGCCGTCTTGACGACGTTATCAATGTTTCTGGTCACCGTCTTGGAACCATGGAGCTTGAGTCAGCCCTGGTGGCTCACCCGGCAGTGGCCGAAGCCGCTGTTATTGGTTATCCGCACGAAATTAAAGGTGAGGCTATCTATGCCTTTGTAATTCTCAAAGAAGGATATGAGCCCTCTGAAGAACTCCGTCAGGAACTCAAGCAGCACATGCGCAAAGTCATTGGGCCCATTGCTACGCCTGATTACATTCAGTTCGTTTCCGGCCTTCCCAAAACCCGTAGTGGAAAGATTATGCGCCGAATTTTGCGTAAAATCGTTGCCGGGCAGTACGAGGATCTTGGTGATACCTCAACCCTTGCTGATCCTTCCGTGATTGACGAACTGATTAAGGGAAGAGAAGAGTTGATGGGCAAAAAGTAGTTTGAAAAATTGCACCTTGTTTTTAAAAGGCGGGCCCAGCCCGCCTTTTTTGTTTTATTGCAGTTTATTTTATCCTATAATCA
Source organism: Thermodesulfatator autotrophicus (assembly GCF_001642325.1). GTDB lineage: Bacteria > Desulfobacterota > Thermodesulfobacteria > Thermodesulfobacteriales > Thermodesulfatatoraceae > Thermodesulfatator > Thermodesulfatator autotrophicus. The sequence goes on along the minus strand of NZ_LSFI01000043.1, from coordinate 5,199 downwards.
ACAATTAGAGTTAATTTTTCTCTCACTGTAAGCAAAGTCATCAAATAATTTGGTTTCCCAAAAACTTGTTTTTAGAATGTCGTGGAGTTTATAGCTAAGTTTTGCATTGTAGGTTTGAAGTAGAGTTCCGAAAATATAATTGAAAATTTTATGAATAAGGAGATATCGGATGGCAATACCAGACTACCAAAGTTGCATGTTCCCTTTATTGGAATTTCTTAGTGACCAAAAAGAACATTCTCTTAGAGAAGCGGTAGATTATCTGGCCACCAGGTTTAATTTGACGGAGGATGAATTAAAACAATTATTCCCTACTACCCAACAGCCGATCTTTAATAATCGTGTAGCTTGGGCTCGAACCTACCTAAAACAAGCTGGCTTGATTGAAAAAACACGAAGAGGATATTTTAAGATAACTCAAAGAGGATTAGAAGTTTTGAAGCAAAAGCCTGAAAAAATAGATACAAAATTTCTAGAACAATTTAAAGAATTTAGAGATTTTAGACAACGTAGAAGGAAAAATAGCTCTGGAAAAACAATTTCTGGTTCTGGAGAAAAAACTCCCGAAGAGGTTCTTGAAGATGCTTATGAAAATTTACGAGAAAATCTAGCAAAAGAACTATTACAACAAATTAAAAAATGTCCACCGAGTTTATTTGAAAAGATAGTCGTTGATTTACTTGTCAGAATGGGCTATGGAGGCAGTAGAAAAGATGCTGGGCAGGCAATAGGTAAAACTAGAGATGAAGGGATAGACGGTATTATAAAAGAAGATAAACTTGGTCTAGATGTTATCTATATTCAAGCTAAAAGATGGGATAATACTGTTGGCCGTCCAGAGATCCAAAAGTTTGTAGGCGCTTTGCAAGCGCAGAGAGCTAAAAAAGGTGTTTTTATAACTACTTCTTCTTTTTCTAAAGAAGCTATTGAATATGTAGCTAAGATTGATACGAAAGTAATTCTTATAGATGGAGAACAACTTGCTCAATATATGGTAGATAATGATGTGGGTGTTTCAACTGTAGCGAAATATGAGATTAAAAATTGGATCTAGATTACTTTACAGATGAATAGAGATAATTGCTGTCTATTACATAAGCCAGATCAAAGAAACGTTATACCTCTACTCCCTGGCTTTCCAGTAAATCTGGAGTGAGAGTGACGTGGATTACGCCTTTTTCCAGGTCAATTTCAGAAATAATGTCTTCAATCATGGGAAGATAGATAGTCTTGCGAGGGGCTACTTTTATTTCCAGGAGTTCGTAAGGGCCAACCGGCATAAGACCAACTACTTCACCAAGCTCTTTACCATCTGGCAAAACAACCTTTAAGCCAACTAGTTCAAACACATAGAATTCGTCTTCTTCTTTGGGAGGGAGGTCTTCTATATTTACGAAAAGCTCTTCATCGTGAAGGCTTTCGGCAGCATTTCTATCGTCTATGCCTTTAAATTTGATTAAAAATCCTTCTCCCGGAGCCTGACGAATACCTTCTGGCTCAAGCAGGCCAAACTCATTTGGGGCAAGACGACGATAAAAACGCGAAATTTGCGTAATGATTTCAAAATTTAAAAGGGGATAGGGGAGGACCTTTACCTCCCCCTTCATTCCGTGTGCTCGCGCAACCTTCCCGATGGGAATTTTGCGGTCTTTACCAGCCAAGATTATTCAATAATTTCTAAGACCGCACGTTTGCGGAGCTTGGTTGAGGCGGCACTTAAGATAGTGCGCATAGCCCGGGCAGTACGCCCCTGTTTCCCGATGACCTTGCCAAGGTCTTCCTTGGCCACTTTAAGTTCAATAACTAAAGTCTGCTCCCCTTCAATTTCTTTCACCTGGACTGCGTCGGGATTGTCCACTAACGCTTTGGCAATGTTTTCGATTAACTCTTTGAGCTTTCCCATAATTAACCTCCTCTTGAACTTTCCTCAGCAGAAATATAGGTCTTTATCAACAGATACGCCACCCTTTAATTTAAAATTCCACTGCGCTTTAAAAGGGAACGCACCGTTTCTGTAGGTTTGGCCCCACGGTCAAGCCATTTTTTGACTTTTTCAGGGTCAACTTTAAATTCGTAAGGCTCTTTTAGAGGGTCGTAGTAACCTAAAACTTCTAAAAACTTACCATCTCGAGGAGCAGAAGCCTCTGCCGCTACTACCCGATAAAAAGGTCGATTACGACGCCCTTTGCGCATTAAGCGAATCCTTATAGCCACCTTCTTTCACCTCCTTGTTAAACTGAACTTAACATATTTACATGCCAAATAGATTTCGGGCAAGGGCCTGAAGCCCACCTTTTTTACGCATCTGTTTAAAAAGTTTTCTCATCTCTTCGTAGCTTTTGAGCAAGCGGTTTACGTCTTGTACTGTGGTGCCACTACCTTTGGCAATTCTACGCTTACGGCTGGCGTTTAAAATTTTAGGGTATCGGCGCTCTTGTGGAGTCATGGAGTTTAAAATGGCTTCCATGCGCACCAATTCTTTTTCGTCAAAGGGCATATCTTTTAGTTTGTTGCCAATGCCAGGTATAAGTTTGATGATACTTTCAAGAGAGCCCAGGCGTTTCATTTGACGAATCTGGTCACGCAGATCTTCAAGGGTAAAGGCATCTCTTTTAAGCTTTTTTTCAAGTTCTTTAGCTTTTTTTATGTCAAAGGCTTCCTGGGCCTTTTCAATTAGGGATAGTACATCTCCCATGCCCAGGATGCGAGAGGCCATGCGGTCAGGATGAAATACTTCAAGGGCGTCAAGCTTTTCCCCTACACCCAAAAACTTTATAGGGCAACCTGTTACCGCCCGAATAGAAAGAGCCGCACCTCCGCGGGCGTCACCTTCTACTTTGGTAAGCACCACGCCGGTTAAGCCTACTTTTTCGTGAAAGCTTTTGGCAATATTTACCGCGTCCTGACCAGTCATTGCATCTGCCACCAGAAGCACATCGCGAGGTTCAACGGCCTTTTTGATTTCTTCCACTTCGTTCATCATTTCCTCGTCAATATGAAGGCGGCCTGCCGTGTCAATAATAACTACGTCGTAACCCTTGGCCTTGGCTTCGGCCATGGCATGCTTGACAATATCCACAGGCTTCTGGTCAGGCTGCGTATCAAAACAGGCTACTCCGACCTGCCTGGCCAGGGTTTTTAGTTGGTCAATAGCCGCCGGACGATAAACGTCAGCTGGTACAAGAAAAGGCTTTAAATTTTTCTTTTTGAGGAACCTGGCCAGTTTGGCGGCAGTGGTAGTTTTACCAGAACCCTGCAACCCTACTAGAAGAATCGGTATGGGCTTTGGCCCGGAAAGATTTAAAGGAACAGCGGTTTCGCCTAAAGTATGAATTAGTTCTTCATGGACTATTTTTATAAGTTGCTGTGCAGGGGTAAGACTTTCCAGAACTTCTGCACCAAGGGCTCGTTCTTTAACGCGGTTTATAAAGTCTTTTACTACGCGGAAGTTGACATCAGCTTCAAGTAAGGCCAGACGCACTTCACGTAAGCCCTTCTCTACGTCAGAAGGGGTAAGTTTTCCACGCCCGCGTAGCTTTTTAAAAGTTGATTCCAGACGATCGCTTAAATTTTCAAACATTTTTCACACTTCGGCTTATTTTTCCAGAACTTTAACTTGAAAAGAAGTTATCGGCAATGAGGTTCGGGGATCTTTTCTCCTAAGCCGTATTTGGGATTAGCTTTTTCGTAGATAGGTAAAACTTTTGGTAGATAATTTTTAATAGCTTCAATGCGTCTTTCATCAGCCGGGTGGGTTGAAAGGAATTCCGGAATCTTTTTGCGGCCAGCAGCAACTTTACGCATCCTTTCCCAGAACCTTACCGCCTCGCGAGGGTCATAGCCAGCCTTAGCCATAAGATAAAGACCGATGGTGTCTGCCTCGTATTCCTGTTTGCGGCTATACGGAAGTATTACGCCGATGGTGGTTCCCAGGCCATAAGCAGCTAAAAAAAGCTCTCGGGTGCGGGGATTTTTAAAATCAAAAAGATGAGCTGCTAATGTTTCTCCAAAAGCAGCAACCATAGCAATACTCATACGCTCGGCCCCGTGACGGGCAATGGCATGGGCAATTTCATGGGCAAGAACGGTGGCTAATCCGGCTTCGTTTTCGGCTACAGGCAATATGCCAGTATAGACAAAAACCTTTCCGCCAGGAAGACAAAAGGCGTTTATAGTGTCTGGCTTGTCAATAACTTTAAATTCCCAGTCGTAGTGTTTACCTGAGGCCCTGGCGATTCTCATTCCCACTCTTTGAACCAGGGTACTTATAACTGGATCATTACATAATTTTTCTTTTTTAAGAATCTCTTCATAGGCCTTAAGCCCGAGTCGTACTTCTGTTTTCGGGTCTATAAGGATAAGCTGTTTGCGGCCTGTTACCGGAGCCGTAGCACAGCCATAAAGCAACCCCAATAAAACAAAAGCTAAAACTAGCTTTTTAGACATTTCGCAAAACCACCGGTACATTAACTTTTCCCTCCAGAAAAACTTTAAGACTTTTAAGTTCTTCTGGGCTATAAGCCCCTAAATCTATTTCGGGATTCAATTTTTCATATTCGTTCATAAAACGCTGAATGGCCACCCTTTCTGCTCCTTCCATAAAAGGAGCCAGTTTTTCAAGCTCATTATGAGAAATAAAGTAAGGTACCGCGGTTATTCTGATTTCAAAAGGGACATGCCCAGCTATTACAGAAAGGGTTTCTTCTATTTGGGCAAAATTTCCGCGTAGCTCCGGGTATCGCTCAGGGGCGGCCTTGAAATCAATAGCAATAAAATTAACCAGATTTTCTTTCAGAAGAGATTTTATCACTTCTGGCTTAGAGCCATTGGTGTCAAGCTTAATAGGCAAAGAGACTTCAGCTTTAATTCTTTCCATTAGAGACCTGAGAAGCCTTGGATGAAGAGTGGGCTCTCCACCAGTTATAACTACCCCTGAGATAAAGCCCTTTCTTTTCTGTATTTCTGCTAAAACTTCATCAATGCCTATTTCCGGGATATCTTTTAGCCTTTCAGGCAAAACTAGATCTACATTGTAACAAAAGGGACAGCGAAAATTACATCCACCAAAAAATATTACGGCAGAGATTTTGCCAGGATAGTCAACCAGGCTTGTTCCTCTAAATCCTTTAATCATGAGGCCATTTTAGCCTAAAAAAATTTTTTAGTAAGGGGGGTATTGACAGATTGTGGGAGGTGGTT
>NZ_LSFI01000042.1 GCF_001642325.1 Thermodesulfatator autotrophicus | reverse complement strand
TTTCTTCTTTGGCCATTTCCTGGATAGGGCCAGGATTTCGCTCTCGCATGGCCTGGCCAGTGCGTTTTCCCATAATGTTGATGGACTCTGCAATACAAACCACCGTCTGACTCATATTTAAACCTCCTCCTTTTCAAGTTTTTCTTCTACACGTTTCAAAATATTTTCCATAAGTTCAGTATATTTAGGTAAATCGCGATAAATAATCCTGGCTACTTCTTCACGATAAGTATGCGACGTAGCATTCCGTGCATCTACTTTTAAAGCCATCTCAGTTTCTTCCGGGGAAAGAATATCCACTTTGCCAGCCGTGCGAAAACAACTTTTGGGTGAATAACATTCCAGCTTCTCAATTTTCCAGAGAAATCCTTTAAGCACCTTCCAGACTACCTCAAAAGTGTATTCAAACCTCTGAATAGAAGCATCTCTAAAAACCACATAGAGTTCGTTAGTTATATCAACTTTTTTATCCAGTAGTTCAGATAAAGTCCCAAGGGCCTTATAAGCTGTATTAAGACGGTTTTTTAAATCCACTTTTCTCCCTGGGTAAGTATCTTCTTCCGTAACTCATCTGAGAGTTCTTCCCACCAGACCACATCAACTTCGTAGGGAAAGGTGCTCTCCTCAAGGAACTCCCTGAGCTCAGAAATAATATAACTCGGCCCTTTTATAACTAGGTCAAAATCTGAAGCCCTCATTGGCTTTCCCCAGGCCCTTGAACCAAACAAATAAACTTCTACCTCTTCAACCTTGTTTTTCTCACAAAACTCATTGAGCAGTTTTCTTAATTTTTGGGTCCATTTGTTATTGTTAGCCATAAACTCAGGCGGCCTTCCACTCCTTTAAAAAAGAAGGAAGCCCACTTGCTTCCCGCGGGCCAATCACGATTTCCCAGTCAGGGAGCTCTTCTTCAAGCTCGCCTTTAATTCCTGCCAGATACCCCGGGATAATAAGCTTACGATGTTTAACCTTGTCAGCAATGCCGCATTTTTTGACGAACTCGGCAATAGTATCTGCTCCAAACTTACCAGCTGCCCAGGCGGTGAGCACTGAAAGGCCTTCCGTATCTTTAATAAGGAGCCAGGTGGGCACGCGGCTCCCTTCCACTTCACCAGAGACGATAAAGTAAGTAAGGGCAAAGTTACAGGTAACAATAACAGGAGAGTTTTCGTCTGGCCCATTGAGTGGATAAATGCCTTCTTCCACCACCAGCGGCCGCTGCGGATCAGTAAATATATTCATTCTTTCTACCATGAGCGGGAAGAGAAGGTCAGCCCGGAAGTCGGAAAGGATAATCATTCCCGCGTACTTGGCTACCAGCACTGAGGCAATCATATACTCGGTTACGATGTTATCTGTAAAACGAAAGGGAAAAGTAATGCTAGGAAAGCCAAAAGGCTTAAAGCGCTTCTTAATAGCCGCCCGACGCATGATAACCTGGTCTTCATAAAGCTCACGGATTCCTCGTGGGCCGGTGTCCAGCACAATGTCTTTTATACCTTCTTTCATGAGCTCTTCGGCTATGCGAGCGGCCTCTCCTAAAGAATCGGCCTTAACCCCTAAGGGGAATTTGGTCTCTTTAGCAAGTTCTGCCATTTCTTTCAGGTTATCCAGGGTCACACCGTAAAGAAGGGCCTTGTGTTCGCCGCATTCCTTAGCGCCTGCGGCCAGAACATCTTTTTTCTCACTCATAAGCACAAAAACTGCTTCTGGTGCTTTTTCACGAACTATTTTGACTACTTCTGCCATTTTCCCGGCTTCGCCATGGCTGTCTTCAATAGCCACCACTTCAGGTTTGAGTTTGACCCCTACCCTCTCCCAGCGAAGTTTTTTGAACCTGGCAAGTCGCTCTTCTATTTCATCTTGAGCCATGTCTGTGCTTAACAAAATGCCTATGCCAGGCGGATGCTCAAAGCGTTTTTCATGACGAAAGAGAACGGTCTCGCCACCTATGGCTAGGGTATGATCACCGCTTCCAAGCTTTACCGTCCTGATGGGAGGAGCCGAGGCTTCTGCTATCTTTTCTTTTACCTCTTCAGAGACATAAGGACAGGCAGCAATATCAGCCTGACCTGCCGCTACTTTCATGGCAAAGGCAAGGCAGGTAGGAAAACCACACTCCTTACAGTTCTTCTTAGGGAGCATTCCGAGGATTTGAATACCCGTAAGACCCATTTTTAACCCCTTTTATAATTTTTTCTTACATCAGTGGCGGAAGTTCTTTAACTGGGTGGCCTACCTTTTCAATCCAGGCCGCCACTTCTTCTTCTGTATTAGCCACGGTTTCATCGGCAATCTTATCTATTAAGTCAGGGATACCCAGTTCTTCAGCCCTAGCTTTAAGCTTTTCTTTGAGCTCCTCTTTAAGGCTTTTGGGCATCCACACCACCCGTTTAAGGCCACCTTCAGCGATAAGAAACTTCCGAGAAGTGATATAGTGCTTGGAAACCCCCATAAAACCAGGGGTTACCTGGCCGCCACCCACCATACCAGCCATGGTGGTAAACTTCATGCCTGTGGGTGTAAGGCCCAGATAATCGCGGTTAACTATCATGATACCATTACAGGTGGGAAGCATAGCGGCGATACATTCAAAGCAACCACAAGCTGTCATAGGATCAACCATGATACTATAAAGGCTTACTCTTTCCACTTTGCCACGAGAGGCCTGCTTCACATATTCGTTAATACCCGTGTATTGCCCGAGTTTTTCATCTATGACTTCGCCTTTTTCAATGGGCTGGTTAGGCCCGGTAGGGTTAATTTCATAACAGGCTTTACCGTCAAGCCAGTTATAAGCCCCACACATACCAATTCTTTCAGGGGTGATCACGCACACATGGCTTGGAGCAAAGCTCTGGCAAAGGGTGCAGGAGTAGTAAACATCAACGCTTTCGTCAGTCATACCCGCAATCTTTTCATCTCGGCGGGCATAAACCTTTTTGGCCAGTTCAAGGATTTCTTTTACCTTATCTTCTTCGGTATAGATGGTAACCTGGCATTTATCCACAATGGCCCCAAATTCCTGACGCAGTTTGGCGTAAAGGATTTCGCCGATATGACGAAAGAGAAAGCCCTTTTCCACAGCGGCCTTGCTAATACGCAGCCACATGATATTACGCTGACCTACATGCATAATACCCTGAGCATAGTTAATAAGATGGTGAAACTGGCGCTCTAAAATGGCCTCAAAGTCTTCCTGCATGTTAGCTCCAGCTACTTCCACCAGCACGGCAAAGGGCAAACGATATGGCGGGCCTTCAAGGCCAAGTTTTTCTACTTCATTTATTTCTGGGCCGATAACCTCAATCTTTCCGTCTTCTACTTCATCAAGGGACTTGGCAATGAGGAGTTCCACCGCTGGGGTGCGGCCACCACCGCACTCAAGATAAAGGTCTCCCTTACGCACCCTTTCTCCCTCAAAGGCCGGGGCGTAAGCGACAGGAATATCAAGTTTCACCGCCGTAACTTTAAGCCCCCTTACCTCTAAGGCCCGGTCAACCATCTCTTCATAAGGTACCTTTGAAACCACGTGTTCATAAGTGCAGATACCCCAGGGCTTAATCTCTGGAATATCCCAGTCGGAAATAGTGGGAAAGCCCCAGTTTATGGCGCCAGCGGCGTTGGCATACCACTCATCAGAAACCGGGCCAAAGGCTAATACAAAAGCAAAAGTACGGTCTTTGTTATAAAGAAGATTACCCATATAATCACCAGGCTTAATACCCCCAAAGGCCATAGCCACCCGGCAGGCAAAACCAATAGCAAAAACCACTGAGCTGGTGTATGGCCCAAAGGGGATAAGACGCGTTGGCCAGCCAAGTTGCACCCCCAGTTCTTTTAGCTGCTCAGCCATGCGCACACCGCCTGTGTCAGAGTGCATGAAGACGTATAGATTCTTTTCCAGGAGTTCCTGGGCAATCTTTTGGGCGATTTCTTTTTCAGGTGGTGCCCCCAGACAGGCTGCAAAACCAGGGGCTGTTCCGTCAACGAATTCAACTCCTCTTTTACGGAAGATTACGTCGTCAGCCGCCCCGAGCCAGATATTATCCTCAAGGGGCTCTTCAGTCTTGGTGTAAAAGTTAGGGTCTTCAAGATAACGGATTGCCTCAATTACTTCTTCGGCAAAAAACGTGGCCATGCCAGCGTCAAGGGCTGGCCCAAGGTAAGGCAGCCACATATGTTCAGATGGTACTGGCGGAAGAAGCCTTTTGGCCTCTTCAAGCACTTCCTGACAATCTCCTAGCTTTTTAACCGGATAACCAAGCATGGCGTAGATGATGGGCAGATAATAGGCAGTATTGGGAAAAGCAACCTCCTGGTCTTTCCCAAACTTTTTTACCGCTTCTTCATATTTGGCAAAGGCTTCATCTACAATCTTATGAGCGCCTCTTATAGCCGCGGTAGCAATAATCTTAGACATCAAGCCCTCCTTCTAAATTTATTCTTGAGCCATAAGGCCCTTAATTATCTTATGGGTAACTTCTATGGCCTTGGGATGCCGCATTACAAGAAAATCTCCCCCAGCCATAAGAAGGGAAATAGCCGTAATGGCCTCAAGGGCAATGCCCCTTATTTCTTGTTCTCCAAGCATTTCGTCAGAGGGGAGCCCGGCTTCTTTTGTCTTCCATACTTCACGCCCCACGTTTATGACAAAAGGCACCTGGAGCTTATCATCCCCGGCGTAAAGGGCGGCAAGCCTTATACGCTCCATCACCGAATAAGTATATTCAAGCCCGTAACCAACAGCCCCAACTGATGGGTCCATACCGATGCGGTCAAGGGGCACACCTACGTTTTCAAGTAAGATATTAAGCTGTTTAGCCAGGTTTACGTCTATAGGGCTTGAGGCAATGAGCGCGTAACCATAACCCATGGCTGTAGCCCCAAGGGCCCGGTGGTTGGTGTCCACCACTGGCCCCACCATAACGTTTTTAGCCCCAAGCACATTGGCTACTTCTCTTATGACATCTACGTCTTTTTCAGGAGAACCAGACCCCCAGATAACAAGGGGCACATCTACGGCCTTGGCTACTTTTTCTACCACTTTGGCCGCATGGTCAGGCCCAAGGTTCAAGAAATTCGGGTCTGTACCTACCAGATAGATATTTATAGCCTCGGCCCCGTAAACCTCCACGCACTTTTTGGCCCATTCTCCCGGGTCATCAAATACGTCTTCAAAGTACTTGGCTATGGCTTCAGGCCAATCCTCAGGCTTGACATCAAGGACCTCCATGGCCACCCGTGGAGGATTTTTCATCTCTCCCTCAAAAAGATGGAAAGGCAATACATTGGTGCCACCAAAGGTAATCTTTTTATCTCCCTCGCCAATAGTCACTTCTTTTATCCAGGCTGAACCCGGCTCTTTATAAACATCTTCAGGAATTCCCGCTGCCCGCTCTGAAACATCACGGTAATCACTGGAAAGGTCTGAAAAGACAAGTATTTCAGAAACTTCAGGTGTCTCGGCCTTAACCTCGGGCTTCTCTTCAGGCTTTTCTTCAACAACAGGCGGTTTTTCTTCGGCTTTAAGCTCTTCAACTCTAGCTAAACCTGCCCTTCCCTCTTCTTGCTCAGGCGAAATTTCAAGGACTTCTTTGAAAAGCTTTTCCGCCTCATCGAGCTCTTTAGCCTCAAGTTTTTCTTTAGCTATTTTAAGTAACTCTGCTATTTTTTGTTCTTTTTTGAGTGCTTCTATGGCGTTTTTAGCCAGTTCATTTTCTGGTTCAAGGGAAAGCACTTGTTCATAGAGATTAAGGGCCTTTTCGTAATCTCCTGATTCTTGGGCTGCTTTAGCCGCAGAAAGAAGATCTGCCACCTGCTTGGCCTTTTCTTCCTCTTCTTTGGGGATAGCAGGGGCTTCAGGCTTAGGCTCCCTGGGAACTTCCTCAACAGGGGGTCTTTTTTCTTCTGAAGGAGGCGGAGGTGGAACTTCTCCTCCAAGGAGAGTCTTCTCAAGGTTTGCCAGACCCTCATGAAGCATATTTATTCCGTCCCGCAGGGCCTCCATGCTTGAACGCAAAGAAGAAAAGACGTTTTTTAGGGCCTCAACTGGCACTTCCACTTTAGGGGGAGCTTCAGGTTCAGGAACTACTTCGGGTTTTTCTTCGGTAATCACTACTTCAGGAACTCGTTCTTCTTTTACTACTGGTTTTACTTCCTCAGCCAGTGGTCTCTTTTCAAGCCCAGCCCTTTTTACAATCTCAGGGACAGCCTCTTCCCACTCAATGGCCATGATATGAACACCGGCCACGCCAGGAATTTCGCGGACTTGTTCTATGATTTCTACGGCAATATTTATACCTTCTTCTTTTTTGTCCTTGGCGTCTTTCAAGCGAGTAAGAATTTCATCAGGCACATCAAGCCCTGGCACAAAGTATTTCATATAACGCGCCATACCAAAGGACTTGGGAGGGGTTACTCCAGCCAGGATAAAAAGCTTTTCTGTAAGGCCGAGGTCTCTTGCCATTTCCATAAACTTGCGAAAGCGTTCAAGGTTATAAATTATCTGGGTTTGAATAAACTGAGCCCCGGCAGCCATCTTTTTGGCCATACGGTGCACTCTGAATTCAAAAGGATCTGCAAAGGGATTTTCCGCTGCTCCCAGGAAAAACTCAGGGGCCTTGCCTTTTATTTCCTCGCCGCACTGAAATTTCTTTTCGTCTCTCATGCGGCGGACCATGTCAAGCAGCTGGATAGAGTCTAGGTCAAAAACCCCTTTGGCCTCAGGGTGATTGCCAAACTTGGGGTGGTCCCCAGTAAGACAGAGGAGATTTCGCATACCAAGGGCGGCTGCTCCGAGAAGGTCTGCCTGAATGCCAATACGATTACGGTCCCTACAGGTCATCTGGATAACAGGTTCAACGCCTTCTTCGCGTACCAACACCCCAGAAGCAATGGAAGACATGCGCACGATAGCCGTCTGACAGTCAGTAATATTGGCCGCATCTACAAAGCCACGAATAATTCGGGCCTTTTTACGCACTACTTCCGGATCAGCACTCTTAGGTGGCCCGATCTCACAGGTAACAGCAAAATGCCCCTCTTTGAGAACCCTTTCTAAATGGCTCAAATACTTCTTATCTTCACTCACTTAACGCCTCCTGAGTGTTTACTTTTGTTATTGATTTCAAGGTCAGGACGTTCCCTTTTCCTGGGGCCGCCATAGCCTGCAGGAATCCAGTTTTTAGGAGCCCATATCTTGGCAAGCTTTTCGAGTTCACCCCTTGCCTTCAAACGGTCATAAATAAGCTGCCACACACAAGGAGTATCAGGGTCTATTTCGCAACGGCTATTTTGAGAACCACCACAAGGGCCATTTAAGAGATTTTTAGCACAACGGGCAATAGGACAAATTCCTCCAGTAAGGTCAAGGATACAATCTCCACAACCACGGCACATCTCTTCCCACTTACCAAGGGCCGGGTTTGCCCCGTAAAAAGTGGTGTTAACTCCTGGGTAGATTTTAATATCAGGATAAAGGTCAGAAGCGAGATTTACCCCTACGCCACAGGCAAGAGATATTGCCGCTTCTACCTGGTCTTTTAGTTTGGCCAGAGGGGTTAAATATTCAGGGTCACATTGACGTACAAGAGTTTTTTCTATAGTTTCCAGGGGCTTTCCGTTGTTCTTGCGGGCCAATCGCAGGGCAGCTGAAAGGATCTCTACCTCCCGGTCACCTCCAGCCGAACAGATGGCCACACACCCCCGACACCCTATTACCGCCACTTTGGAGTAGGGCTCTATCATTTCAAGAATTTGTTTTATGGGTTTTCTTTCCGCTACAATCATCAGGCTGCCTCTTTTATTCTAAGTAATTTTTCAAAGGTTTCTTTGACCGCTGCCACCAGTGCCCCGGAATCTAACCTGGGGACAAAGGTCATATTTACCTTTTGGGGGTCCATATCAATCTCTGAAAGAATCTCTCTGGCAAGTTCTACTTTTTTTTCAGCCCTGGTGCTTCCTGTCCTGTTATGACAGGTACCATTTTCGCAGCCAGCCACCAGCACGGCCTCTGCCCCTTGTTCTAGGGCCTTAAGGATATCAACCACTTCAATCCTTCCTGAACAGGGGTAACGCTTTAGCTCAATTTCAGCCGGAATATCGGCAAAATCTTCTTCGGTAGCCTCGTTAGTGTAATGACAACAAAGAATGGTGATCTTGATTTTATCCATGCCCTCCTCCGCGCACCGTAGCTATCATTTCTGGTGAAGCGTTAAGGATTATAGCCCTGGCCGGACACTCCACTACGCAGATGCCACAGCCTTTACACTTATCAGGCTGGATTACCGCGTAGCCTTCCTCTGTGATATAAGGAGCTCCAAAGGGGCAATCTCTCACACAAGTGAGACAGGCAATACATTTGCCTGCGTCAACCCTGGCCAAGCGCCCAACTTTAAAACGCATTTCAAGGGCAAGTTCAGGGTCTCTCTTTTCTACTACCGCTTTAAGGGCCTTTATTACCTCCATGGGCTTAACATCCATGGGACAGACCGGGATACAGGAGCCGCAACCAGAACACTTCCAGATAGCCTCTCCTGAGAGAAGCTTCTCTTTAAGCCCCAAAAGCACTCCGTGCACAAATACCCGAGGGTCAAAATCTTCCTCTACCTTCTCCACCGGGCATATCCCCGAACAGGCCCCACAGCGGAAGCATTGCGCCAGCGTCGCCGGGGCTTGATATTTTTCTTTTAATTCCAAACCAAAATTAGCTTCTCTTTTCTTTAACTCAAGCATATAGAGCTCTCCTGGAGCAAAAAATATTTATTTGGGTTCTAAAGTTTCTCCCTTTCGTTCTACTTTTCCCTTTTTTTGCATAGCCTCTAAAATTGGAACGATATCATCGGTTGTTGCACCAGTCTTTTTAAGTATAGCATCAATTGATATTGGCCCTTTAGAAAGAAGTTCTTTAATTTCTTCTTCAAAAAGCTCTTTTTTGAGTATGGGGACTATCTTTTCTTCTACTCTTTTAGAAATATTTTCTGGGCTGTAATCACCAGCCTTTTTGAATTCTCTAGCAAGACTGCCTAAAGCTGCGCGCAAACGACTCTTCTTAGCCACTTCACTTGCCGCTTTAAGGCGCCACTTAAGTGTTCCCTGGTCAAGGCCTTCAGCCTCACCTAATGGGCCAAGTTTTTTAATACCTTCCGTAAAGTTAGTAACTATCTGCACAAAAAGCGGGGCTTCAGCGGCTGAAGCCCAATCAACTCGAAAGCGTTCCGGCCTAAGCCCTACCAGCTCAAGGAGCCTTCTTGTGACTTCTTCTATTATTAGCATTTCATAATTACCAGACTGGTAATGACATTCACCAAGGTGTCACCCGCCTACTAAGACTCCGTCTGCTCCAGCTCTAAAGGCCTCCACAATAAAAAGCGGATCAATGCGACCGGTACACATCACCCTTACAACCCGGTTATTGGGTGGATATTTGTAACGGGCCACGCCAGCAGAGTCTGCTGCGGCGTAACAACACCAGTGACAGAAAAAAGAAAGTATTTTTGGATTAAAGTTCATAGCTATCCCCTATTCTCCAAAATTAAGCGGCTTTTTCTGCCTCTTCCTGGCTTTCTTTTTCAGCAAAATCTCCAAAGGCTTCAATTTGGGCCAGAATAGCTTCGTCTGTAAAACCACCCATCTCAATAGCAAATACCGGACAGTGTGAGGCACAAATACCACAGCCTTTACAGGAAGCAGTTATAGTTTCTGCCTTTTTCCGCTTGCCCACTTTAATCATCTGAATAGCCCCGTATGGGCAAAGATCAGCACATATACCGCAGCCAATACACTTTTGCTGGTCTACCCGTGAAACTATAGGCGCTACTTCAACATATCCTTTTGCCAGAGGAATAGTAGCCTTAGCTGCCGCCGCCCTTGCCTGAGCCAGCGTTTCATCAAGGGGTTTAGGTCCGTGAGCAAGTCCACATACATAAACCCCGTCAACAGCCAGCTCAACGGGCATTAACTTCACGTGGGCTTCAAGGAAAAAGCCGTCACTGGTAAGAGGAGCCTTTATTATTTTTGAAAGCTCTTCATTGTCTCCAGGAGCAATGCCCACCGAAAGAACCAGCACATCGGCTGGAATAAGTAAGTCTTCTCCCAGCAAAGCGTCATAGTGTTTTACATAAAGGCTTTTTCCTTTTTTAATCAATTCAGGCCGCTTCTGGGGCGTAAAACGAAGGAAGATAACTCCGGCCTCTCTTGCTTCACGATAGGCATCTTCTGAGAAGCCATAGGTGCGCATGTTTCCGTAAAGGACATAAACGTCCTTTTTGGGGTAGCGCTTTTTAAGACGCAGGGCGTTTTTAACAGCCTGCTGACAGCAAAGCTTACTGCAATATTTTAAATCCTGCCCCCGAGAGCCTACACACTGGATCATGACAATGCTTCTCGCTCTAGCAATCTTTGAGGCCTTTCCAGCCAATTCCGCTTCAAGGTCAAGCTGGGTGAGGATTTTATCTTCTTCTCCAAGCCCCCAGAGCGCTGGACGATGCTCCTTACCCCCGGTGGCAATAATCACCACCCCGTGATTAACTATCTCAGAGCCGGCCTGGCTCCTGAGCGTAGAGGTAAAGTTCCCAACATAGCCGGAGATATTTTCCACCGTGGTCTCTTTATAAACTCTTATACGCTTATGGCTTTCCACCTGTTTTATAAGGGTTTCAAGGATTTTTTGCGGGTCTTCACCGGATAGAAGCCCGGTTACGCGTCTGAGATTTCCGCCAAGCTCTCTTTCTCTTTCAACAAGATGAACTTCATAACCCTGCTCAGCAATGGAAAGGGCTGCCTGTAGCCCGGCTGCCCCTCCCCCTATTACCAGGGCGGAAGGGGTTACCTTTACTTTTTGCGTTTCAAGCGGCTTTAGCCTTAAAGCCTTGGCCACAGCCATGCGCACCTGGTCTTTGGCCTTAGCCGTAGCTGCCTGCGGATCAAAATAATGCACCCAGGAACACTGGTCACGAATGTTGGCCATTTCAATTAACGCCGGGTTAAGCCCTGCTTCCTTTAGAGTTTCCTGAAACAAAGGTTCGTGTGTCCTGGGGCTACAGGCCGCAATAACCACCCGGTTTAAACGATGTTCTTTTATTTTTTTAACCAGGTCATTCAAGGCGTCCTGAGAACAAGAGTAGAGAACATCCTCGGCGTGCACCACCCCTGGAAGATTAGCCGCGTAACGAGTTACGTCCTCTACATCTACTACACTGGCAATGTTTACTCCACAGTGGCACACAAAAACCCCTACCCTGGGCTCAAGGGCCTCAAGTTCTTCGTCCTCAGGAGGAAACTCTTTTAAAATGGCCTCTTCACCCCTAACTTCAGCCAAAAGCTCTGAACACCGTGCCGCCACTCCCTGGGCCTGCACCACGCTTTCTGGAATATCTTTTGGCCCCTGGAAGGCACCGGCTACGAAAATGCCTGGTACGTTTGTTTCAAGGGGAGAAGAAGTCCTGGTTTGGGCAAAACCATAATGATTAAGCTCTATCCCCAGAATAGAAGCCAGGTTTTCAGCATCTTTAGGGGCATCTAGCCCTACCGAGAGCACCACCATATCGTAAAATTCACGGTGGCTTTTTCCATCTTCAGTAACATAGGTAAGAGCAAGCTTTCGGCCAACCTGGTCTATTTTAGGCACACGGGCGTAAATTATACCGAAACCATATTTTTCCACCGCCCGGTTAAAGGCCTCGTCAAACCCTTTCCCCTGCGTGCGGATGTCCATAAAAAAGAGGTCTATCTGGGCTTCTGGCAAATGTTCTTTCACCACTGAGGCCTCTTTCATGGCGTACATACAACAAACCGAAGAGCAATATCCATTATCGCAGGTAACATCCCGTGAACCAATGCACTGTAAAAAGGCGATCCGTTGAGGATGGGTAAAGTCAGAAGGCCTTATAATCTCACCTTCAGTGGGCCCTGAAGCACAGGTCATCCTCTCAATTTCCATGCTGGTCATCACATCGGGGTACTTGCCATAGCCATACTTTTCAAGCACTTCCTGAGGAATACGACCGAATCCTAAGGTTAATACTACGGCCCCTACTTCTATTTCGCGCTCTTCGGGAAGCTGGTCAAAAACAATGGCGTTAGGCCCACACACATTAGCGCATAACTGGCAACTTTCGTGCTGCATGCGTAAACAGGCCTTGGCGTCTAAATAATAGGTAGTGGGAATAGCTTGAGGATAATCAATGCGAGCCGCTTTAGTATAAACCAGGCCTTCGTTATATTCATCAATCACTTCCCGCGGACAATAAGTTGTACACAGCCCGCAAGCTGTGCACTTCTGCGGATCAACATAACGCGGTTTAATAAACAGTTTGGCCTTAAAATGGCCAGCTTTACCGCTAAGTTCCTTAAGTTCCGCTAAAGTAATAATTTCAATATTGGGAGACCGCCCGGCCTCCACCAGCTTGGGCGCCAGTATTCAGATACTACAATCATTGGTGGGGAAGGTCTTATCAAGCTGGGCCATAACCCCACCAATAGAGGCCTTCTTTTCTACAAGATAGACATAAAAGCCGAGTTCTGCTAAATCAAGGGCGGCCTGTACCCCGGCGATGCCGCCCCCTAACACCATAACTTTACCGACTTTATCTTTCCCCATTTAACACCCCTAAAGATTTATTGAGCCGTTTGCTCCTCTTCTTCTACCTTAAGATGAGTAGGCCCAAAACAGCCGAGCCCATGAAAGGGAGAAATTTTTGGCGCTTCAAGGGCCCGACGCATAGCCATGTCAAAAAGAACTCTGGGTTTAGGTTTGTCAATGCCGAGATTTTTACGTTTCTCTTTGATTTTATCTATCATAATATTGGCGAATTCACTGGCGTTTCGGGCTACCACCCAGGGAGCGCCAAAAATATGATAAAATTCGTGAAATAGATAATCAGTGGCTATCTGGCTTTTCTCAGTAGGGAAATTAGGCCCAAAAACTACACAGGCTCCACTTCCCACAAAATAGTTTCCAATAGCTACGGCCTTTTCACTCATCCATTCAGGAGCACAACCAATGGCCGGCAAATCATCTAGATCTTCTCCCAGGCCGCCAGCGTTTACCATCTCGGTCAGGGCGATAAGGATACGGGAATTATCTACACAGGAACCCATGTGTAGCACCGGAGGACAACCTACGGCCTCAAGAACTTCACGCAAAGAATCTCCCGCGAGACTAGCCGCCTCAGGCGAAAGGAGCCCTTCCCGAGCAATAGAAGTAGCAGCACAACCCGTAACTACCACCAAGATATTGTTGGCAATGAGTTCTTTAGCAAGTTCTGCGTGGGTCTTTTCAAAAACGCGAAAGTTATCACATCCAACAATGGCCGCCACCCCTAAAATACGGCCGTTTATAATGTTTTCGTTTAAAGGCTTATAAGAGGCCCTGAAACGCCCTCCAAGGATATAAAGAATAGTCTCGTGACTAAAACCAGCCACTACATCCATTTTGTTTGGCGGGATATAAACCAGGTTTTTATCCCTTTTAGGAAAGCGGGAAATGGCTTCACGAAGGACTTTTTTGGCACTTTCTACAGGATGTTTGTGGTCAAAGGGGATATGCATAGCCCCTTCAATCTCAGCTTTATCACTTACCGTGATAACCGCCGTGTGATAGGCAGAGGCCACGGTGGCTACGTTTTGCATAATACACTGAACGTCAACTACCATGGCTTCCACGGCTCCCGTAGCCAGAGCCAGTTCCTGCTGGACAAAGCTTCCCGCAATGGGAATGCCCCGCCTCATGAGGACTTCGTTTCCAGTACAACAAATACCAGCGAGGTTAATTCCTTTAGCTCCAACTTTTTCAGCTTCTTTAATTATTTCAGGATCCTGAGCTGCGATGGCCAGGGCCTCAGCCACCTCTGGCTCATGGCCATGAACCGTAACATTTACCATATCTTCTTTAAGCACTCCCAGGTTGACTACCGCCCTTAATGGTTGAGGCGTCCCAAAGAGTATATCCTGGAGCTCTGTAGCCAACATAGAGCCACCCCAGCCATCAGCCAGGGCACAGCGTACCGAGGCCTTAAGAAGGCTGCGGTAATCCTGGTCAACTCCCACGGTAGTACGGTGAAGCATCTCTACTACTTCGCGGTCAACTCCACGAGGTACAACGCCAAGCTCACGCCATCTTTGCTGACGTTTTTCTGGAGCACGTTTTATAAAAGCGAGCTCTCCGTGCTGCTTACCAAACTCCTCTAAAGCGTTAACTGCCACTTCTTTGGCCAGTTCTTTAACCGGCTTTTTATAATCAAGGCCAAAATAATAGGCCACCATGCGAAGCTTCTTTTCGTCTTTTATCTCAAAGTCTTCAGTCTCACCGTGCACCGTATGATAAAAGACTTCAGCTATGCCACGACCATGGTCTGAATGAGCAGAAGTTCCAGCAGCTACCATGCGGCCAAAATTTCTAGCGGCTACCGTAGCAGCGGTAGCCCCGCAAATGCCGCGCAACTCTTCTACTCCTTCAACTATCTGGCAGGGCCCCATATTACAGACATGACAACAGGTCCCCCCTTTACCAAAAAGACAGGGCTTGGTCCCTCTTTTATTTACCCTTTCTGGAGCAGTTAAAACCTTACCCTGAATACGTTCAAAAACATCCTGATTTATCATGCACTTGCTACATTCGTTTTTGGCTTTTAGACGAGGCTCCATGAAATCCTCCTAAAGTTAATTTTCATAAAAACTGAACTTTAATATAATTTTTAAAAAATAGCAATTCTAACCTACTTCACTTGGGAGCCCCGCCCACATTTTGGCGGCTTCTACGGTGTTTTTCATAAGCATGGTGATAGTCATAGGGCCAACGCCTCCAGGTACAGGAGTAATAGCTGCGGCTTTTTCTTTTACGGAATCAAAGTCAACGTCTCCACAAAGTATAGCCTTGCCTTCAGGGGTGGTGCCTATGCGGTTTACACCAACATCTATTACTACCACGCCCTCTTTTACCATATCTCCCGTAACAACTTTGGGGCGGCCAGCGGCTACAATGAGAATATCGGCCCGTTTAGTATGAAATAGCATATCTTTGGTGCCGGTATGACAAACGGTAACCGTGGCGTTACCTACAGGTTTTCTCTTTTGCATAAGAAGAATGGCTACCGGTTTCCCTACAATATTGCTACGGCCAACCACCACTACTTCGGCCCCGGAGACTTCTACGTCAGCACGTGCCAGCATCTCAAGTATCCCCGCGGGAGTACAGGGAATAAAACAAGGCTCTCCGATAACCATCTTTCCCACATTTACCGGATGAAACCCGTCCACATCCTTGCGTGGGTCAATGGCGTAAATAACTTTCTGTTCAGAGATGTGTTTGGGCAAAGGGAGTTGTACTAAAATGCCATGAATGGTCGGATCTTCATTGTATTTTTTGATAAGACTGAGGAGATTTTCCTCAGAGACATCTTCTGGCAAATTTTCCTGCACGGAATGAAAACCAAGGTCGTGAGCCGTACGCTGTTTAGCCGTAACGTAGGAAACAGAGGCCGGATTCTCTCCTACCAGGATAGTAACAAGGCCAGGCGTTACTCCGTGCTTTTCTTTAAGTTCCTGCACCTCTTTCTTTAGTTTTTCGCGTATTTGTTGGGATATCTCTTTGCCACTTATTATTTTAGCAGCCATTTACACATACCTCCCTCTATTTTGGGCCTCTCTTAAAAGCAAGAGGCATGCCAATGGAAATTTAGTAAAAATTGATGTTTTTTGGGAAAAAATTGCATATAAAAATTTTTATTTTTCTTCTTAAGAAAAATTAAATGAGGAAAAATGCCCCAATGTGGAGCATTTTTCCCCATGTCTGTGTGTTTAGAATAACCCTTTGACTTTACCTGTTTCTACATCTACATCAATACGGCGGTAGGCTGGGTCTGAGCCAGTGCCAGGCATGAGGCTAATGTCGCCAGCCACTGGAACGATAAAACCTGAGCCACGGTAAATCAGAACATCGCGCACCCTAAGCTGCCATCCCTTAGGCACCCCTTTTAAAGCCGGATTATCAGAAAGGGAAAGGTGGGTCTTTACCATGCAGATGGGCATGCGGCGCAGTTCTTCATCGGCCTCAATGAGTTTGATTTTGGCCTCGGCGTCAGGGAGATAAATTACTCCATCTGCGCCATAGACTTCTTTAGCGATTTTTTCAATGCGGTCTTTAACTGGCTCATCAAGCTCATAAAGAAAACGGAAGTTAGTGGGTTCATTACAGGCATCCATTACGGCGTCAGCCAGTTCAAGGGCTCCTTCACCGCCCTTAAGCCAGTGTTCAGAAACAGCGGCTCTGATGCCGTGCTCTTCGCATATCTTTTTGACCAGTTCAATTTCGGCCTTGGTGTCAGTGTAGAAGGCATTTATGCAAACCACTGGAGTGACACCGCTCTTTTTAACAATGTTCACACAGTGCAGGAGGTTTTCACAACCTTTTTCCACCCACTCTAGGTTTTCTTCAAGGTATTCCTTGGGTATAGGACGCCCAGGAAGAGGTATGGGAGCTCCACCATGACACTTAAGGGCCCTGATGGTAGCCACCACCACCACGCAGTCAGGAGTAAGCCCAGAAAGACGACACTTTATGTTCCAGAACTTTTCGTAGCCAATGTCAGCGGCAAAACCAGATTCGGTGACTACATAGTCGGCAAGTTTAAGGCCAACGTAGTCAGCTATAATAGAAGACTGACCAATGGCAATGTTAGCAAAGGGACCAGCGTGAATGAGAACAGGCTGGCCTTCAAGGGTCTGAATCATATTGGGGTTTATAGCATCAACCATCCAGGCACACATGGCCCCCGCCACTTCTAAATCTTCGGTGGTTACAGGATTGCCAAACTTATCAAAAGCCACCACGATTTTTCCAATTCTTTCGCGAAAGTCTTTTAAATCTCTGGCTACGGCCAGAATAGCCATAACCTCTGAAGCCACGGCAATCCAGAACTTGCTTTCCATGGGATAGCCATCTTTTTTACCCCCAAGACCTATGACAATATGACGCAGGGCCTGGGCGCAAAAGTCTATAATCCAGCCCATTTCCACTCGCTTGGGGTCAATGTTAAGGCGCTTTAAGCCACGCTTGGCCAGGGTTTCGTCATCATAGTTGAACTCGTGCTGCATACGAGCCGTAAGGGCCACCATGGCCAGGTTGTGGGCGTTCATAATAGCGTTAATGTCTCCAGTAAGCCCAAGGGAAAACTTGTCCAGAGGGATAATCTGGGCTAAGCCTCCGCCGGCGGCAGAACCTTTGATATTCATGGTAGGGCCACCTGAGGGCTGCCTTAACGCTCCAATAACACTTTGTTGGCGTTTACCCAGGCCTTCTACCAGGCCAATGGAAGTGGTAGATTTTCCCTCTCCCAGAGGAGTAGGGGTAATAGCGGTGACATCAATATACTTGCCATTGGGACGGTCTTTTAAACGCTCAAGGACTTTTTTGTAATCAATTTTTGCTACGTAATGGCCATAAGGTAGTAGCTCTTCCTGCTCAAGGCCAAGTTCCTCGGCCAGCTGATAGACAGTTTTCATGTGTTTTTCGGCCTCAGCGGCAATCTCCCAATCTTTCATCTTGGTAGGGTCAAGCTTCATAAAAACCTCCTCCCTGATAAAATTTTTTAAAGTTTAAAAAAATTTAATATTACTTACACTATTTCTGATTAAATGAAAGCCTATTATATAGAAAAAGTTTTTTCTGCAAAAGATTAGATTCTATTTTTTTGATATCAGAATTTTTAAATTTAAACAACGATTCTCATGAAAAAATATAGAATTTTTGATGATGATATTAGATTTGTTATTACCAAATTCCTCACTTTACGGCGAAGCTTTTCCTCTTTTCTTGCGGCGAGAAACCTTCTCCGTACAAAAGAAAGGAATTTATCTCGCGAGGCCTGTAGGCCTGTAAAGACCGAGGCGATCTCTTCCCTCGGGTAATTTAGGTCTCATTCAATAAAAGGAAAATTAACCAAAAGCCTGTTAAGAAGAATGTTCTTTATGCCGAAATAAGAAGTCAGGAGGTGATATTATGATTCCCCAACAAAAACAAGAAGCAGATAGAAGACGGCATTTACGAATAACCTTAAAGGGCTCAAAAGTTTTGTTATCTGATGGGCAGATGGGAGAACTAGCTAATGCCAGTATCAGCGGAATTGGTTTTTGGAAACCTGATGGCCTGGATGTAACTCCTGGTGATAATATCTCCGTTACCCTTTTTTACCGGGGTGAAGAAATAACAGGCCAGGCTAGGGTAGTTCATGTTAAAAAAACTCTAGTTGGTTGTGAATGGATTAGTTTTGCCGACGAAAAACAGCGTATGGCTTATTATTCCTGGTTGCTTGAGCCTGAATTTGAATAATTAGAGCTTTTCAAATAGAATCGCCCAAAAACCAGCTTGAGGTGCTAATCCTTCAAGGGGGGCTTCAATTTTGGGTTCTTTTGAGGGGTAATCAATAAGGGTAGAAAAACCTTTTATTTTGAAAAATCCGTGTTTTTCAAAAAGGTTTAAAACTTCACTTCCCTTTCTAAACTTAGCGAACTTGTAAAGTGGATGGCCTTTTCTGGCCTTTTCTCTATAAAATTCTGCCAGAGGAGATTCTCCTGGCACAAAACCCAGATAGACTTTTCCTTTTTCTTTTAGAATCCTGTAACACTCACGTATAGCCTTTTCTGGTTCAGACAAAAAGCAAAAAGTAAAAAATAAACCACAGCTAGCAATACTTCCGGTTTTAAAAGGAAGGGCTTCAGCTATGCCTGCTACCACTTTTATTCCTTTTTCTTTAGCCAAAAAAAGCATTTCAAGCGAAGGATCAAGCCCAAAATCAAAACCTAAAGCCCTGGCAAAGGCGCCGGTACCTACTCCTATTTCTAGAGAAGGATATTCTGGTGGGCCTAAAAGTTTTAAGGCTTCAAGTTCTGCAAGGAATAAAGGATTATCTTTATACCAGAGGTCATAGTCTTTCGCTACTTTACCAAAGCTTTTGCTGGCTTCTCGCCACATAAAAATTCGTAAAGGGAGGGAAAAGCCCCTCCCTTTTTAATATTAGATGTCAAAATAGAGATAGAACTCATAAGGATGCGGACGCAGGCGAACCTGGTCAGCCTCGTTTTCACGCTTATACTCAATCCATTTGCGGATAAGGTCTTCGGTAAAGACATCGCCTTTCATTAAGAACTCGTGGTCTTCTTCAAGTGCCTGAAGGGCCTCCTCAAGGGTAGCAGGAGTGGTGGGAATGTCTTTTAATTCCTCAGGCGGCAGGCTATAGAGGTCTTTGTCCATAGGCTCACCAGGATCAATGCGGTTTTCAATACCATCAAGAGCAGCCATAAGCATAGCCGCAAAAGCAAGATAGCCGTTGCAGGAAGGGTCAGGCGTCCGGAACTCAATACGCTTGGCCTTGGGGCTCGGGCTGTACATAGGGATACGAATAGCCGCGGAACGGTTACGGCTGGAGTAGCAAAGGTTAACTGGAGCTTCAAAACCTGGAGTTAAGCGTTTGTAAGAGTTGGTAGTGGGGTTGGTGAAGGCACAAACCGCTTTGCAGTGTTTAAGAATTCCGCCGATAGCATAAAGGGCCGTTTCAGAAAGGCCGGCGTAACGGTCTCCAGCAAAAAGAGGAGTATCTCCCTTCCAGATACTCATGTGGGTGTGCATACCAGAACCGTTGTCACCAAAAAGCGGCTTTGGCATAAAAGTTACGGTTTTACCGTGCTTATAAGCCACATTTTTAATGACATATTTGTACCACATGAGCTGGTCACCCATTTTTAGAAGTGGGGCAAAGCGCATATCAATCTCAGCCTGCCCTGCAGTGGCCACCTCGTGGTGCTGGCACTCTATTTTTATACCCACCTGTTGAAGTACCATGACCATTTCGGTGCGGAGGTCGTGTAGTTTATCAGTAGGTGGAACAGGAAAATAACCTTCTTTAGGACGGGGTTTGTAGCCAAGGTTGGGACATTCCTCGCGCCCGGTATTCCAGGTCCCTTCAATTGAATCTACAAAGTAAAAAGAAAAGTTTGTACCACTATCATAACGAATATCGTCAAAAATAAAAAATTCCGGTTCAGGCCCAAAAAAGGCAACGTCTCCAATGCCTGTGCTTTTAAGGTATTCTTCAGCTTTCTGGGCTACGTAGCGTGGGTCACGGCTATAGGGTTCTTTGGTGATAGGGTCAAAAACATTGCAAAGAAGCACCAGAGTAGGGACTTCGTAAAAGGGATCCATAACCGCGGTATTTGGGTCAGGAATTATAATCATGTCACTTTCATGAATTTCCTGCCAGCCGCGAATAGAAGAACCATCAAAACCATAACCAGCCTCAAAACTTTCTTCGGTCAACTCCTCAATGGGTACTGTAAAATTCTGCCAGATGCCCGGAAAATCAGTAAATCGCAAGTCAACCATCTTAGCGCCATTTTTCTTGGCAAATTCAAGAACTTCTTTGGGTGTCATAAAAAACCTCCTTTATTATTTTTATCTAACAAACATTTTTCTTAAAAAATTCTTTCAAAGTGTTGACTAGATACTTTTGAAGTTTTTCACATTCTTCATTAGCTAATTTTTCACCTTCAATACTTCTAACATAGAAAACATCAGAAGCTAGGTCTTCTTTATTGGAAATAAAAGCCCTTTCAATATTTAAAGGCCACTTTGATAGGGACTTAGCCAAATGATATAACAAACCTAGCTTGTCAGGTGCATATATCTCAATGATGGTAAAAAAGTCAGAGTGTTCGTTATTTATAGAAACATGAAAATCTAATTTTTTGCTTGGCTTCCTAATAGAACAAAATAAAGGCTTAATTTCTTTTAAAGAATTTTCTATATTTTCGTCTTTTAAAACAAAGTTTAAAAAACTATTTTCTAATTCTTCTTTAGGAAAATCGCCATAAGGAGAACTTACTTCAAAAATATCAAGAGCTGTACCGTCTTCTAAAGTAAAAATACGAGCCTGTTTAATATCTAAATGATGGAGAGTAAACACTCCTGTAAGACGCACAAAAAGACCGGGTTTATCTTTAGTTATTATAAAAACTCTAAATAAATCCCTTTGTTTTGAAACATTAAACAAGAATGGCAGATTTTTCTCTTTATAAATTTTAAGCAATGAAAGTTGTGGTTTTAAATTTTCCAGTGAAGAATAAAGAAGATAACAAGAAGGAAGAATATCAACCAAAGAGCCAAACTCTTTACGCAAAGCCTTTTCCTTCTCTTCAATTTCAATAATTGTCTGTTTTTGGGCCAGAACTCCCTCACTAAAAATCTTAGCTGTTTTTAAATAAAGCTCGTCAATCAGGGCTGCTTTCCAGGAACTCCAGGCCGCTGGCCCGGTGGCCCGGGAGTCAGCTATAGTTAAAAAGTAAAGCCTGGTCAGATGGCCAAGGTTTTTCATTTTTCTGGCAAAATCAATAACAACCTTTTCTTCGGTTAAATCTCTCCTGAAGGCGGTTTCAACCATTAAAAGATGATCTTTCACCAACCGGGATACCATCTGAGCTTCTTTTTCGGAAAAACCGAGTCTAAAAGCTATCTCTAAAGCCATCTGTGCTCCTGTTTCAGCATGTCTTCCAGGTAATCCTTTGGTAAGGTCATGCAATAATCCTGCCAAAAATAAAACTTCTTCGTTTTCTATTCTTTCCCAATAATCAGAACGTTCTTCACGCAAAGCCCCGAGTTCTTTAATAGTTAACAATAAATGTTCATCTAAGGGGTGGATGTGATAAACATCAAACTGGGTAAGCCCTATAATTCTTTGAAATTCGGGCAGTATCTTTGTTAAAAAACCGGTTTCCCGCATGCTTTTTAAAGCTAAATAAGCATAGGGTTTTGTTAACAATTTTGTAAAAAACCTGCCTTCTAAATTGACAAGATTGAAAGATTTTGAAGAACTAAAATTTTCTTTTAAAAAGATCCTGGTAAGGTGGTGCAATTTAAGCCCTGTTTCCGCCTGAAGCATGAATAAATTGAGTACATAAGAAAGGTCCCAGAGAGCGCGTTCTCTATAGGTGAGATAAAGGCGGCCGGATATGATCTCAAAGCCACCTTCCAGCTTTTTTCTTTCATCAGGGAGAAAACCAAGAGTCAGCTCTACATGGTCTAACACCGCTTCCACTATTTCGTGAATTTGGCTCATGGCGCGGTAAACATTGGTCATGAATTTGCTTATAGCCCCTTCGGTTTCGTAACCAAAACCCATTTTAACTGCTATTATCGGCTGGTACTCAAAGTAGAGCCGGTCTTCGTGACGCCTGGCCTGAAAATGAAGTTCTTCTCTTACTGCCAGGAGGAATTGATAAGCAGATTTCAGCAGCTTTTTTTCTTTTGAAGAGATGAGCCCTGCCCTTTCAATGTCTCGTAGAGTTTCCAGACCAAAAAGTATGCGAGCCGTCCACAAAAGCAAATGGAAATCGCGAAGGCCACCCAACCCTTCTTTTAGGTTTGGCTCCAATAGGAAGGAGTTTTCGCTGTAAATTTCTAATCTTTTGAGCCTAGTACTCTTGAGGGCTAGAAAAAGTTCCTTGCGGCGTCCAGCAATGAGACTGTCATTAAAAAGACTTTTAAATTTCTGATAAAGCTTTTTTGAACCAGAAATCAACCGGGCATCAAGTAAAGCGGTTAAAAGAGAAAAGTCCTTGCGAGCATCAGCAAAAACCTCTTCTAAAGAACAAACACGATAGCCGACCTCAAATTTTTGGTCCCACAGGGTATAGAGAACTTTTTCAACCAGCTGGGAGATTTTCTCTTCAGAAAGATCCCCGTGCAAAAATAGCAAATCTATGTCTGAATAAGGGCAAAGCTCTTTGCGGCCATAACCTCCTACACCCAAAATAGCCACTGGCTTTCTCTTGAAACTGGACGGGAAAAGCCCTTTAATCAGGCCATCAATGCGCTTGGCTCGATTAACTACCGAAGATCTGGCTACAAGAAGTGGTTCTGTGATTTTAACAGGCTGGAGCACTAAACGGCCTCCTTGCCTCGTTCTCCAGTTCTAATACGGATAGCATCCTCTACCGGTATTATAAAAATTTTACCGTCACCAATTTTTCCGGTACGGGCGCTATTGATTATGGTTTCCACCACCTTTTCTACCAGTTCAGCCTCTACTACCAGCTCAATCTTTACCTTTGGTAAAAAGTCAACTATGTATTCAGCCCCGCGGTAAATTTCACGATGCCCTTTCTGGCGTCCAAAACCCTTGACCTCACTTACCGTCATGCCTTTAATTCCAATCTCAGCCAGGGCCTCTTTCACCTCTTCCAGTTTGAATGGTTTAATAATGGCTTCAATTTTTTTCATCTCAGAGCCTCCTTTAATTTTTGACAGTTTATCTATATTCCAAAACTTGTGCCAAAATCAACGAATTTTTGTAACTTTGCTTTTAATCAGGCTTTAGCTTTGAAGTTATAAGGTTTAAAAGTCTTTTCAAGGAAAGATTGCTCTAACCAGTCTGTTTTGGTGGGAAGTTTTTTACAAAATTGTAGAACAATCCAGAAAAATTAACAATTAGGTAAATTTTTTATAGGATAAGAGGGATTTAACATCTTCCCAGGTGGCTGTCTCGTTAAAACCCGGGCAGCTTGCCCGAATAATTTCAAAATTTTCTTTATCTTTAAAGATACTTGGGTGAAGGGGCCACCTACGACAATGAAAAGGTTTTACCGGATGAATCTTGCAAAGCCTTTGCTCTTCGTCATAAAAAATACAATGGCCGTTTACAATTTTCATTTCTACACGGCTCCCGCGGGAAACAGTATAAGTTTTTAGAAAATCTTTCAGGCTTAACCCTAAGAAAGAAGCAATCCTTTGCTGTTCCTCAGGAGAAAGAGAGACAGTACTTTCTCCCTGACAGCAAAAACCACAGCGCTTACATTCAAATATTTTCTCTGACATAAGGGATAGGGTCTTCTAACCCGGCTTCTTTAAAGCCCTTAAGGCGCAAAAGGCAGGACTCACAACGCCCACAGGCCATATCTTCACGTTGGTAACAAGACCAGGTTAGATGAAGAGGGGCTCCCAGTTTTATTCCCAGTTTGACAATCTCGGCCTTGGATAGATTGATAAGGGGGGTTTCTATGCGAATATCTGTTTCAGGCCTGGTGCCTTCTTTAATAACCTGGTTAAAGGCCTCAAAAAACGAAGCTCGACAATCGGGATAACCAGAAAAATCCACCTGGCTGGCCCCTATAAAAATACGCTTGGCCCCAAGCACTTCCCCCCAGGAAACCGCTATAGCCAGAAAATGAGCATTTCTAAAAGGCACGTAAGTTATAGGGATGCCATCAGTGGAAACACTTCCTTCAGGGACTTTTAATTTTTCGTCAGTCAGAGCTGAGCCGCCAATATCTTTTAGGGCCGGAACACTGGTAATCAGGCGATATTTAACTTTATAAAAGTCCGCTATTTTATTGAAAGCGCGAAGTTCCCTGGCCTCGGTACGCTGGCCATATTTGACGTGTAAAAAAGCAAGCTCATAATTTTTAGCCGCGCAAGCGGCAGCCACACAGCTATCAAGGCCGCCGCTTACCAGGCATACGGCTATAGGCCTGGGCATTATGTTCCCATCTCCCAGGAAGAAAGATATTTTTCCTGCTCAGGGGTAAGCTTATCAATTTTAATACCCATAGCGTTAAGCTTCATTTCAGCCACTGAGCGGTCTATATGTTCAGGTACTTTATAGACATCGTTCTTGAGTTCCTTACCGTGTTTTACCAGGTGTTCAGCACAAAGGGCCTGGTTGGCAAAGCTCATGTCCATAACCGCCGAAGGATGCCCTTCTGCTGCGGCCAGATTTACCAGTCGCCCTTCAGCTAAAACATATACTTTTTTCCCGTTAACCAAAGTATATTCATCTACATTTTCCCGCACGCGCCGCACTTCAGTGCTCACCTCTTTTAATCCCTCAAGGTCTAACTCCACATTAAAGTGCCCGGAATTAGAAACAATGGCCCCGTCTTTCATTTTCAAGAAATGTTCTTTACGGATAACGTTTATATCTCCCGTAAGGGTGCAGAAAAAATCTCCAATCTCAGCGGCTTCGTCCATGGGCATAACATCGTAGCCATCCATAACCGCCTCAATGGCTTTTAACGGGTCAACTTCAGTTACTACTACGCGTGCTCCCATGCCGCGTGCTCTCATGGCCACTCCTTTGCCGCACCAGCCATAACCTGCCACCACAAAAATAGAGCCAGCCAAAAGGCGATTGGTAGCCCGTAAAATACCATCAATAGTTGACTGGCCAGTACCGTAGCGGTTGTCAAAAAGATGCTTGGTAAGGGCATCGTTTACCGCAATTACCGGATATTTAAGGGCTCCCTCTTTGGCCATAGCACGCAAACGAATAACACCAGTAGTGGTCTCTTCCGTGCCGCCAATAACGTTTTCTATTTTCTCTGGATACTCAGCGTGAAGGGTAGATATCAGGTCAGCCCCATCGTCCATGGTAATGTGGGGGTTCATATCAAGCACGGCTTTAATGTGCTGATAGTAAGTGTCCCGGTCTTCCCCGCGGATGGCAAAAACTGGGATTTGATAATGCTTAACCAGGGCAGCCGCCACGTCATCCTGGGTAGAAAGGGGATTTGAAGCACAAAGGGCCACTTCTGCTCCCCCGGCTTTAAGCACGTCCATAAGGTTGGCTGTTTCCGTGGTTACGTGTAGGCAGGCCCCAAGCCTTATACCAGAAAGGGGTTTTTCCCTTTCAAAACGTTCTTTTATTTGTTTAAGCACGGGCATTTCTCGCCCAGCCCATTCAATACGAAGTTTTCCTTTATCCGCTAGCTCTAAGTCTTTTACGTGATATTTCATCTAGGCCTCCTTATAAACCTGCCAGCTCTTTTATCTTTTCCACCATGTCAAGACGCTCCCAGGTAAACTCTGGTTCAGGACGCCCAAAATGGCCGTAAGCAGCTGTCTTCCTGAAAATAGGTCGGCGCATATCAAGGTATTCAATCATGTGGCGGGGCCTAAAATCAAAAAGTTCCTTAATAATTTCAACAATACGTTCCACAGGGATGTTGTTTGTCCCGTAAGTATTTACATTTATGGCCAGGGGCTCTGGCACACCAATGGCGTAAGCCACCTGCACTTCAAGTTCTTTCGCTACACCTGCCGCTACCATATTTTTGGCCACATAGCGGGCATAATAAGACGGAGTACGGTCAACCTTGGTGGGATCTTTACCAGAGAACGCCCCGCCTCCGTGGTGCCCTCGGCCACCATAGGTATCAACGATTATTTTACGCCCGGTCATACCACAGTCTGCTAAGGGGCCACCTATAACAAAACGCCCCGTGGTGTTTACTAAAAACTTGGTTTCGTCAGTAAGTAGCTCGGGAGCAATGACTTTCCTGATTACTTCTTCAATAATGGCTTCTCGCAATTCTTTGTATTCCACCCAGGGCTCATGCTGTGCCGCCACCACTACCGTATGAATGGCCTTGGGACGGCGATCTTCATAAGCCACTGTTACCTGAGTTTTTCCGTCAGGGCGAAGAAAGGGAAGCACCCCCTTTTTTCTAACTTCGGCAAGCCTCATGGCTAAACGATGAGCGTACCAAATAGGCATGGGCATATAATCAGGGGTTTCATCACAGGCGTAGCCGAACATAAGGCCCTGGTCTCCTGCCCCTATTTCTTCACCGCGCTCAACGCCCATGGCGATGTCAGGGCTCTGGCGGTCAACGCTGGTAAGCACTGCGCAAGTTTGCCAGTCAAAACCAAGGTCTGAGTGATTATAGCCGATTTCTTTTACCACGCCGCGGGCAATCTTGGCATACTCTACCCGGGCCTCGGTGGTAATCTCACCGGCAATAAGGATCATGCCGGTATTGACCATGGTTTCACATGCCACCCGAGCATAAGGGTCTTTTTCAAGGATGGCATCTAAGATGGCGTCTGAAATCTGGTCTGCCACTTTATCAGGGTGACCTTCAGTTACAGACTCAGAGGTAAAAAGAAAGTTAGACATACTCATAGGACTTCCTCCCTTTAGCTAGACTCAAATTCAAGAATTTTATGTTTAAGGGTTTTATAGCGATGTTTGCGCTCGGCTTCAAGAAGTAAAAGTGGTTTATTTATAAATTCCGCTCCGCAAAGAACTTTTGTGCCAATGGATTCTCCAGCCTCATAGATATCCTCAGCCCACTTTTTCCAGGACAAATCACGCAAAAGGTGATGGTCCATTATTAAGCAAGAAGGTTTCAAATCCCTTACCAAAGAAACCAAATTTTGGCGAGCAATTTTACATTCTTCCAGCCCAAAACGGGGGCCAAGATAAGTGGCTGGCCCATCAATAAAAAGAATTTCTGGTGAGGTTTTATAGAAAAAAGAAAGGGCCTCTTCTTGAACAGGCCCTGAGACATCAGAAGAATGAAGAAAGTTTAGTGTTGGTGATTTCACATGAACAGCCACCACCGCCCCAAAGCGTTCATCAGGCCCGTGATTTAAAGGCCCTGAAAAAATAACTTTAGTGGTTCCAAAACAAAGTTCCTTTCCTTCTGCTACTTCGTAGAAACAACTAGCGGATAAAAGCCTTTTAATAAGCTCTTTTGCCCTTTTGGCCTGATTGCGATTTATGTTTTTTTCAGGATCTTTTAAAAACAAGCGTTTTCCCTTAAAAAGTTCTGCCCATTCAGGGTCGTAATGGTCATAATGGTAATGGGTTATGACAATAATATCGGCTTCTTTAATTTTTTCTTTTATTTTAGCTTTTAATAAACGGAGGCGCTCCCATTCAAGCTTATCAGGAGGAAGTCCGTATCTTTTAGGACCAAGGGCTGCCCCTGGGTCAATTAAGATGGATACATCATTTGTGCGCACCAGGGTGGCCATTGACCTTACACCAAGACTTTCTGAAGCTAAGATTTGAATGGTCATAATTCAGGAGAGGAGTTTGGCGTCCCCGAGGGGATTTGAACCCCTGTTGCCGGCGTGAAAGGCCGGTGTCCTGGACCTGGCTAGACGACGGGGACACCGTATTTAATTGTAAAGACTCTGGTGGGTCGGGCAGGACTCGAACCTGCGACTCTCGGCTTAAAAGGCCGATACTCTACCAACTGAGTTACCGACCCATCCAGCGCCTGATAAAATAACGGCAAAGAAATTACCTGTCAACCCCTTATGTGAGGGTCTTAGAAAAATACAAAAGACCCAGGAAATTAAAGACTTTAGGAAGAGTGCTTCGTCACTTCGTAGCTTACAAATATTTTATTTCACATACATTTATCCGCATTTTTGTCCATATTTTATCAATTTTGCTCTGATTTTTTAGAAAAGGAAGAATAAGCCCTTAAGGAGAAAATAGAAAGATAAGTGGCAGGAAAAACTTTAGCTCTTTAATCTTCAATCTTTTTCCTTAGGTGGGAATTTAGGTGTATAGCTAAATTTGTTTTTTTTGAGACCTTTGCAAAATATTTTCTTAGACTGCTTCGTTGGCCTTTCGTCCTCCTCGCAGTGACAGGTAAGGGAGTCATTGCAAGCCACGAAGTGGCGAAGCAATCTCTTTTCCGGGTGATATCAGAGAGATCTGAGATCGCCACGGCGACTACGTCGCCTCGCGATGACGCCCTGTAATGTAAAAAATGCTTCCATTAATAATATTTTAGATTTTGCAAAGGTCTTTTAAAAGCTAAACTGTTCCTAAACTATTCATAGTGTTTCGTCAACTGTGTCCGCAG
>NZ_LSFI01000041.1 GCF_001642325.1 Thermodesulfatator autotrophicus | reverse complement strand
CCTGCGGACACAGTTGACGAAACACTATGGCATTGACCGGGAGGGGCTTTTATAAGGACGATTAATAATATCATCGCGAGACTATCCCTTATTTTGTCAGAAGCAGGCAAAAAGTCAGGGAGGATATTAAAGTCAACCAGGTTTTATAAGGGTTTCTAGAAGGAAGGGCAGGTAAGGCTTAAAACCTTGCCTGCCCTTTTTTTACTTGGATTCGGCAGGTTTTTGGGGAACTGGTATAGCGTTAGGTGTTTTTGGTGTTTCAGGAGTAGTAATTGGAGCTTTTTCTGGAGCTGGTATTTCTATTTTTGGTACTTCTTTCATAATAGTGTTAGAGCGCTTGGTAGAAAGATAGGTTAAGGCCAGAGAAGTACAAAAGAATAACACTGCCAGCGCCGTGGTTACTTTATTTAAGAAGGTTCCCGGGCCGGCTCCACCAAAAATGGCCTGGCTACCAGAAAAAACAGCCCCTACTTCTGAACCCTTGCTGACGTTTATTAAAACTACGCCTACCAGAAAAATACAGACTATTACGTGAAGTACAACCAAAACTGTGAACATTTATTCCATCCTCCCAAAACAGACTATCTTGGCAAAAGTGTCCGGCTTAAGAGAAGCTCCCCCAACCAGAGCCCCGTCTATATTCGGACGTGCCATAAGTCCTACAACATTTTCTGGTTTTACGCTACCCCCATAAAGAATTCTTACACCATCGGCAAACTCTTGATTAAACATTTCAGCAAGTATTTTTCGCACAAAGGCGTGAGCCTCTTCGGCTTGTTCCGGAGTAGCAGTTTTGCCTGTGCCTATAGCCCAGACAGGCTCATAGGCTACTACCAGGTCTTTTAAGTCCGAGGAAGAAAAGCCTTGGAGACCTTCCTTAAGCTGAGTTTCAAGGACTTTTAGTGTTTTTCCTTCTTCTCTTTCTTCTAAAGTTTCTCCAATACATATAATCGGAACGAGTTCATATTTTAAGACAGCTTCGATCTTTTTCCGAATCATTTCGTCTGTTTCTCCGAAAATATGCCGTCTTTCAGAGTGGCCGATTATTACATAAGTTACCCCGATGTCTGCCAGCATCTTGGGAGAAATCTCACCGGTAAAAGCTCCTTCATCAGCCCAATGGCAATTTTGGGCTCCGAGTTTGATGTTGGTGCCTTCAAGGGCTCGTTCAGCGGCATCAAGAGAAGTAAAAGGTGGGGCAAGCATTATGTCCCTATCTTCCACCCCAGCTACCAATGGTTTAAAGGCCTCAATATAGGCCAGAGTTTCTGGCACGGTTTTATGCATCTTCCAGTTTCCAGCAATGAGTGGTCTGCGCTTCATGGTCTCCCCTCCTACGATTTTTTCTCCAGTGCTTCAATACCCGGAAGCTTCTTTCCTTCAAGAAACTCAAGGAAGGCACCGCCTCCAGTAGAAAGATAAGAAAAAGCTCGAGATATGCCAGCCTGTTTAAGGGCCCTTAAAGTATCGCCTCCACCAGCCATAGTAATAGCGTTTTGAGCCGCGGCTTTACGGGCTACTTTTATCGTACCCTTGGCAAAGGCAGGGTTTTCAAAAAGACCCAGGGGGCCATTCCATACAATGGTGCCTACTCCGTTTAGGGCTTCAGCAAAAAGTTTCCGCGTTTCTTTTCCTATATCAAAAGCAGCTTTATCTTCTGGTATTTCAAATAAGTTAACATTTTTCCCTTCTTTGGCGTCTTTATCGGTAGCTACTATCAAATCAACCGGTAAATATACTTTAACTCCTTGCTCCTGAGCGGCGGTAAGTATCTTTTTGGCTTCTTCTACGTATTCGTTTTCATAAAACGAAGCCCCGACTTTTTGACCATCAGCTACCAGAAAAGTATTAGCCATGGCTCCACCTATCAGCAACTTATCAAGGCGCGGCAAAAGATTCATTAAAACACCAACTTTAGTGGAAACTTTGGCTCCGCCAATCACCAGGGCAAAGGGCCGTTGGGGGTTTTCAAGAAGAGAAGAAAGATACTCAATCTCTCTCGCTAACAAAAACCCTGCTCCGCATTCGTTTACATAAGAGGGAACTCCTACCACCGAGGCGTGGGCCCGGTGACAAACGGCAAAGGCATCGTTCACATAAACTTCTGCAAGCTTTGCCAGGGCTTTGGCAAACTCAGGGTCATTTTGGGTTTCTCCCGGGTGAAAACGCAGGTTTTCAAGTAACAAAACCTCACCTGGGGCCAGAGCAAAAGCCATTTTTTCAACTTCTTCACCAATACAGTCCGGGGCAAATTTTACTTCTTGCCCTAACAATTCACTGAGTTTTTCAGCCACAGGGGCAAGGGAGAGTTCAGGTACTTTTTTCCCTTTAGGACGCCCCAGATGGGAGGCCAAAATTATTTTGGCCTTTTGAGAAAGGGCATATTTCAAAGTAGATAAGGTTGCTCGTAAGCGGGTATCATCGGCTATCTGGCCGTTTTCCAGCGGAACATTGTAATCAACCCTTATAAAGACCCGCTTTTCAGAAATGGGTAATTGTTCAATAGTTTTCATGAAAGGCCTCCTAAAGCATTTGTTGGGCTATATGAAGGGTTAATTCTCCGAGCATGGTAGTATAAGAGCCAAATTCATTGTCATACCAGCCGTAAATAACCGCCTGGGTTACAGGGATTTCTATTTGGGTACAGGTAAGGCCTTCAATTTTTTGACCTTCGGGCCCACAGGCTTTGGTTATATCAACTTTTACCAGGCCAGTTCTGGTATGTGTCTCTGAGCCTTCAATAATGGCTGCTGCTTGAGGGTACCCTATAATATCAGCCGAGACATTTTGCTCCATAGTAAACATCAGATAAGGGTGATATGGCCCTTTGGCTGCTTCTTCGTAAATGCTATTAATCACCTGGCGGGTTACTCTGTTTTCAATGCTTTCATCCTGAATGTTTATAACCAGGACGATTAAACTGCCAGTGCTGGTGGGGATTCTTACGCTCTCGGCAATAAAGCCAATTTGTTTCATTTCGGGAATGACCAGCGAAAGGGCCTTTGCGGCACCAGTGGTAGTGAGAATAATATTGTTAAAAATGCTTCTTATTTTGCGAAGATCTGTAGCTCCAGCCTTGGGTACCCGGTCAAGGACCGCTTGAGAAGCCGTAGCCGCATGAACTGTTACCATAGAAGCTGAAAGAATTCTATCGGCTCCGAAATAATCTAATAGGGGTTTCATCATGTAAGCCAGACAGGTGGTGGTGCAGGAGGCCGCACTTATGACCTGGTGCTTTTCAGGAGAAAAGTCCCCTTCGTTTATGCCATATACCACGGTAACAGCGTCTTCTGGCATACCTAATTCTTTGTTTTTAATTTTAAAAGGCGCAGAAAGGATGACTTTTTCAGCTCCAGCTGCAAGATGCCCTCTTAAAGCGCCGCCAGAGGCTTCTGGGGCAGTGGTTGGGTCACGAAAACGGCCGGTAGAATCTACCACTAAGCGTACGTCATATTTTCTCCAGCCGATATCAGCTGGATTTCTATTCTCTCGTAAAATCCTTACCGGTACACCGTCAATAGTCATGGTGCCTTCAGCTTCGTTAAGGTTTTCAATCACCCGACTGGAACGATGGCCGTAGAGATAAACCGGAAGCCATCCGTAGGTGGAGTCTTTTTCAATATAATTGGCTATGTCTTGTAAAGAGGTGCCAGCCTGCCTTCCCAGGTTTACAACTATTTCTTGAAAAGATTTTCTGGCTACATGGTGCCACAAAGTGAGTTTTCCGATACGCCCTAAACCATTTATCCCTAACTTCATTGGTAAAGGTTCAGTTATTTCTATTCGCATTATCCCCTCCTTATCATAGCTACTTACTCTAGTTTTAGCCCAAAAATAACTATCTTGGCAATAAAAATCCCCGATTAAAATACAGCACTAACTTCGGGGAATCCGGTGGCCTCGCGTACCAGGTGTTTACCGAGGTAAATGCGCCCGGTTACCCCGTCTATGCTTATCCAGTCTCCTTTATGCACGATATGGCCGTCAAGACGGGCGTAGCCTTTGTCTTCATATATAACCATATTTTCATAGCCCACTACGCAGGTCTTTCCTAAGCGGGAAGCCACGATAGCGGCGTGTGAAGTTTGCCCTCCGCGGGCAGTAAGGAGCCCGTCAGCGGCACTTATTTCTTTTATGTCATCTGGTACCGTGTCAAAGCGCAATAAAATTAAAGGAGTTTTTGGGTCTTCTTTTCTAAATTTTTCTATGTCATCAAGGGTAAAAACTACCCGTCCAGAAAGGGCCCCGCCAGATACTCCGATCCCTCTTCCTATAAAAGAATTTTCAAGGGCCTCTGTAACCACAAAGACATTTATACGGGGCCTTTCTTCTTTGGTGACCATATCCCTACTTTGCAGGATAAAAAGCTTATCGGCTTCAGGGCTTTCAAAGGTGAATTCTATCTCCTGGTGAGACCACTTCTTGTTGTAAATAAGGTCCTGAGCTATATCAAAGAGGCGATGATAAATTTCGGGAAATTCTTCTTCAAGGGAAGGCTCGTCCATGCGGCCTTCACGCTTTTTTTGCTCAATGGATATGGGATAAGTGGTAACCAGCCCGGAGACTATATCTTCTCCCTGGTTGCCCGGAGTATAATCTCCCCACAGGGCCACGCGAGAGAGCTTACCAAAAGGCGGGGCTGTAAAGACAACCCCTGTTCCGGCTTTCAAGGAAATGTTGCCAAAGGTCATGGCCTGTACACAAACGGCTGTGCCCCAGTAATCGGAAATGCCCATAATTTGGCGGTAGGCTCTGGCCTTTTCAGCGTTCCAGGAGGAAAAAACTAAGTCTATAGAAATAAGCAGCTGCTCCCAAGGGTCATCTACAATGGGAATGCCTTTTTCTTTTATTACTTCCCTGTATTTGAAGGCCAGCTCCCGCATTTGTTCACCGGTAAACTCCCGCTTTTTCTTGACACCGTAAATAGATTTATGTTCCCGCATAAGGCGATTGAATATTTCTCGTTCAAGGCCGTGGGCCATGGCCCAGCTCTGAAGAAACCGACGATAGGTATCCCAGGCGAACCAGAGATTGCCGGTCTCTTTGGCTAGACCTTCTATAATGGCAATGTTACTACCCACGTTTAAGACTGTGGCCATCATGCCTGGCATGGAAATAGCAGCCCCACTTCTTACAGAAACAAGCAAGGGGTTTTGGGCATCTCCGAACTTACGGCCTACCCGGTGTTCTACCAACGAAAGGGCACGGCAGACCTGGGCCAAAAAGTCATCATAAGTGGCCTGGTAACGCTTAATAACCCGGTAGCAGCGGAACACTTCGGTAGTAATAATAAAGCCAGGGGGAATAGGTAGCCCTAGAGTAGAAAGAAGGAAAAGATTATAGCCCTTATTCCCGAGATGAATGAGGTCCTGTGTTAACTTGTTCGGTTTATAAAGAGGGCAGATGGTCCGTCCGGGGTCGTAAGTCATAAGAAGGTCTAAGTCTTCCTGGGAGAGTTTTTCACGTTGTTCAAGGAGTGTGCGGTAAAGACGGGAGACAAAGTTATCAAGGGCCTGCAAGGCAAAGGATTGGGCTATTAAGTCCCGCAAAAATCTTTCTGAAACCCGGTGGAAAAGTTCTTCGTCAGAAAGGTCTTCATGGCCGGTAAGATATTTAGGTAAGAGATTTTTTCGGCCAAGCTGGCGCAAGATAATGGCTAAATTTTCACGATGAGGGCTTATGTAATAAACTTTGGTGATGTCCCGAACCCCTTCAAGGAGACCTCTAAAAATGTCCAGATATTGGGTGTAGGTGAAGCGCCTGACCTCAAGAGAGGCCTCAAGTAGCCCCAGATAAGTGTTGAACTTCTTAGAGCTTATGCCTTCTATTTGGAGCGCCCTACGAAAATATCTGAGTATTCTTAATATTTTGAAAAAAGTAGATCTAGTAATAAAAGGAATTTCTAGCTCTGCTACCAGGTCATCAAAAAGGGAGTTAGCCAGAGCTTCAAGCCTGAAGGTAAGTCCCAGGGCATCAAACTTCTTTTCGTGATATCTCCCGTACATGGAAGGAATATTAGCGGCGATATGGCGTTTAAAGTAGATATCCTCACGGGGTTTGAACTTTTCCGGGCTAAGAATAATTCCCTGTAAATATTCTAGATAATCTAAAATGGCCTCAAGTTTTTCTTCACGGTTGGCCTTTTCAAGGGTTTGAAGTAGTTTGTCTATGTCCTCAAAGCCCCAATTTTTAAGGTGTTCAAGATAAGACTTTAGTTCATAAAGGTCAAAGCCGTATTTCTGTACTTCCAGACGGTACATCTTAAAGAGCAAGAAAACACGACGCTTTTCTGAAGGGGGGCCATCTATTTCATCAAGTATCTTTTGAATTTTTTCGTCATTTAACGCTAGCAGGTCTTTTACTTTTTTGAGATTAGCCTTTTCCCAAAAGGCCTTAACTATTTTATGAACCGGGTCTATATAGGGCCCTTCTAAAGGAATGCGTTCATAAAGCTCAGGAGGAACAAAAGGTTTTACTGGAGTTTTATCCTTGGTTAGCCAGAAAGAAATAATAGCTTCAATAAAGTCAATAATCAGGTTTGAGCTTTCCACGTGGCTTTGCTTGCGCAAGAAGTGTATCAATTCATCTTTGCGCCGGTGAATTTCGTCAAGCTCGGTGGAAACATCTCGCAGAAGGCCTTCTGCTCCGATCTCGTTGTAATAAACAGGTAAGATGCGACAGAATTGTTTAACCAGGTTATAAACCGGTTCAATGTCGCTGTTTAGCAGTTTAGAGATGTCTTTTTGAAATAAGTCTGTATCGCGGATACAGGTACCGGCTAATTGGAGATTTATAATCAGGGCAGAAAGAAGGGTGGTGCACCACTTGGGATGATGGACAATAATGTCAAGCCAGGTCCGTATGTTTAGAAGATGAGCTGGGTTACAAATAAGATGCCATTCAATATCCACTCCTTTTATTTCTGGCGGCTGAAAACCAAATTTAACCACTTCTTCCAGAAATAGTTCTGCCAGCCTAGGGTCTCCGCGGTCAAGGATTTCAAAGCCCATGTTGCGGATACACTGAAGAGCCGTCCACGGATATTGCCTGACGTTCTTTTTTAGCAGACAAAAAGTGCGAATAATAAAGTCATCAAGGCTTTCAGATGGTTCTTTGCGAATCATTTGAACCAGCTCTTGATTTATCAACCGCAGGGCTTCTTCATGAATGGGGGAGGTCCCTGCTGTTTCAACAATTCTGAAAAGGACGATAATTTTTATATTGTGGAAAGGGTCATCTGGGTCCGCTTCTCGGGAAAGGGCTTCCACTTTGTACGGTAGTTCTTTATAAAAACGAATTATGTCAAGATAATCCGGCAAATCTAACAGGCCTTTAAGGCGTTGCGTAATATCTTCCTTTTCAAGTTTTTCAAGACTAGCCAGGTATTCTTTCAAGGCCTCGTGAGAAATGGGCTTTACCAGTGAAAGATATTCTCTGGCCAGTTCTCCCAGGGTTTCCAGGGCTTCTTCAGCCAGCCAGGTAGCCGGGTCTGGTTCTTTTAACCAGTACTCATAAGTGAAGCGCAAAGAGTGGCTAAGTATTTTTGCAAGAGTTTCTAGTTCTTTTTGAGATAGGCCTTTTTGCAGGATTTTTTGGGAAAGCTTTTTAAAAGAGAAATAACTTCTTACGAGAAAAATGAATTTTTCGGGGGAAAGAGTTTTGAAGTGTTCAAAACAAAAGGATAGAACCGGCCAGAATCTGGCAAAATCTTTAGAAGGGATACTGGCTACTTTATCAAGAATAGCTAAAAGGGCTTCAGCCGCCTGTCTCAAAATTTCGTCAGAGCTTTCTTTTTCAAGAATTTCAAGTAATATCTCTGCGGCTACTTTTAAGACCTGAGGGGCCTTTTCTTTTGAAATCAGAACTCGAAAGTTTTTTAAAACAAAGGCCCTGAGATCTGCTATAACCAGACGGGTGTTTCTAAAAGGATGGTTTATTTCCCTGATAAGTTCAAAAGCGTGTTTTTCAAGCCCCTGATATCCTGAAACAGCTTCAAGTAGCACCCAGTGTTCTTCTGGAATAGGAAATTCTTTGACAGCTGTTTCTTTGAGATTGGCAATAAGGGCTTGAGAAGTAAACTTTTGTTTCATTTGCCCTCCGGGCCCGGGATTCCGGGCCCCCCTTATTTTTAGACTTTTTTAGATTCCATATAAAGAATCAAGTCAAGAAGCCTGTTAGCGTATCCCCATTCATTATCATACCAGGCCATAATTTTTACCATACGCCCTTCAATAACTCTGGTGCAAAGGCCATCTACAATAGCAGAGTGAGGATTACCAAGAAAATCTGTTGAAACCAGGGGCTCTTCGGTATAGGCCAGATAACGATTCTGCGAGGCCTTAAAGACTTCATTTACTTCGCTGATAGTGGTTTCGGTTTCAAGTTCGGCTACAAGATCAACCAAGGATACGTCAGGAGTGGGCACCCTTACGGCCAAGCCATCAAATTTGCCCACCAGGGCAGGGATGACTTTGCCTACTGCTGCCGCTGCTCCAGTTTTAGTTGGGATCATATTGACAGCCGCGGCGCGAGCTCGACGCAAATCCTTGTGAGGGAAATCAAGAATACGCTGGTCATTGGTGTAAGCGTGAACAGTGGTTACCAGACCGCGCTTGATACCAAATTTGTCAAGTAGCACTTTGGCTACTGGAGCCAAACAATTAGTGGTGCAGGAAGCATTGGAAATCACGTGGTGTTTTAAAGGATCATAGTCTTCCTCGTTTACCCCTAAAACTACGGTAAAATCTTCATTTTTGGCCGGAGCAGAAATAATAACCTTTTTGGCCCCTGCCTCTATGTGGGCGCGAGCTAAATTGGCATCTGTAAAACGGCCGGTGGACTCTATTACATATTCAGCTCCCACCTCTGCCCACGGGATCTTCCCAGGCTCAGGTTCAGAAAAGACCCTGATTTCTTTTCCATCTACAATGATAGACTCATCGGTGGCCTTAATCTCATTAGGTAAAGTGCCGAAAAGGGAGTCATACTTTAAAAGATGGGCTAAAGTTTTATTGTCGGTCAAGTCATTGATGCCCACGATTTCAATGTCTTTAAACTCAGGGTACTTTAAGAAAGCCCTGAAAACACAACGTCCAATACGCCCAAAACCGTTAATTCCAATTTTTATCCCCATAAACGACCTCCTTTAAAGATTAGTTTCGCTTAGAGCACTACTAAGATACTCTTATTATAACCTCTTACTCATCAAAATAGCATCATCTTTAGTGTCTTGATAATAAGCTTTTCTGATGCCATCCTTCAAAAAACCAAATTTTTGGTAGAATTTTTGGGCTAATTTATTGCGGGCCCTGACTTCCAGATAAACTCTTTTGGCTCCCTTACGTTTAGCGAAAGATAAAAATGTTTTCAGAAGTTTACTTCCTATTCCCTTTTGACGATATCTTGGGTGGACAGCAATGTTGGCTAGATGGACTTCGTCCCTAATAATCCAGAAACAGATATAACCGACTAATTTTTCATCAAGTAAAGCCACCCAGAAGTAAGAATAGTCTTTATGTAATTCCGCCAACAAAAGAGAAGGTGGCC
Organism: Thermodesulfatator autotrophicus; assembly: GCF_001642325.1. Classification (GTDB taxonomy): domain Bacteria; phylum Desulfobacterota; class Thermodesulfobacteria; order Thermodesulfobacteriales; family Thermodesulfatatoraceae; genus Thermodesulfatator; species Thermodesulfatator autotrophicus. The sequence continues at coordinate 19,143 of NZ_LSFI01000041.1, read as the reverse complement.
ACGGAGTAGGAAATGAAAGATTTTCTATTTTGCTTATAGCTTTTAAGTCTTTTCGGCGTGCTGGCCTGATTTTAATTTTTCCTGAGATTTTAGACATAACAATTCTAATATATGAGACCTTTTCAAAACTATGAAACACTAGTTTTAGATCGCCACGGCGACTGTGTCGCCTCGCGACAAGGATTGCTTCGCCACTTCGCGGCTCGCAATGACATCTTTCCCTGTCACTGCGAGGAGACCGGGACAGGCGAAGCAGTCTCTGGAAATATTTTGCAAAGGTCTAATATAATAAAAACACTATAGGGCGTAGCTACGGCCGCCCACGAGGCCTTGCAATGTTTGCCTACATTCTCTCTGCGAGCTCTATGGGGCAGTCTCAGGAATACCTTGCTCTGCTCGGGTAAATTAGCAGTTAATGAATCAGGATAAAATCTCAGAGGCCTGGTTAATGGATTTGCGTCCGGCTTCAACCAGGATATTGGCTAATTCTGAGGGAGGCTTATCCTGGTTTTGTACAGCTTTAATGAGCATAGGGAGATTTACTCCTGAGACTACCTCTATATAACCTGGCTTCAAAAACGAAAGGGCTATATTTGAAGGAGTTCCTCCGAAGAGGTCTGTAAGGATTACGATCCCCTGCCCCTGGTCAGTCTTTTTAATAACTTCAGCCAATTTGTTATGAATTTCGCTAGCCGGAAGAGAAGGGTCAATGGGCATGGGCTCTATATTTTCAACTTTTCCCAAAATAAAAGCACATATTGTCACTAATTCTTCAGGTAACCTGCCATGGCCGGTGATAATAATTCCTGTCATCTTTAGGCCTCCTTTTCCAAATCGCGATGGGAGACTATGGTTTCCCATCCCCATTCCTTTACCATGAGGCCTATCTCCTGGGCAATGGCTACTGAGCGATGTCTTCCTCCGGTACAGCCAATGGCTACCACCAGGTAAGTTTTTCCTTCTCGTTCATACTGTGGGATTAAAAACCTGAGATACTGTTCAGAGAGAGCCAGAAATTGTTTTGTTTCGTCCTGGTTGATTACATAGTCTCTAACCATGGGTTCTAAGCCTGAATGTGGTCTTAAAGAAGGTTCAAAATAGGGATTGGGTAAAAAACGCACGTCAAAAAGCAAGTGAGCTTCTGGGGGGACTCCATACTTAAAACCAAAAGAAATTATATGAACTAAAAGAGAAGAAAGGTCATGACGTGGTCCAAAACGTTCTTTTATTTCCCTCCTTAGTTGATGTACGTTTAAATTTGAAGTGTCAATAACCACATCGGCAACCTCTTTAACTTCTGCGAGGAGTTGCCTTTCAAGCTTTAAGGCATCAAGCAAAGGCATTTTAGGAGCCAGAGGGTGAGGCCTTCTTGTTTGAGAAAAGCGAGAGACGAGTATTTCGTCAGTAGCTTCCAGGAATAAAATCTCCAGGTGGTATCCTTCTTTTTTTACCTGCTGGAATACCTCACGGTGACTTTTTATAAAGCCTTCTTCCCTTACATCCATAACCAGGGCCAAACGCAAGGGCATATTATTTTGGATATGTTTGCTTTTTATCTCCAAAAACGCAGGCAAAAGTTCTACCGGAAGATTATCAACGCCAAAAAAACCCAGGTCTTCAAAGGCGCGCAAGGCGGTACTTTTCCCTGACCCGGAAAGGCCGGTTATGATAACGGTTTGGATTTTTTCTTTAGTATTCGCGGTCAACTTCAGCTAGGACCTCTTTAAATTCCTGGATGTTTTGAGCGTTGATAAGCCTTTTTTTGATGTCTTCTTGTTTGAGAATCCGGGCCAGCTGGGCCAGAGTTTTTAAATAAAGAGATGATTCGTTTTCAGGGGCAAGTACCACAAAAACCAGATGAACTGGCTTTTTGTCAAGAGATTCAAAATAAAAACCCTGGCGGGAAAGGGCTACGGCAATAACTATTTTTTCAAGGCCTTCCAGGCGGCTATGAGGAATAGCTATTCCTCCTCCCACCGCAGTGGTGCCAAGTCTTTCTCTTTCCACCAGAGCCTTTTCTATTTTTTCAGCTGGCAGGTTTATCTCTTTGGCTATGCATTCGGCTATTTCTTTGAAAAAATGCCACTTATCTTTAACGTTGATGTCCACAAAGAAACAATTCTCTAGTAACAGGTCTCTAATTTTCATGGCTCAACTTTTACCAGGAAAGGGCCTAAAGGCCCTTTCTTATTCTACGAAAGTTCAGGTATAACTAAAACGTAGCGCTCTTCACCTTTTTTATAGAGCACGTTTACCGAATCTGTTTCAGAATTATTAAAAATCAGGAAATTTTGACCGGTAGTTTTGATTTGTTCAACGGCCTCTTCAACGGACATAGGTTTTACAAAGACCCTTTCTACTTCTATTTCTGGGCCTTCTTCAGAAATTTCTTCAATGGTTAAAGGGGCTGGCTCAAATTCTTTGCCCGCACTCTTTTTGCGGCTTTTTCTCTTTTCACGAAATTTTTTTATCTGGGTTTCAAGTTTGGCTACTACCAGGTCAATGGCTTCATACATATCGCCCGTTTCTTCTTTACCGTTGATATTGAATCCGTCACCTACAATACTAACTTCCGCTTGCTGTCTAAATTTTTCTGCTTTGAGAATAACATTAGCTTCAACTGGACCGTTAAAATATTTAGCTAATTTGGAAATTCTTTTGTTAACGTATTCTTTTAAACCTGGAGAAGAATCAAGGTGCCTGAAGGTTACATTGATTTGCATAAAGCCTCCTTACTTGGTTTTGTTTTTGCGCCGGCTGGCCGGCAAAATGCCCATTTGGTCACGATATTTAGCCACCGTGCGCCGAGCAATCTTTATGTTGTATTGCTGGCGTAAAATATCTGAGATTTTCTGGTCACTATACGGTTTGCTGGGATCTTCTTTAGCAATTATTTCGCGGATATATTGCTTTACCGTTTCTGAGGCCACTTCTTCTCCTGAAGAGCTTCGGTAGCCCGAGGAAAAGAAGTATTTGAGCTCAAAAAGGCCATGAGGAGTATCAATATATTTCCCGGTGGTGACCCGGCTCACCGTAGATTCATGGAGCTCTACGTCATTGGCTACTTCCTTCAAAGTCAGGGGTTTTAAACCCATTATCCCTCTTTCCAGAAAATCTCGCTGAAAGCGCATAATACTTTCCGAAACCTTAAGCAATGTCCTGTTTCTTTGTTCAATGCTTTTTATAAACCAGGTGGCTGCTTTTAATTTTTTCTGAATGTATTGTTTGACTTCAAGAGGAGTGGCTGGGTCTTGCAAAAGCTTGCGGTAATAAGGGCTTATTTTCAGGCGTCCATAACCTTCGTCAACCAATCGCACCACCCATTCATCGCCTTCTTTAAAAACTTCCACGTCTGGTTCAATATATTGTGGTTCAGTGTCAGCAAAATTTCGGGCCGGCCGTGGTTCAAGGTGGCGAATAACTTCTATTGCTGCTTCTATTTCCGCTTCCGTTACCCCTAAAATTTTGGCTAATTGCGGTATTTTTTGATGCTCAAGTAGTTTGAGGTGGTCTTTTACTATTTTTTCCGCAAGGGTGCCTTTAAGACCCAGATGTTCTAGCTGAATCAAAAGACATTCCCTCAAATCCCTGGCAGCAACCCCTACCGGGTCAAAAAACTGAATTTTTTTAAGGACCTTTAAAACTGTTTCTTCAGAGACCCCTAGGTCTTTAGCAATTTCAGCAACATCTAGGGTTAAATAGCCTCTTTCATCAAGATTTCCGATAATGTATTCGCCTATTTCTCTTTCTTTCTCGTCCAAGTCTGAAAGATATAGTTGCCAGAGGAGATGAGAAACTAAATCTTCAGGCCTGGATAGCCGTCTTTCATAATCCAGAGCTTCTTTTTCTTCAAAGGCAAAGCTTGGGTAAGAGCTCCCTGTATCCTGAAAATAGGCCTCCCAATCAAACTCTTTTACCGCTTCAGCTCCAAGAGGGCTCTCAACAGCCAGTGTTCCTTCACCGTTGACTTTTGTTTCTGGGGTAAGGTCTTCTAAAGAAACGGTTTTAGGCTCGGTTTCTACCTGCTCTAAAACGGGATTTTGTTCTATTTCCTGGCGGATAACCTGCTCTAGTTCCAGCCGATTCAGTTGCAGCAGTTTAATGGCCTGCTGCAACTGAGGGGTTAATATTAATTGTTGGGTAAGTTTAACCTGTTGTCTTAGTTCTAGTGCCATATTTTTAATTTAACCTGAAATCTTTACCTAAATACAACTCCCGTGCCAGAGGATTTTCGGCGATTTCTTCTGGTTTTCCCGAGGCTATAACTTGGCCGTCAGCTACAATATAGGCAAAATCACAAACTAGCAAGGTTTCCCGGACGTTGTGGTCAGAGATAAGTATCCCTAGCCCCTGTTCCCTGAGATTTCTGATAATTTCTTTTAAATCAGCCACGGCAATAGGGTCTATTCCGGCAAAGGGTTCATCTAAAAGTAGAAACTCTGGCTCTCTAGCAAGCGCTCTCATTATTTCAACCCGTCTTCTTTCGCCTCCTGAAAGGGCATAAGCCATCTGGTCCCGCAAAGGGGCCAGGCCAAAGCCCTCCAGCAATTCTTCAAGCCTTCTTTTTCTTTCTTTTCGAGGAATTTTTAGGATTTCTAAAACCAGGAGAATATTTTCGGCCACGGTTAAGCGCCTGAAAACAGAAGGTTCCTGAGGAAGATAAACTATTCCTTCCCAGGCCCTTTGGTGTATAGGTATGCGGGTAATGTCTTTATCATTTAAATATACTCTGCCGTCATCAACGGGTAAAAGCCCACAAACCATATAAAAAGTGGTGGTTTTGCCGGCGCCGTTTGGGCCAAGGAGCCCTACTACCTGGCTGGTGGCCACTTCCAGAGAAACCCCTTTAACCACCTCTCGCTTGCCAAAACGTTTGCGCAGATTTTGAGCTTTAAGAACTTTAGTCATAACTATTCTGTAAAGAGAATGGCTTCAGCCCTTTCTGATGGGTCTGATTCTGCCACGTAACGCTCTTCAGAAAGATAGAAGGTAATGCGTGAGCCTTTGACTGTGTTATCGCCCTGCCATATCACCGGCGAGCCTTCAAGGATTAAAATGTCTTTATCACGAAAATAAGAGGCCTTTTCAGAGTGAGCAAGCAGTTCTCCGCGTTTAATCTTTACTTTTCCCGTAGCTTCTATCTTTTTTACCTCTCTTTTGCCATTAATTAACTGATAAAAAACCACAAGTTTATCGGCAAAAATGGTGAAATCTTTCTTTTTAGCCACCACGTGGCCGGTGAAAATGACTTTGTTTTCTTTCTCTAGCACTTCCATGTGGTCAGCCTTAATAGAAATGGGCTCTTTGGCTAAAGCCAGTGAGCACCAAAATACAAAAGCCATTACCAAAAAGCCTTTTTTAAGCATCTATTTTTACCTCGGTTTGCTTTAATATTTTCATTTTGCCTGCTTTTAGGTCATAAACAAGGCCTTTTCCCCTGATAACCAGGCCTTCTTTTATTATTTTGACTTCAGCTGTGGTGATTAAAAGATTCTGGCCCGCTAAGTATTTAAGATAAGACGTAAAAAGTTCCCCTTTATTTTTGGTTTTAAGATGTACATTATTTTTGAAAATAAATTCGTCTTTTAGAGAATCATAATCTCCCTTTTCAGCGGTGATACAAAAACCTTCTTCCGGGCGGGCACAAATTTTAAGACTTAAGAAATTAATTCTGTCTTTTTCGTACATTAGTGCCTTTTCTGCCCATATTTTCCATTTGAGTTTTCCCTGTTCATAAATCACGTAATACAATTTTTTTATTTCTAGAGTGGGGACTAACTTTTCTTCAACTGACTTGGTTTCCTTAATTTTTAGAGAAGTCTTTTCTTCGTGTTCTGGGATTCGAGCGTTATCTAAAGTTTTTGGGGACTGTTGCGAACACGAGCAGCCCACCAAAAATATTAAAAACAACGCGTAAGCGAAGACGGAGCGAAACACCTTAAAACTTCCTCCCATTTTCCCTGGGCCTTTAGCAGAAGGTCGCACACTTCACGTACGGCCCCGTGGCCGCCCTTGTTTTGGGTAACATAATGGGCATAGTCTTTTACCGGTGGCCAGGCTTCAGGTACTGTAATAGCAAGCCCTACCCTGGCCAGCACAGGAATATCTACCCAGTCATCGCCCATAAAGGCGATATTCTGGTCAGAAAGGGCCTTTTTTCCTTTTATTTTTTCGTAAAGGGAAAGCTTGTCTTTTTCTCCCTGAAAAATCATGTCAATCCCCAGTTCCTGGGCCCGATGGGAAACGGGCTTAGAAGTACGGCTGGAAAGAAGCCCCACTTCAAGGCCTGCCATTTGCAAAAGTTTTATGCCCATGCCGTCACGTACACAGAAATGTTTTATTTCCCGGCCAGCTTCATCAACAATTATTCTTGCGTCAGTAAGAATGCCATCAACATCAAGGAGCAGGAGCCTTATTTTAGCTGCCTTTTCAAAGATTTCAGGCGGAAAGGATATCATTTTTCAGTATCACCTCATATATTTCTTTTAGAACCAGAAGGAGCTTCCTGGCTTCTTCCAGGGGTAAAGAATTAGGGCCGTCACAAAGGGCCTTTTCAGGTTCAGGATGGACTTCCATAAAAATGCCGTCAACCCCAGTAGCTATAGCGGCTCTGGCAAGTGGACCTACGAATTCTCGTTCTCCGCCAGAGGCCCCTCCTGCCCCTCCTGGAAGCTGAACGCTGTGGGTGGCGTCAAAGATAACTGGCACTCCGAAACTGCGCATGATGGGAAAGGTTCGCATATCAACCACCAGGTTCCGGTATCCAAAAGTATATCCCCTCTCGGTTAGCAAAATACCCTGAGCGCCGGCTCCTCGTGCTTTTTCTACGGCGTAATACATGTCCCAGGGGGAGACAAACTGGCCTTTTTTGATGTTTACTGGCCGCCCAGTGCGTGCCGCCGCTACGATTAAGTCTGTTTGTCGGCAAAGGAAGGCGGGTATCTGAATAATATCTAAAACTTCAGCCGCTGGTTCGGCCTGCCAGGGTTCGTGGATATCAGAAATAACGGGAACGTTCATCTCTTTTTTTACCTGTTCTAACATGGCAAGGCCTTTTTCAATCCCTGGCCCGCGATAAGAAGAAAGGGAAGTGCGGTTGGCTTTATCAAATGAGGCCTTAAAAACATAGTTAAAGCCAGCCTCTCTGGCGACTTCTTTCATAAAACGGGCACATTTAAGGGCAATGTCTATCTCTTCCAGCACACATGGGCCGGCAATGAGAAGCGGTTTTGCCCCTCCCACTTGGAAATTAGCTATTTTTACGCTATTAATCTTTGGCATCATTTTTGTATTTTAGCTTACTTATAATTTAATGCTATATGAATTTTGAAATAAGAGACTACCGCACCCGCATAGCCAGTGAAAAGCTTATTCCTTTCCGGGTAGTTTTAAGGGAATCAGACCTCTTGATTCTGGCAGAAAAAGACCTTTCCCAGGAAGCTCTAAAACTTCTTTATGACATACGCCAGGAGCTTGAAAACTACATTGCAAGATATCCTTTGTTCTTGAATAGCTTGAAACCTTTACCGTTTGACTCAGGAGCTCCACCTTTAGTTCAAAAAATGCTTAAGGCCGGGCGGCTGGCCGGAGTAGGACCAATGGCGGCGGTGGCTGGAGCTATTGCCCAGGAACTGGGGGAAAGATTAATAAACTTCGGATTAACCAGGGAAGTGGTGGTGGAAAATGGTGGTGATGTTTATCTCTCCTTAAAAAAAGAGGCCACCGTGGCTATATGGGCGGCTAATTCTCCCATTTCAGGTAGGCTTGGGTTACGCATCAAAAAAGGTCTTATGCCCTGTGGTGTTTGTACCTCTTCAGGGACCGTGGGTCACAGCTTGAGCCTCGGGAAAGCTGATGCCCTTTGCGTGATAGCCAAAGATACTGCTTTAGCTGACGCCTGTGCCACTGCTCTGGGAAACCTGGTTAAAACCCCAAAAGACTTTAAAAAATTAAAAAAAGCAGCTTCTAAGATTGACCACATACTGGGTGTTGTCTGTGTACTGGGTGATAAGCTTTTTGCTCAAGGAAAAGCCATTGAGCTGGTGCCGTTGAAAACCTAGTTGTTGCTGGGAGTACAAAACAGACGACATTTCTGGGGCTGTTATGGCGAGCGGAGCGAAGTAATCCCTGTCCTGAGCGGTAGCAAATGGAGGTAAAACTGCCACGATGACTGCGTAGTTTTGCGATGACATTCTGGAGAGCAAAAAATCACATTGAGACCTTTGCAAAACACTTTCCTGAGACTGCTTCGCTTATCCCGAGTGGAGTGTGGGACTCCTCGCCGTTGACAGCACGGACCAAGTCATTGGAGGCCTCGTCAGAGGGCGAAGCAATCTCAACCCGACAATCTCAGAGACTGCTTCGCTTCGCTCGCAGTGACGAAAAAAAGGGTGTCATTGTGAACCTTCTCTTTACTCGTCATTGTATGGTTTTTACGAGTGGAGTGGGGTAATTTCTTATGAGACTGCTTCGCCTGTCCCGAGCGAGAGCGAGGGATCTCCTCGCAGTGACAATGGGTTGTCATTGCGAGCCGCGAAGTGGCGAAGCAATCTCTTCCCTTAAAGTATAAAAACAATAATCTGCTAATCTGAAATCATGAAAGGAAGATCTGGGTGAGTTCCTGGGCTTCTTCTTCCGCTTGGGAAATCATCTGGTTCATGTCCTCAGGAGTTAGGTTGAATTTGTCTTTGGCAAGCGCGATTATGATTTCGCGTTCCTCTGCTGAGGTTTCGCGGTTATATCTCAAAAAAGAAGAAAGAAAAATACCAGGTTCTACTTCAGGGAAATGATGTTTTCCTATTGATTCGGCAAGATAAGGGGGAAGCTCCCATTCTTCAGCCATAAGAAGGCCTATTTCTTGATGGTCATAGCCTAAAGTCTTTTTTTCAATTTCAAGAATGTTTATCTCAGGTTCAAGATTCCAGGTCTCAATTACCGGGCAATAGTTTTTTTGAAAGACATGAAGAATTACGGGGACAGCAATATCTTGAAGCAGGCCAGCGCTAAAGGCTTCCACGTTGAAGTGAGGATGAAGGGCTTGGGCAATTTTTCGAGCTAAAGTTCCTCGCTTAGTGGCAGTTAACCAGAATAACTTGTAGTCTAAACAAGGAGTATTTATAGGCGGCAAGCTTTCTTTTACAGCCAGGGGGAGAAGGAGAGATTCAAGTCTTGCTCGGCCAAGTAGGGCCACGGCATGTTCTATGTTATTTACCTGTCGTGGTAGCCCAAAAGCCGCTGAGTTAACCGTTCGCAAAACTTTAAGATGTAGCCCTGGGTCAGCTGCTACCCTTTGGGCTATTTCTTTTACCGATGTCTCTGGGTCACGAATAGCCTCAAGGGCCAAAAGGGCAGCTTTTGGCAAGTAAGGAAGTTCAAAATCTTTTAATTTTTTACGTAATTCTTCTCTAGGGTCTTTTTTCTTTTTAAGAAAATTTAAAAGTCCCATTAATCTGCTCTCCTGGCAATTCTATTGGTGAAGATGGCTAGTAGCCCGCCTAACATAACATAACCGGTTATTACCTCTAAAATGGCAATTACCTGGCCTAGCATGGAATTGGGGATAACGTCCCCGTAACCCAGGGTAGTAAGGGTAACGATACTGTAGTAAAGAGGAGATAAAGGTGTAGGGTATTTTCCGTAATCCACTCCGATTAAATGATAAAGATAGGCGAAAAATATAGCTTGAAAAGCAATTAAAAGGCACCACCGGCCAAGGCTTCGGCCACAATCTGAAGTGAGCCACCACAAAAAATAAAGCAGGCGAGCCAGGCGTCCTTGCTGGCGAAATTCTTCCAGGTAGTTCTCATCCATAATATGGCGTCTTACCAGGTAAGCTCCAGAAAAATTTATGTCTCTTATATCAGCGCCTATCCAGATGGCTTTTTTATAACCTTTTATCATGCGTAGATGAGCCCCTCTCAGGTCAGCATCTTTAAAAATGGCCTTTTCTACCCGGCTCAAGTTGAGATGGGCTTCTTTAAATTTAGCGGCGGAAAAGTCCGCCTCGCGTAAGTCAGCTTCTCTGAGACGAGCCAGAGAAAAATCAGCACATTTGGCATCGGCTCCTTTAAGAGAGGCCTTGGTAAATGAGGCATGTTTGAAATTAGCGTTAAAAAGTCTGGCCTTTTTTAAGTTGGCCATACCAAAACCAGCGCCTTCGGCGTTAGCTCCCTCTAAATTGGCTCCCTCAAGATTGGCTCCGGTAAAATCTGCCCCCTTAAGGTTAGCTCCGGTGAAAAGGGTGCCTCTGAGGTTGGCTCGAAAAAATTTGGCTCCAGCCAGATTTTCACCACTAAAGTCCCGACCTTCTAAGTTTTTACCACTAAAGTCTAATTTTTCTTGGCAATTTAGTTTTTTCATATCCCTTTCTAATAATCGTATTTTCTTTAAAAAACTTTTCGGAAAATGATTGAATTTAGATGATTTTTTTGTTCAGCTTTGTTGACCTGATTTTTAAGTTATGTTAACAACAATTCCTAACCTAGAACTTTTATATATAAGGAGAATGCCCATGATAGAAGTAAGGCTTCATGGTAGGGGAGGGCAGGGGGGAGTTACCTCTGCTGAGCTAATTGCTATCTCGGCAATTAATCAGGGGAAATATGCCCAGGCGTTTCCGAGTTTTGGCCCTGAGCGCCGAGGGGCCCCGGTGATGGCCTTTGTGCGTATCAGCGACAAACGTATCCGGACCAGAGAAAAGGTCTATAATCCTGATATTGTGGTAGTGCTTGACCCTTCTCTTCCTACTATTGTCAATGTTACTGATGGCCTTAAAGAAGACGGCTGGGTTATTCTTAATTCTGCTAAAGATGAAAAGACTTTGAGAGAAATTTTAGGCGGCTTTAAGGGGAAACTGGCCGTAGTTGATGCTACTAAAATAGCTATAGAAGAGCTGGGCCTACCCATTACCAATACTACCATGTTAGGAGCCTTCTTGAAGGCAACCGGCCTGGTGGACCAGAAGTATCTGGAAGAAGCCCTTGAACACCGTTTTGGGCGCCTGGCTGATAAGAATAAGGCCGCTATGGCTCGTGCTATTAAAGAAACTAAAATTTACGCCTAAGGAGTTTGTTATGGGTAAAGATAAAGGAATGATGCCCTGGCAAGAGGTTCCTTTTGGGCTTTATATTCTTGAGCCCGGGAACAGTGCCGAATTTAAGACGGGTAATTGGCGTTCTATGCGCCCTGTGCTTGACAAGGACAAGTGCATTAAATGCGGTACATGCTACATAATGTGCCCTGACATGTGTTATGACCAGCGCGATGAAGAAGGCTATTATTTGGTAAACCTTTACTACTGTAAGGGCTGCGGGATTTGTATGGCCACCTGTCCTAAAGGGGCCATTACTATGGTTATGGAGGAGGTTTAAGTTATGGGAAAAAGAATTGCTAAAGAGGTATCTATAGCCATTGCTGACGCCGTTAAACTGGCTAAGGCAGAAGTTATTGCTGCCTATCCTATTACCCCGCAGACCCATATTGTGGAACACCTGAGTGAACTGGTGGCCAACGGTGAGCTTGACGCCGAGTATATTACTGTAGAATCCGAACACTCGGCCATGAGTGCAGCTATTGGAGCGGTAGCCACTGGAGCACGCACTTTTACCTCTACAGCTGCTCAAGGGCTGGCTCTTATGCACGAAATGCTATTTATTGCTTCAGCTATGAGGCTTCCAGTGGTAATGGTAGTGGCTAACAGAGCTCTTTCTGCCCCTATCAGTATCTGGAATGACCATAGCGATATTATGGCCAATCGTGATATTGGCTGGATTCAGGTCTGGGCGGAAAATGGTCAGGAAGCGGTTGACCTTACTATTCAGGCCTTCCGTATAGCTGAAGACAAAAACGTTATGTTCCCCATCATAGTCAATATTGACGGCTTTGTTCTCTCTCACGTTATTGAGCCCATTATCCTCCCTGATCAAGAAGAAGTTGACGCCTTTTTACCGGCATTTAAACCCAAATATAAGCTTGATCCCAGAAAGCCCATTACCATGGGGCCGGTAGGGGTCCCTGAAATTTACTTTGAAGCCAAAAAAGCCCAGGACGAAGCCTTTAGAAATACGCCCAAAGTGATAAAGCGTGTGTGGAAAGACTGGGCTAAGCGCTTTGGCCGAGAATACAATGCCGTTGAGACTTACCGTATGGAAGATGCCGAAGTAGCCCTCCTTATTATGGGAAGTCTAGCAGAAACTGCCATGACAGCCGTTGATAAAATGCGTGATGAAGGCAAGAAAGTGGGGCTCGTGCGTATAAGGCTCTGGCGGCCGTTCCCTGTTCAGGAGTTCAGGCGTGCGGTTTCAAAAGTGCCTGTGTTGGCGGTGATTGATAGGGCTATGCCACCAGGTGCGGTTAACGGGCCAGTAGCTACTGAAGTCAAGGCGGCCCTTTACAATGCTGGCCGTAAGCCCAGAGTGGTTAATTTTATCGCTGGCCTTGGTGGTAGAGACGTGACGGTGGAAGATTTTGAAGAAATGGCAGAAAGGGCTGCTTTTTACCGTAAAAAGCGGCCAAAAGAACTATATGAAACAATAGGGGTGCGTGAGTCATGATACCAGAATTCAATAAATTTAAAGGTTTTTCTCTTAAAAATTTGCCGGAAGTGGAGCCTATTGCTCCAGGTCACAGGGGTTGTCAGGGCTGTGGTGAAATTTTAGCTTTGCGCATGGCCATGAAGGCCCTGGGCACTGATGTTATTGTGGCCAATGCCACGGGCTGTATGGAAATTATTACCTCGCCTTTCCCCCATACTTCCTGGAGGGTTCCCTGGATACACACCGCATTTGAAAACACAGCAGCGGTGGCTTCTGGAATAGAGGCAGCTCTTAAGGTGCTTAAAAGAAAGGGACGTTTTCCGAAAAGCCGTCATGTTGATGTGGTTGCAGTGGCAGGAGACGGTGGTACAGCTGATATTGGGCTTCAGGCTCTCTCTGGTGCCCTTGAGCGCGGCCATGATTTTGTCTATATCTGCCTAGATAACGAAGCGTACATGAATACAGGGGTCCAGCGTTCAAGCTGTACTCCTTTTGGTGCTATGACCACCACCAGCCCTCCAGGAGAACGCAGTTTTGGCCAGATGACCTGGAAAAAGAATGTTCCTCAAATTGCGGTAGCCCACGGCATTCCTTACGTGGCTACGGCTAGTCCGGCCTTTTTTCTAGACCTTATGAACAAGGTCAAGAAAGCAGCTCTGGTAAAGGGGCCAGCTTACGTGCACATTTATTCTCCCTGTCCCACAGGTTGGGGATCTCGCGGAGAAGATTCCATTAAGATCGCGCGTCTGGCAGTGGATACTAAAGTATTCCCCCTTTACGAGGTTATTGAGGGCAAGTATTACATCACCCGCAAGATTACCAAGCCCAAACCTGTAGAAGAGTACTTGAAAACTCAGCGTCGTTTCCGTCATCTAACTCCTGAGGTAGTAGCTGAGATTCAGCGGCGGGTGGATGCTGAGTATGAACGCCTATTAAAGTTAGCTGAACTTTAGAAGTAAAGGGAGCCGAGAGCGTCGGCTCCCTAAAAATTGAGACTTGACAGGGCTTAAGTAGCTCGTTATTTAATTAAAAGCAACTTGAAAGCGGGAGTAGCTCAGTTGGTAGAGCGCCACCTTGCCAAGGTGGATGTCGCGGGTTCAAGTCCCGTCTCCCGCTCCATTTTTTATATGCCAAAAGAGATATAAGCGCCAAAGCCATCTTGGGGACTGCCCTCCTTCATTTGGTAATGATATTTCAAAATCATAGACGGCGTTTATCCTGGTAGGTATGTAGATAAAATTCTACATATTTTCCTATTTGTCCGCTCGTCATTAAATAGTCCTGTTTGTCATTTTTCTCTCCAGCTCCTACCTATTTTAGATATCCTACCTAAAAACTAGGGAGGTTTTTATGCCCAAAAAGAAAAGGGAATTGGGAGACCTTAGTGTTGACCCGGCTGTTCTTGATATCCTTTCTTTAGCCAGGAAGGAAGATTATGAAACTGTCTGGGACCGCCTTGAGCGCCAGTCACCACATTGTAAGTTCGGCACAAATGGGGTTTGCTGTCGTAATTGTATTATGGGGCCCTGCCGCGTTACTGAAAAAAATCCCAGAGGTGTTTGTGGAGCTGACGCCGCAACTATTGTAGCCAGAAATTTAATTAGGGCCCTGGCAGCTGGGGCAGCAGCCCACTCAGACCACGGGCGAGCCGTAGCAGTCTTATTTAACGAGGTAGCCCGGGATGAAAACAAAGAGTATCAAATTAGCGATGAGGCTAAACTCAAAGCTATCGCTGAGAAACTAAATATAGATACTTCACAGGATATCAGTTCCATTGCCAGAGAAGTAGCCCGGATGGCCCTTGAAGATTTCGGTAAACAGGACGAAGCACCCCTTAACTTTTTAAAAGCCTACGCCCCTCAAAAAAGAAAAGAAACATGGCAGAAAGTAGAACAGATTCTTTTCTCTAAAACTGATAAAAAGATGGGGATCCTTCCTCGCAATATTGACCGCGAAATAACAGAATGTATGCACCGAACCACTATGGGCGTAGATAATCAAGCCCTTTCAATTTTGGCTCAAGGCGTAAGAACTGCCCTGGCTGATGGCTGGGGAGGTTCTCTTATTGCCACGGAACTTCAAGATGTTTTGTTTGGCACACCAGACAAAAAGGTTATTAAGGCCAATCTGGGTGTTTTAAAAGAAGATCAGGTAAACATCATTGTCCATGGTCACGAGCCAATACTTTCAGAGCAAGTGGTGGCTGCGGCTATGAGCCCCGAAATGCAGGAAAAGGCCAAACAAGTCGGAGCTAAAGGCATAAACGTGGCAGGAATTTGTTGTACGGCTAACGAGGTTCTTATGAGGCGTGGAGTTCCGGTAGCCGGGAACATGATTCACCAGGAGTTGGCCATTATGACTGGAGTGGTAGAAGCTATGGTGGTAGATGTGCAGTGTATTTTTCCTTCTCTTGGGCCTTTAGCCAAATGTTTTCACACCAGATTTATTTCCACCAGTGACCGTGCTGCTTTTCCTGAGGCTATACATGTCCAGTTTGATGAACATCATGCCAGAGAGGTAGCTCAAAGAATAGTGGAAATGGCGATAGATGCTTATAGTGAGAGAGACCCACAAAAAGTCCACATACCAAAAGAAGTGGAGGAAGCAGTAGTTGGTTTTAGCGTAGAAGAAATCATTAAGATTTTGGGAGGTAGCCCTAAACCTCTGGTAGATGCTATTCTGGCTGGCAAAATCAAGGGTGTGGTTGGTATCGTCGGTTGTAATAATCCTAAAGTAAAGCATGATGCCTTTCACATAAGTTTGACCAGAGAGCTTATAAAGAAAGATATCCTGGTTATTGGCACTGGTTGCTGGGCTATTGCGGCGGCTAAGGCGGGATTGATGAAAATTGAAGCCCAGTCATTGGCAGGAGAGGGTTTAAAAGAAGTTTGTCAGGCCCTTGATATCCCGCCAGTCCTTCACATGGGCTCCTGTGTTGACTGTTCACGCATGCTGGTGCTAGCCGGAGCCCTGGCGGATTACCTTAAAGTGGATATCTCAGACCTTCCTTTGGTGGGTTCAGCTCCAGAATGGATGACAGAAAAGGCCGTGTCTATTGGAACTTATTTTGTGGCTTCAGGTGTGCCTGTCCATCTCTGGCCCATGCCTCCCATTGGTGGGAGTGAAGAAGTGGTTGGCATCCTTACTGAGGGGATCAAAGAATTGCTTGGTGGTTATTTCTTTGTGGAAGAAGACCCGGTTAAGACGGCTTCTTTGATGGAAGAAATCATTATGGAAAAACGCAAATCTTTTTAGCTGCCTTCTGGCCGGGAAGATGTTAACTTTATAGTAAAACTTCCCGGCCAGGCCATGATTAATATTATAAGCGAGCTTTTTAGAAATTTTGACGCAGGTTTAGTTATATTTGATGACAAATTTAACATCCTTTGTGTAAACAATTTCATAAGGGAAAATTTTTCATTACCTCCCGGGAAAAATAGTCTTCTTGCCCTTCATGACGAACAGGCCAGAGAAAAAATTCTTAAAATGAAAGAAGAGGCCACTTCTTATGGGCAAAGCCACAGTTACATCTTAAAAATTTTTAATGGTCAGCACCATGGAGAAATATTCTTGTTAGGAAAAGTTTTTTTGCTGGAAGGAGACTGTGAATATAAATTTTTAGCGCTTCTTTTTGATATTACTTTTTTGACCGCGGATAAACAGCACAGAATTTTAAAAATTCCCGTCTATGATGATGAGACCATTCTGTTTCTAGAAGTAAAGGAGATAGAGTTTTTTAAAGCAGCGGGGAATTATACCGAGCTTTTTTGTAATGAAAAAACATATTTATGCCCATTGTCTCTGGCTAAAATAGAAAAATTTTTAGACAAAAATCAATTTTTTAGAATTCACCGCAGTTATATTGTCAATTTAGCTTTTATTAAGAGGCTTCTTAAAGAGGGATCTCGCTACTTTTTGTTATTAAAAAGCAGGCAAATCTTGCCAGTTAGCAAGAGGAAAAGCAAAGAATTTTTGAATATTTTTGGACTTAAGTAGTAGAAGGAATTGACTTAAGTGGTGCCGAGGGCGGGACTCGAACCCGCACGGGCTTACGCCCACTGCCCCCTCAAGACAGCGTGTCTACCAATTCCACCACCTCGGCACGCTCTTTTTATTTAAAGCCAATTTGGGCTTTAGTCAAGGCCGTTTAGAGCCTAAATAATCAGGGCCCTTCCTGCTACCATTAAATAGGTGCGTTCGCAGAGTCTGGCTACTTTTTGATTAAGAAGTCCCAAACTTTCAGCAAACATTCTGATTTCTTTATCCGCTGGCACAGGGGCCAGGCCTATTTCATTTGATACGATTATTAGGGGATAAGAAAAATTTTTTATGCTATCAAGCAAAGACTTTAAGTAGGAATCAACATCTTTTTGGTGATAAAAGAGATTTCCCAGCCACACTGTCAAACAATCAATAAGGGCTACACCACAGGATTCAATTTCACTAAGAATTTGAGGAAGCTCAAGGGGGACTTCCAGTGTATGCCAGTTTTGACCTCGTTCGCGGCGGTGGCGTTTAATTTTTTCCGCCATTTCTTTGTTAAAGGCCTGGGCGGTGGCCAGGAAAATGCGTGGCTCCGGGAATTCGTTTCCCAGTTTCAGGGCAAAATTGCTTTTTCCACTTTTTATGCCGCCAAGAACCAGTATCTTCATAGCTATTTATGGGCAGGCACTTGACCTGCCCCTATTAGCCTATTTGTTGGAGAAGCTCTTTTACCGTAGGGAACAAATCTAAGTTAGTATGAGGTAAAAACAGGGCCGAAACATAATAGTCCATATATCCCGGGTGAGCTGAGAGTTCAAAGTGGGTCATCATCTGAGCCACGCGCTCCATCTCAGCCAGAACTTCTTTAGAAAGCGCTGCCATTCTTGCTCCCATGAGCGAGCTGTTACCTACGAAGTAGAAATTTTCCCGGGGCAAATCCGGTAAAAGGCCAATAATTATGGCCTGCTCAAGGTCAAGGAAGCTTCCAAAGTTTCCCGCAAGAATCACTCGTTCAACCATCGTAATATCAAGCCCTACGGATTCAAGTAAAGTCTGGTAGCCTGAAAACATGGCCCCTTTGGCCCGAATGAGGTTGTCAATATCAGCTTCCGTAAAAACGATGTCTTCTCCGGTGGCAGACTCTTCTTTCCACACCAGAACGTATTCCCAGCCTTCACGGCCCTCTCTTATACGTGGAGAATTAAGGTCACGGCGAAATTTTCCTGACTGGTCAATAATTCCTTCAATAAAAAGTGTGGCCAGAAGGGAGATAATACCCGAGCCGCAGATGCCTTTGGGCTTTTTGTTGCCAATGGTAAGAATCATGGGCTCAAGGGTTTGGGGGTCAATGCTTACAGCCTCTATGGCCCCGATGGTAGCTCGCATTCCATGTTTTATTCCTCCTCCTTCAAAGGCCGGCCCGGCAGAGCAGGCAGCACAGGCCAGAAAATCTTTATTGCCGACCACGATTTCGCCGTTTGTCCCAATGTCAATAAATAAAGTAAGAGGGTCTTCTTTGGCCATACCAGTAGCCACTACGCCGGCGGTAATATCACCGCCTACATAACTGGCCACACACGGAGCCAGAGTTAATATGGTTTGTTCTCCGGCAGGTAAACCTAAATCCTTGGCAGGCACCAAGGGGAAACGCGAGGCCACTGGCACGTAAGGGCTTTCCCTCAAGAACCTGGGCTCAAGAAATAGCAGGAAGTGACTCATCACGGTGTTTCCCGCCAGAGAATAATGAGAGAGCTCTTCAGGGTTTATGTTATTCTGCTGGCAAAGTTCCTGAGCCAGCTTTCCAAGGCATTCAATAACTTTTTCGTGAAGTATTTTTAGGCCGTCCTTTTTGCGAGCAAATTCAATGCGGCTTATGACATCTTCCCCGTAACTTATTTGTGGGTTGTAATCAGAAGTCTCCCCCAGGATTTTGCCACTTACAAGGTCAACCAGTTGGGCGCAAATAGTGGTAGTTCCGATATCCACTGCCAGGGCAAAATGCCTTTTGGTGGTGTTTCCGGCTTCTACTCCGAGTAATTTAGGAGGCGTTTCTTCAAATAAGATAGCAGTAGTTTCAAAATTTTTCTCACGCAACCGGTAAGGCAAGTTCCGTAAAAGACGCCAGTTTACCTCTAAACGCTCTACGCCAAGGTTTTGTAAAAGAGCTGTTTCAAGGCGTGAGAGGTCAGGCATGTTATTTTCAAGGCTTGGTGGCTCAAGTTTGAGATAGATTTTTTTAATAGCCGGGTCTATGGAGACTTGAGCGGCTTCGCGGGCCTCAAGCCAGGCTGAAGCTACTTTTTTCACCGGGCGCAAAAGGGCGCGGCGGTCAACTTCACTTTCCACAGGAATACGAATAGTTACATCGCTTTTGGGATAAAGGGTGCAGGCCTTGTAACCGCCTTCGGGGAGGGGCTCTCCCTCTACTTCTCCCCCCTCCACAAAGACGCGGCACTTACCACAAACACCTGCCCCGCCACAGGAAGCGTTTATATGAAGGCCAGCCTTCATGGCTGCCCTGATTATGGTTTCTGTTTCAGGGATTTCTACCGTAATGTTGGCTGGCAAAAAGGTAACCTTGGGCATAGGCCCTCCTAAAGCTCAAGCCAGGATTCAGAAAAGATAG
>NZ_LSFI01000040.1 GCF_001642325.1 Thermodesulfatator autotrophicus | reverse complement strand
TGCGGACACAGTTGACGAAACACTATGGGTATTTTAAACGAAGTAACCAAACTATTAGATGAAGCTGGTATAGAATACGCTGTATATGATAAAACTGTTCCCAATCCAACGGATACCAATGTGGAAGAAGGTTTAGAGATTTATCAAAAAGAAAATTGTGATGCCATTATTACTGTTGGTGGTGGCTCCTCTCACGATTGCGGTAAGGCTATAGGTCTTGTGGCTACAAACGGTGGAAAGATTCATGATTACGAAGGTATTGACAAATCTACCAGGCCATTGCCTCCGCTCATAGCAGTTAATACTACGGCTGGCACAGCCGCTGAAATGACTCGCTTTTGTATAATTACTGATACTTCAAGAAAGGTAAAAATGGCCATAGTTGATTGGAGAGTAACTCCTCATGTTGCTATTGACGATCCCAAACTGATGCTAGGAATGCCTCCAGCCCTCACCGCTGCTACTGGTATGGACGCCTTAACCCACGCAGTGGAAGCCTATGTTTCAACCATAGCTACTCCTATTACTGACGCTTGTGCTGAGAAGGCTATATCTATGATTTTTAAATATTTACGCCGGGCGGTAGCTAATGGAGATGACGTAGAGGCCCGTGAAGGGATGTGCTATGCCCAATTTCTAGCTGGTATGGCCTTTAACAACGCTTCTTTAGGGTATGTCCACACTATGGCTCATCAATTAGGTGGCTTCTATGACCTTCCTCACGGTGAATGTAATGCCATTTTACTTCCTTATGTGGAAAAGTTTAATCTTATTGCCAAGATTGACCGCTTTGTAAAGATGGCGGAACTTATGGGAGAAAATGTTGAAGGCTTATCTCCTAGGGAAGCCGCAGAAAAGTGTTTAGTTGCTATTAAACAGCTTTCATTAGACGTGGGAATTCCGCCAAGTTTAATAGAACTTGGTAAACGTTATGGTAAGGAAGTTAAAGAGGAAGACATTGATATTATGACTGCTAACGCCATGAAAGACGCCTGCGGTTTAACCAATCCGCGTAAGGCCACAGAAAAAGATGTAAAAGCTATATATATGGCTGTCCTGACAGGAGAACCTTTAGAAGCAGTAAATTTTTAGACGTGATTCTTTTTAATTTTTAGTTTTCACGGGACAGGCGTTAGTTTTTTAAATTGCCTGTCCCTTAAAATTTTTTCTCAAAATTTTTTTGATATAACTTTATTTAAAATAGCTATTAGCTTATTATTAGTTGTTATTGTGAGCGAAAATATCTCATAAGTCCTTCGGAGATCATGTTGCCTTGGTGAAATTTTTCTGGGAGCAAAAATAGATGGCAATTTTAGGGCTGTTATTGCGAACTCCTTTCTTGTCATTGCTTCACTCCGCTCGCAATGACAAAGTGGTAGGAAAGCCTTGCGGTTACACATTCTTTTGTTATCGCGAAAAATACATTTCCCTCTCCCCTGCGAGAAACACCTTTTCCAATGTTGTCATTGAGAGAGGGGTGGATTCCCTTATTTATCACTGCGAGGAGATCCCTCGCTTTGCTCGGACAGGAGAAGCAGTTTCACGAAAATATTTTGTAAAAGGTCTTTAATATGAAAGACTCTCCCATTAATGTTTTTTAGTGGAAAAGATAAACCATTAATTTTATAGAAAGGAGGAGTTTATGCCAGGCTCTTATGCAAACTGTATTTTACGGGTTAACTTATCAACAGGAGAGGTTAAAAAAGAAAGTATTCCCGAAGAGCTTTTGCGCAAGTTTATAGGCGGTCGAGGGCTGGGGAGTTATTATCTCTCACAATTGATGGACCCTAAAGCTGAACCTTTTTCTTCTGAAAACCCGCTTATTTTTGCTACCGGTCCTCTCACTGGAACTCCTGCTCCTACCGGTGGCCGTTATATGGTTATTTGTAAGTCTCCTCTTACCGGGCTTATTGCCTGTTCAAATTCTGGCGGCACTTTTGGGGCAGAGCTTAAGGCTGCCGGCTACGACATGATTATATTTGAAGGCGTAGCGGAAAAGCCGGTTTATCTCAGCATAAAAGACGACGAAGTGGAACTCAAATCTGCTGAACACCTCTGGGGCCTTGATACTCACGAAACCACTGACCGCTTGCTGGAGGAGTTTGGAGACACCAAGGCTAGAGTTTCCTGTATTGGCCCAGCTGGAGAAAATCTGGTGCGTTTTGCCTGTGTCATGAACGACAAACACCGGGCGGCCGGTCGTTCAGGAGTAGGGGCGGTCATGGGCTACAAGAAGCTTAAGGCCATTGTGGTTCGTGGCACCAAAAGAACTGAACCGGCAGAAGCTGAAATTTTTAAAAACTTTCTCCGGGAAAAGCTTGACATAATTAGAACTAACCCGGTTACTGGTGAGGCTCTGCCCAAGCTTGGCACTAAAGTGCTTGATAACATCATAAACGAAAGCGGCCTTTATCCCACTCGCAACTTCCAGACAGGGGTCTTTGAAGGGACAGATGAAATTTGTGGTGAGGCCCTGGTGGAAAAAGGCTACCTCAAAAAAAATAAGGGCTGCTACGCCTGCCCCATTAAATGTGGCCGGGTAACTGAGCTTCCCAATAAAAATAAGGGCGAGGGTCCTGAGTACGAAACCGGTTGGGCCTTTGGGGCTGACTGTGGTGTGAAAGACTTGATTGCCATAACCGAGGCTAACTTCCTGTGTAACACCCTGGGGCTTGACCCGATTTCCTGTGGAGCCACTATAGCCTGTGCCATGGAACTCTTTGAAAAGGGCTATATTCCCAAAGAAGACCTGGCCGCTGGGCCGAAGCCTACTTTTGGCAGCTCTGAGGCCATTGTCTATTACACCCACGCCATTGCTTATCGTAAAGGCCTGGGAGATAAGTTAGCTGAAGGCTCAAAACGCCTGGCTGAACATTACGGAGCACCAGAGCTTTCCATGAGTGTTAAAGGTCAGGAGCTACCCGCCTATGACCCTCGTGGTGTCCAGGGCCACGGCCTGGCTTATGCCACCTCTAACCGGGGTGGTTGCCATGTGAGGGCCTATCTCATTGCCCCTGAAGTGCTTGGTAGCCCTGAAAAGCTTGATCCTCAGGCTATTGAAGGCAAGGCCCAGTGGGTAAAAATCTTTCAGGACTTAACCGCGGTGATTGACTCCTCAGGCCTTTGTCTCTTTACTTCCTTTGCCTTAGGAGCCAAGGATTATCGTGACCTTCTGGCCGCTGCTACCGGCTTTGACTACACCATTGAAGAGATGATGCAGTGTGGTGAACGCATCTGGAATCTGGAAAGGGTTTTTAACTTAAAAGCTGGCCTTGACCCTAAAGAAGACACCCTTCCCAAGCGTCTTTTAGAAGAACCTCTCCCTGAGGGTCCCAATAAAGGGAAAGTCCATCGTCTGCCAGAAATGCTCCCCGAGTATTACGAAATTCGTGGCTGGACTAAAGAGGGTATCCCCACGGAAGAAAAATTAAAGGAACTCGGCCTGGCTTAATAAAAGAGGGGGTTAAAAGCCCCCTCTTTTACCTGTTTACACTAATTCTAGTTCGGTGGTTTCTACTGAGAGATGGCTAACTATCCAGTGGGGAATACGAGCCCTATCAAATACGAGGGTTACTTTTTGGGTTTTCATTTCTCGTTTGGTTAAAAGATAAGTTTTTATCTTGTCTTTAAGTTCCAGAAGAGAAGACGCTGTTACGTAAATACCTTCACCTTTGGCAATCCACTCGGTTTCGTAGTAAAGGGTTATTTGCATGCCCCACCTCCTCTTTTTTCAATCATTTCTTCATAAAGTTTGACCGCTGTCTTTAAGACTTTTTCATCAAGTTTGCCGTGAGGTGATATGGTTTCAAATATCCTTCTGGGAATTCTTAACTTGCTCGGCGCAAAGTTTCTGGCCTTCTTAAAATGATATTTCCTGATCAAAATGTCTTGTCCCAGTTTCTCTAAATCTTTGGCTTCGTAGCCAAACCCAGAAAGGGAAAACATGCGAGCTAGGGTTTCAAAATCAAAAACACTGCGGCCAAAGAAACAGCAGATCGCTGAAGAAAGTACCTGGCGGTAGGCCTCTTCTTTAAAAAGTTTTTCTACTAGCTTATGGATATCAAGCTCTTTGAGTTTGGTTTTTTGGTCGTAGCTATAGCCAGCAGAATCAAGGTGGCTATGCCTTGAGCCCGTAAGGTGAGTTATGTGGATACCATAGCCTGTATGGTAGCCACTCATTTCATTACCACCAAAGGCCAGGGCAAAGTCCTCACCTCCGTATTTTTGGGAAGTAAAATCTACCCCGCGGGCCAGCGCCGTGTAAAACTCATTACTTTGATTGGCCAGATGGAAAAGCATCTTAAGGTAGGTTTCAACGTCACCGAACTTTGGTTCAAGCCCCAGGGTATGTTCTTCATTAATGAGGCCTTTTTCAAAGGCCTCGGTAGTCCAGGCCAGCACCACTCCCGTGCTCATAACGTCAAAACCATAGTTGTCAATGCTATCAAGAAGACGTAAAACTCCTTCAGCTGAGCCTACCCCTATCATGCTACCAGTAGCGTAAATGGGCTCGTAGTCATAAGAAATAAAAGTAGTTTTGTAAAAATAAGGTTCGTCTTCATAGGGGGTTCTTAAGGCGGCAATGTGGATACAGGCCATAGGGCAATGGGCACAGGCAAGTCTTCGTCCCAAAAGGTTTTCGGCAAAGTATTCACCACAAATATTTTCTGCCTTTTCAAAGCGCGTTTCTTTTAAGTTTCTGGTAGGAAGAGCCCCTAGCATGTTTAGAGGAATGATGTTAACCGCTGTGCCCAGTTCGTAATATTTTTTGAGAGAAGGGTTTTCCCTTAAGCGGGTTAAAATATCGTCGTAAGTTTCTTTGTATAGCTTGCGGTCAGTTACTGGTAAGGCCTTTTTACCGCCTTCAATAACAATGGCCTTTAATTTTTTGTAACCAAAAAGGGCCCCCAGACCAAGCCTTCCAAAATGGCGATAAGTTTCTGTGACTACACAGGAGTAGGTAACACCGGTTTCTCCTGCCCGCCCTATGCGAAGAATACTTCTTAGCCCACTTCCTTTTTCTCTTTCGCGAATAAAACGTCCTGTTTCAGAAACAGAAAGCCCCCACAGAGCGCGGGCATCGCGAAACTTGACCCCATTACTGTCAATCACCAGATAAACGGGTATATTGCTCTTACCACGAATAATTACCGCGCCATAACCGGCAAGCCTCAAGGCCACGGCGCTGCGGCCACCGGCATGGCTTTCTCCTAAAAGCTTGTTGTGCGGTGAAAGAAACATGGAAACAGTTTTAGAGACAATAGGGAAAAGCCCGGTAGATGGCCCAACTGCAAGAATAATGGGATTTTTGGGGTCTTGAGGGTCAATCTCTTTCGGGCACTCTTCTTCAAGAAGGGCACTGGCTACCCCGGTGCCACCAATATATTTTTCAAAAAGGTCCCGTCTTTCTTCTATCCAAAATTTTTTAGAGGAGAGGTCAATATAGAGAACTCTTTTCAAAGGGTCATTTTTAAGCATCAGGCAGCCTCCTCAAGGGCAATTACCTGGTGAGGGCAATACTCAGCGCAATACCCACAATGCATACAGATAACGGGTTTTTGCGTCTCATCGTTCCAGAATATAGCATTTAATGGACAGGCCTCACGGCAAAAACCACAGCCAATGCACTTTTTAGCCGCAAGAACTACTCCGCCCCCTTTTCTCTTTATTAGCGCCCCGGTAGGACATACCGCCAAGCAGGGTGGGTCTTCACAGGCCCGGCAAACAATCACGGTAAGCCCGCGTGAAAGCCCACCGCGAGACCGAACGTGAATAGCACTTTCGGCCAGGCCTGCCTGGCCGGTGCGTCTCTGACAGGCAAACATACATAGCTGGCAGCCAACACAGCGGTCAGGGTCAAGGACTTTTAAGCGTCCCGTGGCCATAAGATGCTCCTTTCAAAAGGGTTCAAAGAAACAAAATAATATTTTTACAGGGCAAAGTAAATCGGTTTTGCTTATCCTTATAATTCTTTTCTTGGCAAAAAGGTAAATCTGTTTTAATGAAGGGATAAGCTCATTTTTTAAGCAGGAGGTATTTTGTGAGTTCCAAAAGAGTACTTAGTGGCATGAGGCCTACAGGCCCTCTTCACTTGGGGCATCTTCACGGAGTGCTGAGTAACTGGCTCAAGCTTCAGGAAGAATACCAGTGTTTTTACTTCGTGGCTGACTGGCATGCCCTTACTACAGAGTATGAAAACCCCAGGCGTATTCCAGAATTTTCCCGAGAGTTATTACTTGAGTGGCTGGCCGTTGGTCTAGACCCATCTCGTTCTACTCTTTTTATCCAGAGTGCTATTAAGGAGCACGCTGAGCTTTATCTCCTTTTTGCCATGTTTACTCCGGTTTCCTGGCTTGAAAGGAATCCCACTTACAAAGACATGATAAAGGAGCTTAAACAAAAAGACCTGGCTACTTATGGTTTTTTAGGATACCCCGTGCTCCAGGCCGCAGACATTTTAATCTACAAGGCCCATAAAGTGCCGGTGGGAGTGGACCAGTTGCCCCATCTGGAGCTAACCCGTGAGATAGCCCGCCGCTTCAATTATCTTTACCAGACTGAAGTTTTCCCCCTCCCGGAACCATTGCTTTCAGAGGTGCCCAAGGTTCCCGGGATAGATGGGCGCAAAATGAGTAAAAGCTACGGGAATGCTATTTTTCTTTCTGACGACGAAAAAGCCGTGCGCCAGAAAATAAGCACCATGGTAACAGACGTTAACCGTCCGCGTAAAAGTGACCCAGGTGACCCGGAAAACCGCTGTGTGGCCTTTCAACTTATGAAGCTTTACTTGACTCCAGAAGAGCAGCAAGAGGTTATTGCTGGCTGTAAAGATGCTCGTCTTGGTTGTGTGGAATGTAAAAGAAAGCTTGCTGACAGGGTGGTAGAGGCCTTGCGGCCCCTTTGGGAAAGGCGCCGTGAACTTGAAGAAAAACCCTCTCTTTTTGAAGAAATAATGGCCTCTGGAAACGAAAAAGCCTGTCAGGTGGCCCGAGAAACTCTTGAGGCCGCTAAAGTGGCCTTGTTTGGTACCAGGTGGTTTTAAGGAGCTTTTATGAAAGAACTGCCGGCTTTGATAAAAAAACTGCTTGAACCTGAGGCCTACCCTCACCGGCCAGAAAAGGTGGAGTTAATCCAGACGCATATTTCCTATGTTTTTTTAGCAGGGGACCTGGTTTATAAGATAAAAAAGCCTGTTGACTTTGGTTTTCTTGACTTTACCACCCTTGAAAAACGGAAGTTTTACTGTGAGAGAGAGGTAACCCTTAACCGCCGCCTGTGTCCGGACATTTACCTGGGGGTAGTGCCGGTGGTTGAAAAGGGTGATACTGCCTATTTTGAGAGAGAAGGCGAGCCCGTGGAATGGGCGGTTAAGATGAAACGTATGCCAGAAGAGGGCATGATGGGCCGCCTTATAGCCCAGGGCCGTTTGCGCCAGAGCCACCTGGATTTAATTGTCAAAAAGCTTGTGCCCTTTTATCAGCAGGCAGAAACTGGCCCGGAAGTCAATAAATACGGCACCCTTGAGGCCATCTCTTTTAACGTGGAAGAAAACTTCAGCCAGACCAAAGATTTCGTAGGCAGGGCCCTTGCCCCTCATCGTTATGAGCACATAGTTTCCTGGTCGCGCACTTTCATTAAAGAAAAAGAGGCCCTTTTTAAGGAGCGCATTGCCGAGGGTTTTATCCGCGATGGCCATGGAGACCTTTATTCCGCCAACATTTGTTTTGATGAGCCTAAAAACGAGGTCTATATCTTTGACTGTATTGAATTTAATGACCGCTTTCGCTGTGGTGATGTGGCCCAGGACCTGGCTTTTCTCGCCATGGACCTTGACTTTCACGAACTTAAAGATTTCTCGCGCTATTTCATTGACCAGTATGTTTCCCTTTCGGGAGATAAAGGGCTCCTTAATTTACTTGACTTTTATAAGTGTTACCGGGCTTATGTGCGAGGGAAAATTGGTTGTTTCACCTGGGCTTCTCCTGAGGTGCCAGAAGAAGTGCGCAATAAGGCCTTAAATGATGCCAGGCGTTATTTTGACCTGGCCTATCTTTACGCCGAAGGTGTGCCGTGGCTTATTGTTATCTTTGGCCTTTCAGGGACAGGCAAAAGCACGCTTGCCCGTGCCCTTAGAGATAAGCTCCTTACCAATTATTACAATTCAGACATCGTGCGCAAAAAATTACTGGGCATAAAGCCTGAAGAGCATCACTATGTTCCCTTTGGTAAAGGGATATACAGCGAGGAGTTTACCCTTAAAACATACGAAGCCATGGCGCGCTATGCCGCTGAAGACCTTGTCCGTGGCCGAGATGTAATTCTTGATGCTACCTTTCGGGCCAGAAATTTACGGGAAATGGTTTTAGAAGCGGTGAAAGACTTGAAAGTTAAGCTTCTCTTCGTGCAGTGTGTGGCACCAGACGAGGTAATAAAGGCCCGTTTTGAGGAAAGGGCCCAAAAAACAGCTGAGCCCTCTGACGGCCGCTGGGAAATCTATGTTAAGCAAAAAGAAGTCTTTGAGCCACCTACCGAAATTCCTGAAGATAAGTTGCTTGTTCTTGAGACCACCCGCCCAGTGGAAGAACTGGCCCAAATAGTTGTTAATCACTTAAAGGCTGAGATTGCTTCGCCACTTAGTGACTTGCAATGACAGAGTAGAGATTGGTTTCGCAATGACAACCCCATTGTCACCGCGAGGAGCGTACTCCCTTTGTTATTATTAGGGGGACCCCGCAGGGCCGACGAAGTGCCCCAATGGGTCATACGAGGAACACAAAGTGCGACTAAGTAATCCCA